>DAOUGD010000055.1:0-38844 GCA_034429475.1 Anaerolineae bacterium
GGTGAGTGGGTGAGGGGGTGAGGTAGTGGGCGCGGAATTGGGTTAGCGCCCAGTCGGTGATGTTTTCGCGGCGGGCGCTGCCGTCTTCGGCGTAGGTGTAGAAGGGAAAAGATTGTTGTGGATCACCATAAAAGTTCAAATCAGGAATGTGGCTGGTCATTAACACAGCAAATGCCTTACGCCCATATCCGCCAACACAAATTACAAGATTTTCGGCTTCCGTTTCTGTGGTGGGAAGAAAAGAAGGGAACTGATAACGTCGCTCTGTAAAATATTGGTCAAAGTAAACATACGATGCAGTAAAAGGACGATATAAGGAACGCCGCACTTTTGCTGTATCATAGCCAACAAAAACTTGCCGTGTTAAGTAGTTTTTCAGGCTTTCTGACCAACTGATCCGAGTCACATCATTATCCACAAACTCGTCCACCGACACTTTGTTCGTCAATCGTTGCCAGCGCGCGACGTGGTCATTGTACATCTCAATCATTTGTTGGATATTTTGCATCAATGCCTGACGATCAAAGTTGTAGGCCCAAGTGTCCCGACAAGTCGCCACTCCGCGCCCGTAGTTGTCAAAGATCGCATTTCCCTCACCAGCTTTCGCTGCTTTCGATCCCATCGGCAAAAACATCTCAAACTCATCTTGCAAGCCCTCGGTTAGCCAGATATGGCGGGCATCAGGTTCAATCTCGCGCCACTCGACGTTCCTGATATGCTGTTTTTCTGCCAGGAACTCGTATTTTGCTTCTTTGCGCCAATCTTCACCAACACGGGCATAATAAACCGCCGTATTTGCACTGGTGGATTGTTTGTGCTTTACCAGAATATTGATGCTTACTCCCACTTGAATCCCGAACACGTTATGGGTTGTGCCGGAAAGTTTGGGGTTCTTGCGGACGTTGCCGCCTAAGTCCAAGATGTAGATGGTGTCGAAATCTTGCTCCAAATACTTGCGCATCCCGTCAAACGCAAGGCCATCCAAAAAGCCATTGTTCGTCACAAACGCCACGATCCCCTCATCACTGATACGGTCAGTGGCCCAACGAAATGCCTTCACATAGGGGTCAGAGAGTGCATTCTTGTTCGTCGCCTGTGAATCCGCCGCGTAGGTCTCAGCTACGCGCCGATCCATCTTTTCATATTTGCGGTTCTTACTGTTGTCATTCTCGTTGACCTGGTGGGCGTTGTAGGGTGGGTTGCCGATAACAACGAAAATCGGCGCGGCTTTCTGCCGGGCGACACGCTCAGTGTTGGCCTCGGCGAACAAGCCAAGCTGCCGTTCTTCCGCCAACTCGAAGGTGTCCACCAGGCACAGACCCTCAAACGGTTGGTACTGCCCGGTCAACTCGTAGTAGGTGTGCTCGATGTTCATCGCGGCGATGTAGTAGGGCAGCAGCATCACCTCGTTGCAGTGCAGTTCGTGGGCGTATTTGTGCGGCAATTGCGAGCGGCGGATTTCCCGCATCACCCGCAGGATGAAGTTGCCCGTCCCCACAAACGGGTCGAGGATGTGGACGCCCTCATCCGACAGAGAGCGGCCAAACTCGCGGCGCAGGATGTCCTCAACCGAGCGCACCATGAAGTCCACGATGGGCTGCGGGGTGTAGACGATGCCGTGCGTGTCGGCCACTTTCACCGAGAAGCCCTGGAAGAACTGCTCGTACACCGTGTTGAGGAAGCCCTGCTTTTCGGCGTAGTCCTCAATCGTCGCCGCCGTCGTCTCAATCGCGCCGTAGAAGCGATCCAGCGGCTTGAGGAAGTTGTGGCGGCTGAACTGCTGCGAGGTCAACGCCTGGATGACGCCTTCAATCTCACGGGCGATGATGTTGCGCTCCACAAAGTCGGGGTTGTCGAACACTTTGCGGAAGATACGCTCGGTGAGGAGGTGTTGAATCAGCATTTCTTCGACCGCCGGGAGGGCGATATTGGGGTTCAACGTCTGGCGGCAGAGGGCGGCGAAGTCGTCGAAGGCGCGGATGAAGCGCAGGTTGGTGCGATATTCGGCGCGGATCAGAGCCAGCAAACCGCTCGCCAAATCCGGCGTCTTGACTTTGAACTCGGCGACGGCCTGCTCCCATTGCTCATACGCCGGGGGCTGGTAGGCGAAGAACTGCTGCAAGACTTCCACCAGCGCCGCCGGCTGGGTGAGGTCGGCCTTGAGAACTTCGTAGCCGTCTTGCCACAGGATGGCGCGGTCGGGGGCCTGGAACAGGATGTTGGCCTGCGGATACCCGGCCTTGAACTTCTTCTCGACTTCGCGTTCCAGGTCGTCGTGGGTATCCTTTGCTTCCCAGAGGCCGTGGACGAGCTTGAAAGCATCCACCAGTGCGCCGTCTACGCGGATCGCGCGGCCTTTGACTTTCAGCGTGAATTGTTCGGCCAGCGTCCAGCCGCACTGCGACGCGCAATGCCGCAACAATGCCGCAAACGCCGGAGACACCGCGCCTTCGGTGAAGAGGGCCAGTTGTTGCAGGGTGTGCAACTCGTCGTAATAGGCTTTGACGACCTTGTGGGTCGGTTTGAGTTGGAGGGTGGGCATCAGAGACTCCTCATGGATGATTTCTTCCTTTGAGTATACCTATTCCATACCTGTATGCAAATTACGTAACGCTCCAGCCCTTTGGCGTATTTTCAGAGCGGCGGTGAAAAATCCCCTCTCAATTCGCGGCTTCAGCCGCATCTGATGCGCAGAGGCCAGGTTGCCTTTTTGTGAAACGCCCCGCCACCTCTTACTGGGGTTGCATCTGGCGCTATTTGGGACTATCATAAAAGTGATGGGGAGCGGAAATTGGGAATCGGTTGTCAGTAATCAGATTGGATGAACATTTTCACCACCAAGGACACGAAGGACACAAAGGGATTTCTCTGCGAACTCGGTGTGCTCTGTGGCTATTTTCAGAGGAATTCATCATTAACCGGCGGTTCACCAGCGGTGAGATGAAAATTTTCACCGCAGAGACGCAGAGACGCAGAGATTTTGCTATTCGCTATTTGCTATTCGCTATTTTCAAGGGAATTCATCATTAACTGACGTTCACCAGCGGTTGGATGAAAATTTCACGCAAAGACGCCAGGCTCGCCAAGTTCTCGTTTTTTACTTTGCGCCTTTGCGCCTTTGCGTGAAACAGTCTTTATTTTCAGAGGAGGAGGTGATTATGGCATTGGCTATTCAGGAGATCACGACGTTATTGGGCGGCGACGCCGAGTTGTTGTTGGCGCATGAGTGCAAGACGGTAGATAAAGCCCACTTGCATCTGCCGGGGCCGGATTTTCTGGATCGGGTGGTGACGTTGAGCGACCGTCCCACGCAAGTGCTCCGCAGTCTGGGGCAGTTGTTCAATCACGGGCGGCTGTCCGGCACGGGGTATCTCTCGATTTTGCCGGTGGATCAGGGGATTGAGCACTCCGCCGGCGCGTCGTTTGCGGCCAACCCGATCTACTTTGACCCGGAGAACATCGTCAAGTTGGCGATTGAGGGCGGCTGCAACGCGGTCGCCTCGACGCTGGGGGTGCTGGGGGCGGTGGCGCGCAAGTACGCGCACAAGATTCCCTTCATCCTCAAGTTCAACCATAACGAGCTGCTGACCTACCCCAACAAGTTCGACCAGGTTTTCTTTGCGCAGGTCGAGCAGGCGTGGGATATGGGCGCGGTCGCAGTGGGCGCGACGATTTACTTCGGGTCGGACGAATCCACCCGCCAGATCGTAGAGGTCAGCGAGGCGTTCCAAATGGCGCACGAGTTGGGGATGGCGACGGTGCTGTGGTGCTACCTGCGCAACCCGGCGTTCAAGAAGGATAAGGATTACCACGTCAGCGCGGATTTGACCGGGCAGGCGAACCACCTGGGCGTGACCATCGAGGCGGACATCATCAAGCAGAAGTTGCCGGAGAATAACGGCGGCTACAAGGCGATGGCGATGGGGGCTTCGGGGTACGGCAAGCTGGACGAGCGGATGTACACGCAGTTGTGCAGCGACCATCCCATTGACCTGTGCCGCTACCAGGTGGTGAACTGCTACATGGGACGGTCAGGCCTGATCAACTCCGGCGGCGCGTCGGGCAAGAACGATCTGGCGGACGCGGTGCGCACGGCGGTCATCAACAAGCGCGCGGGCGGCACGGGCCTCATCAGCGGGCGCAAAGCGTTCCAGAAGCCGATGGCGCAGGGCGTGGAGATTCTCAACGCGATCCAGGACGTGTATTTGTGCGCGGACGTGACGGTGGCGTGATTCTCGATGTTGGATTTTGGATTTTGGAACGCAGTTGCGTAGTATACAGAAAGCCCCCACCAGTCGGTGGGGGCTGATTTGTCACAGGTAGCCTTCACTCGGCCATTTTACCAACCGGGGCGACGTAAACGGCAAATTCCTCGACGCCGTCGAGATCGAGCAGGGCATCCAGTGCTTTTTGATTGTACGCGCCGATGGCGCACGTCCCCGCGTCAATCGCTTCGCAGGCCAGGTAGAGGTTCTGGCAGACGTGTCCGGCGTCCACCGCGATGACCTTGTGGGCGACGATATCGTAGCGCCATTCCGTGCGGTACGGGATCACAGCCCAGATGAAGGTGACGGCGCAGTGGGCAACGAATCTCTGCCCGGAGAAGGCGGCGACGGCGTCTTCCAGGGGCGGCAGGGGGCGTAAAAAGAGCAGTTTGTGCTCCAGGGCCAGGTAGCGGTAGACGCCCGGCGTCAGGCCGGTGACGTGGTGTATGAGCAGGTACGTCTCGAAGGGATGGCGCGAACCGGCCGAGGGCACGGTGCGGCGCGCGGCAATGCCTCCGCGCCAGATTTCTTGCACGCCCTGCGCAGCCCACAGCAGGAACGAAAGCTCTTCCAGGGTCATAGGCGCGTCGCTGAACCGGCGGCGGCTCTTGCGGCGGGCGATGGCTTCGCGGAGGGGCATGTCCCCGACCGTGAAGTCGGCGGGCGGAATCAGGTCAAGCAGGGGCGCGTCCGCCGGGTAGGATTTTTGCAGCGGCGGCGCGGCGATGCCTTTTCCCTGGTCGCTCTGGGTGTGCTCCCAGTCTTCCCAGGTATCGGCCTTCAAGAATTTGCGGTAGGATTCCAGGTTGGTCATAGCTAAACTCCTCAAAGAATAGCAAGATTTACGGAATGATAGGATCGAGAATCTGCTTAATTTGTTCAATCTGTTGACCAAGATGTGCGTCAGGATGTTTTCCCATTACTGATTTCCTATTTCTTATTTTTGATTTCTCCGTCATAATTTTTCATAGACCGTATCGGCCGGCAGGTCGCGGCGTTGGGCGGCGGTGCGGGCCAGTTCGTCGCAGCGTTCGTTTTCGGGGTTGCCGACGTGGCCGCGCACCCAGACGAATTTGACCTGGTGCTGGGCGAGTAGGGGCAGCAATTGTTCCCAGAGGTCTACGTTGAGGGCCATCTCTTGGGCGTTGCGCCGCCAGCCGTTTTTCTGCCAGCGGCGCACCCAGCCTTTCTCGATGGCGTTGACCAGGTATTGCGAGTCGGTGTGGAGGGTGACGGCGCACGGCTCGTGGAGCGCGCGCAGCGCTTCGATGGCGGCGAGGATTTCCATACGGTTGTTGGTGGTGCGGCGGAATCCGCCGGATAGCTCGCGGCGGTGTGCGCCGTAGATTAGAATCGCGCCGTAACCGCCGGGGCCGGGGTTACCTAGCGCGCTGCCGTCCGTGTAGATGGTGACGTGTTTGCGAGATGCCATAGAGGTGCATTGTAGGCCGGTTTCAGGGAAAAGCAATCGGTTAGTTTTTGGTTTTTTGCGTAGAACTGAGTATAATCAGAATAGGTTAACCGAGCTTTTACCTGCGTCACTGCTGTTGCCTTTCTCCAGATCGTCACCCCTTTGTTGTTGGCATTGTCGGAACATAATCAGGAGGATCCAAGATGAAAGTGGTAGATTATTCACATAAGCGATTGAGGGTGGTCAGGATGGGCCTTATGGCCGGGCTGCTCGTAGTATTGTTAATGTTGTGCGGCCCTGTGATGCCTCTTGCTGCGGCCTCTCCCGGCGACGGGCCGGGCGGGGTGGGCGAGACGGATGGCGCCTCCGCGTTGCGTTGGTGGTTTCGCACCGACGCGGGGGTGTATGCCGATTTCGATTGCACGACGTTGGCGAGCACCGGCGGACTGGTGGCGTGCTGGGTCGATCAGAGCGGCCATGGTGAGATGGTGCGGCAAAGTGATACGGAATACCAACCTGTGTACCGCACGACTTCACGCCTGGAATTTGATACGGCGATTTTGAGTTCCACGCAGGTGGTTCAACTTTTTACTAACCCCAGCGCCGGCCTGTCGGCGATCGTGGTTTTCAACACCAGCAACTATAGCGAGACGGCGGTGTTGGTCAATCACGGGGCTTCATACGGGGTGAATACGGATGAGAACTTTGAGTTGGGGTATACCGTGGGAAATACGAGTCAGTGGGGAAATTTCGGCTTGCACCGGGGCGATGGCAATGCCACGGTGGCGGCGCAGGACACGATCACCAACAATGCTTTGACGTTGATGAGCACCCTGGTTTTGACATCGGGAACTGCCCCACTCAACAGTCTAGCGATCTACAAAAATGGTGCGGCTGTGTCTTTAGCTACCGTGGGCAGCGGCTGGTTGGCGACCGGCGACTATGCCACTGAGGCTGTGCCGCTGGACATTGGCGCGCGGCGCAATGGCAACAGCGCCAGCTATCCCGATGTGGCGCCTGATGCGTTTCACGCGGGGGAAATTGCCGAAATCATCATTTATACGACGACGTTGAACAGCGCACAGCGCATCATCGTCGAGAATTACCTGGCTGCTAAGTATGGGATTACGTTGAATAGTGCGGCGGTCAAGTATAACATCACGAAAGGGTTTAACACCAATGTCGCCGGCATTGGACGCGAAGCGAATGGAACCCACACGTTAGCCAGTTCGGGTGGTTTGACGTTGCAGGACAGTGGTTTCTTGCAGAACAACGGGGACTACATGCTGATTGGGCACATAGCGGGGAATAACTTTGTCAACAACGCCCTTCTTCCTGCCGGTGTGCAGTCGCGTTGGAACCGGAACTGGTATGTTGACATTTCGGACGTTGGCAGTAATGGGGGCAAAGTCACGCTCACGTTTGATTTTAGCGATGCTGGCATTGTGGAGGAACCGTCGGGGATTTATGTCTTGTTGGGACGTGAATCTCCCAGTAAGCGCTTCCAAAGCATTCAAAGTTCCAGCTACATTGTGGGGGATCGGGTGATCTTTAAAGACACACCGGTCTTGTTGGATGGGTGGTACTATACCTTGGGAGAAGCTGCTAACCTGGATTATCTCATTACCGATAGTTACCAGCCGGGAGGCCCTGCTTTTAATTTCACCGATATTCGTAGTTCGGGGATCAAACTGACCTTCCCCAATACGGCTGCCGGGGAAGATTCTGCCATAGATGTGCCGATCAATTTCACGTTTAACTTCTACGACCGGGACTATATCACGGCGAGCGTGGGCGCAGATGGTTTTATAGCCTTGAAACCTGGTCAGGGGGGCGACGACAGCCCGGAGGGCATCCCGGCGGCGGGGACGCCCAATGGCATTGCAGCCGGCTGGTGGGTGGACTTGGACCCCACCGGCTATACTCCTTCGAGCGCCACCGTCCATTACACGACAACTGACACGACGCCCAGAGAGTTTATCGTGCAATATACCGATGTACCGCGTAGAAATGTAGCTGCCTACACCAGCACTTTCCAGATCAAACTGATTCAGAGCCGCGAGTGGGTGGAAGTACATTATCTCTCGGTCAATACCGATTCATCGAATGCCTCTGCCGGTATTGAAGATCAGGATGGCGTCAAGGGCCTGCAATATTATTATGGGGATGCTCCTTTACAGAATGTGGCCGTGCGGTATGCCAGGCCGGCGTTCTTGATTGACAAGACGGTGAACGCGCTGACGCCGCGCGCTGGAGAACGGATCACGTATACGGTCGTGATTCGCAGTAACCTGGGGGCGATCACCAATACGGCGGTGATGACAGATATACTGGACCCCGGCCTGGTTTTTGTGCCGGGGGACGTGAGTATCTTGCCGGCGCAACCGATGAGCCTGTCGGTTGTCGGGCAGACATTGGTGGCGCGCAATTTTGATATTGGAGCGGGGCAGAAAGTCACCTTCACCATTCCGGCAACCGTAGCCCCAACCGTAACGACCGGGGTGGAGTTGTTCAACCATGTGGTGCTGACCCACACGCGGCTCTCCGAGCCTGCTGCGGATGCCATCGGCATTGTGCCCGATGATTGTTGGGTCCGGGCGAATGGCGTGACGTATGACAACGTGCAGCAGGGGATTGATGCGGCGGCTTCGGGTAGCGAGGTCAAGATTGCCGGATACTGCTCCGATGTGACCGAGCGTTATGGGCTGATGCAGGTAGGGCACATCAGCAAGACCCTGACGCTGCGGGGAGGGTATCTGCCGGGCGACGTAGACTGGAATACTACTTATGCGACACAGACCACTCTGCTGGATGCGCGAGGCGACGGGCGGGTGCTGTATGTGTCCAGTGGTTTCAGTGTCACGTTGGAGAATCTGCATCTGCTCAATGGCGATGCCGGACAAAGTGGCAGCGTGAACAGTTATGGCGGCGGCATTTATGCCGGCAACGTTCAACTGACTATGAATGAGGTGAGGATTTACCAAAATCTGGCTAACCAGGGCGGCGGCGTTTATGTGACTGGCACGTTGACGTTACGCCATAGCGAAGTGTTTAGTAACACGGCGGACACTTACGGCGGCGGATTGGCCCTTTACACAGTCCAGAAGGCGACCCTGGAGGGAAATGAAATACTTTCTAACACCGCCGGCACCGATGGCGGCGGCCTCTATTTGAAAGACACCGTCGCCTGGTTACGGCAGGGACGGATTGCGGCAAACCGCGCCAACGTCGCCAGCGGCGCCGGCGGTGGGCTGTACGTGTGGGGCAAGTCGCTGACGTTGACGGACGCGGTGGCCTTCGAGGCCAATACGGCCTATTTGGGCGGCGGCGCATATTTCTTCACCAGCACTGTGACAGCGACGGCGGCCTCCGTGGTCTCTAATACCGCGTTTCGTGGGGCGGGACTTTACTTCGACAACAGCCAGGGGCAGGTAACTGCCAACGATTTCTTGCAAAATCAGGCCTGGGGCCTGGGGTCTACATATGGCGGCGGCGGTATCTATGCGTTGAGCGGCCATCTGGCGCTTTCGACGAATGATTTTATCTCCAATACTGCCAATTATGGCGGCGGCGCCTCCCTGTATGAGGCCGAGGCCATGGTGGAGAATAACCGCTTTGTGGGGAACGGTGCGACGCCTTCCCATGGCGGCGGTCTCTATGCGGCCAGAGTGACTACTATGACTTTGACCGCGAACCATTTTGAGTGGAATATATCCGCCAATGGCGGCGGCGGCGCCTATATAGATAGTTATAACTGGGTGCGTTTAACGGCTAACGCATTCGTGTCCAACACCGCCAAGATGGGCGGCGGCGCCTACTTAAAATCAACGCTTTCGGAGGTCTTTAGCAACACCTTTACCGCTAACTACGCCAATGAAAAAGTCGGCGGCGGTGGATTGCTTCTGGAAAGAGGTACGGTGGTTGTAGAACACAATACCCTGACCCAGAATCGTTCTGTCGTCAACGGCGGCGGCGCACTTTTTTCTTATCCTACCGGTGGTCGGGTACTGACGAATACCTGGATATTAAATGCAGCTCCCAGTGGGCGCGGGGGGGCTATGTATGTGACCAACGCCAGTGCTTTGACCATTCGGGCCAACGATTTCTTGACGAACACGGCGCGGGGCGGCGGAGGCTTGGCCCTGCTAAGCAGCCTGCTATCCGTGGACACTAACTTCTTCAGTGGTAATAACGCCACCAGCGCCAGCTATGGCGGCGGGGGATTGTATGTTCTGTCGCCCAGGGGTGGGGATGCGGTTAATAATACCCTGACGGTGAATACAGCGCCTTACGGCGGCGGAGCGTATTTCGATACGGTTAACACTTTTACCTTTACATTGAACCTGGTGTTCTCAAACACCGCTTCGACCGCCGGCGGCGGGTTGATGATAAGGGATAGTAACGGTGTGCGAGTGACCGACAATGTGATTCGCCAAAATCTGTATGCCGGCGGTTCCAATGGCGGCGGCGGCCTCTATGTGACGGGTAGCCGGCCAGTGTTGACCCACAATCAGATCGTTTCAAATACCTCCAATAACCACGGCGGCGGCTTGCACTTTGTGGGCGCCGGTGGGCAGGTGAATGATAACACGATAGCCTATAACCAGGCGGCAACGTACGGCGGCGGTATCTTTATCGGTTCCAGCAGCTCGGCGTCGTTCTTTGGCAATGAGGTTTATACCAACCGGGCGACCGCTGGGGGCGGGCTTTACTTAAACAACACCCCCGGCGGCGTGGTGGAGTACAACACCCTTGCCTTTAACCTTGCTACAGACAAGGGCGGCGGCGCCGCCGTTTATACGGCCAATACGGCCCGATTGAATGCGAATCAATTCCTGACGAATACGGCAAATTACGGGGGTGGTTTGTGGTTGTATCGCAGCAATGCGCTGTTGACGAACAACCTGGTGGTGGGAAACATGGCGCAGAGCCGAGGCAGTGGGATGTACCTCGAAGCCGGCGCCGCTCGGGTTCAGCACACTACTCTGGTTGGCAACACGGGTGGAGATGGCAGCGGGATCCACTTAATCAGGTCTTCCAGTTCTTATGCTTTTCCCATCTTCACGAACACGATCATCATGAACCAGACGGTTGGTGTTACCGTGACGTCCGGCAATCTCGCCACCTTGAATGGGACGTTATGGTGGGGCAATACCCAGGATTGGGACGGCGCCGTCGTCACCAATTACGACTACTTTGCCGACCCGGCCTTTGTGGATGCGGACGGCGGCGATTATCACATCACCCTCAATTCACCTGCTTTTAATGCCGGCGTGGACAGCGGCGTGATTGCCGATATGGACGGCGAGGCGCGACCTCAGTATGGGGAATATGATATTGGAGCGGATGAATACGCCGGCGCCTGCTTCGCCAAGTTGAATAACGCTGACACCCTCTACACCGCCATTCAAGACGCTGTGGATGCGAGCACCCAGTCCACCGACTTGATTAAAGTCGCCGGAATGTGTTCCGTAGCCAGAAATGTGGGCGGCACAATGCAGACGGCCTATCTCAACAAGTCCCTGACCATTCAAGGGGGATACACTCTCACCGAATGGCTCAACCCGGATGCCTCCCTCTATCCCACCACGTTGGGCGCACGCGACCTGGGCCGCGTGCTGTACGTCACCGACGGGGCCAGCGTGACGCTTGCCGGCTTGACCATTCTGGGCGGCAATGGGAGCGCGGGCGGCGGCGGTAACGCCGGCGGCGGCGTCTACGTCAATGATGGGGCCACCCTCACCTTGCACGATGTCACTGTCCAGGAAAATGCTGCCGGTACCGGCGGTGGTGTCTACGTCAATAATGCCGCCCTGCTGGTGCAGGACAGCGTCATTGCTGATAACACGGCAACCCAGGGCGCGGGCCTCTATGCGGAGAATAACGGTCAGGTGACGGTATTGCGGAGCACGGTGCGCAATAACTCTGCGGTTTCCGGCGGCGGATTCTATCTTGCTGGCGGCGCTGCGACCTTGCGCAACAATACCTGGGAAGCCAATAGCGCGAGTGCCAGCGGCGGCGCAGGCTATCTTGCCGGCGTTACTGCGCTGGTCTTTGAAGCGAACATGGTGCGCAATAACTCTGCGGTCTCCGGCGGGGGCCTCTATCTCTACCAGAGTCCGGTGACGTTGGAACGGAATACCTTTATTTCCAACACCGTGACGCGCGGCGGCGGCCTCTACCTGGACTCCAACAGCAACGCCACCCTTATCAACACCGTAATCGCCCACAACACCGCCTCCGCGCAGGGCAGCGGCGTGTACGTCCAGGGTTCCGCACCCCACTTCAAACATCTCACCCTGGCGACCAACACCGGCGGGGATGGTAGCGGATTGCTGTTGACCGGTTCCAGCACGGCTTGGTTAACCAATACCATCATCGTCCAGCACACCGTGGGGGTGACGGCGTCAACCGGCAGCTCGGCGGCGTTGATCGCCACGTTATGGGGCAGCGACGGCTGGGCCAATGGGCGGGATAGCGTCGGAACTGTCATTTCCACTACCAACTACTACGGCGATCCGGCTTTCGTGGCCCCTGCCCAGATGGATTATCACCTTGCCGAGACCTCGGCTGCGATCGATCGCGGCGTAGCCACCGATGTAGTGCTGGATATAGACGGCCTGACGCGCGGCGCTTCCCCGGACCTGGGCGCGGATGAATACCGCACCTGCTGGGTGCGCCTGAACGACTCTCCCACCGACTACGTGCGCGTTCAGGACGCGATCAATGCCGGCGACCACGTCACCGATGTCATCAAAATCGCTGGATACTGTACCGGCGTTACGGCGCAACCCCGCCGCGATCTGACTGCGACCGGCGTGGTCTCACAGATTGCCTACTTGACCCGCACCCTGACCCTGCAAGGTGGATACACCTCCACCAACTTCACCACCGCCTACCCCGTAACGCAGCCGACGACGTTGGCCGCTAAAGACCGTGGACGGGTCATCTACGTGACTGGAAACATTGCCTCGGTTGTCCGCGACCTGACGCTTGTTGACGGGAACGCCGCCGGGCTGGGCGGCGCTGCCTCCGGCGACGCGGGCGGCGGTATCTACGTCATCACCGGCACGGTCACGTTGAGCCAAAGTCTTCTGGCGTCGAATGTGGGAACGTATGGCGGCGGTTTGTACGTCGCTTCTGGGGCGGCGCGCCTATACAATGCCGTCATCGCGCAGAACAGTGGTACGCAGGGCGGCGGCGCTTACGGGACGCAGGCGGCGTTGTTGGGGGTGCATACCACTTGGGCCGAGAACACCGGCGCCAGCGGCTTGTATTTGACCGGCAACAGTACCGCTGCGTTCACTAACACTGTCCTGGTCAGCCACACCGTTGGCATCACCGCCACATCTGGCAGCGCCGTGAATCTGACGGCGACGCTGTGGAATAACACACAAGACACCGGCGGCGCTGGCGCCTTCAATAACGTGCAGAGTTACACCGGCGCGCCGGAGTTTGTGGCCCCGCCCGCGTACGACTATCACATCGGCTCCCCCTCCGCGGCCATTGACCGTGGTGTGTTGGCGCTGCCCGTGGACATGGATTATGAGTCGCGCCCGATTGGTGACGCTTCCGACCTGGGCGCCGACGAATATCCGGCCGGCCTGGAACTGACCAAGCACCTTATACCGACCGATGTGGTGGCCGGTAGGCCGATTACCTACACCCTCTGGGTTACAAATACCGGTTTGGTGGCGTACCGGGCCTACATCCGTGATATCTTGCCTGCTCATGTCACGCCGGGTGGGGTGGAAACGTGGGCGGTCTACCTCTATCCCCAGGATGTCTGGTCGCAAACGTTAGTGGTGCAGGTTGCCTCTGACTACAGCGGCTGGCTGACCAACACCGCCAGTGTCACGACGGCGCTGGGCCTGACAGACATTTACACCCTGACCTCTCTGTCCCGTATGGCGGCTGATCTCTCTGTCGTCAAAGTGGGTACGCCTGCCTCGCTGTCGCCGGGACAACCCCTGACCTATACCCTGACCTACTTCAACGCCGGGCCTAGCGTCGCTTCCGGCGTCGTCATCACCGACCTGTTGTCTACCGACATCATCAGCGCCAACGTGACCAGTACGCCGCCTTTGACCCCGGTGAACGGGACCCGCTACGTGTGGGAGGTTGGGGACGTGTCGCCGCACACCGGCGGTGAAATCGTGATTATCGCCTCCCTCCGCACCGGCGTGGCTGGTAACACCAGTCTTCTCAACACCGCGCGTGTGACCGGTGCTATCTATGACGACGTCTCGTCGAACAATCAAGATGACGTTACCTTGACCGTGCTCAATGTCGCGCCGGTGGCCGGGAATGACACGGCGACCACCTCGGAAGACGTGCCGGTGACGGTGAACGTGCTGACCAACGACCGCGATGTGAACGGGGATAGCTTGACCATTACCGGACTGGAGGGTGTCACGCAGGGCGTGGCGACGTGGTCGGGCGCTTTCGTCACGTACACCCCCACCTTGAATTTCAACGGCACAGCCGTCTTCACCTACGTTGTGACCGATGGCGCTCTTCCTGTGCGCGCCCGCATCACCATCACGGTGAACCCGGTGAACGATCCCCCGGCGGCGGTGGATGACACGGCGACGACGGAAGAAGATGTCCTGGTTAACATTGCCGTGTTGACCAATGACACCGATGTGGACAATCCTTCGGCACAGTGGTCGGTCACGGCGGTCGGGGCGGCGACGTCCGGCGCCGTGACAAGACCCAACGCCACCACTGTCCGCTACACGCCGAATTTGAACTTCCACGGCGCGGACGCTTTTACCTATACCATGAGCGATGGCAGTGGCGCCACTGCAACCGCCTGGGTGACAGTGACGGTGACGCCGGTGAACGACGGGCCGGTGGCGGAAGACGACATAGCCGGAACGCCATTGAACACCCCACGCCTGATTGCGGTGTTGACGAATGACACCGATGTGGACGGCGACTCGCTGCTGCTGGACTCTGTCGGAACGCCCACGTCTGGCAGCGCGACCATCCAGGGCAATCAAGTGTTGTACACGCCAACGACCGGCTTCGATGGTTTGGCGACGTTCACCTATACGGTGAGCGACGGCGACTTGTCGGATGAGGGCCTGGTGACAGTGGATGTGGGCGCGCCGAACCAGGCACCGACGGCGACGGGCGACATCACGACGACCTTGGAAGACACGCCGGTGGACATCCCTGTACTGGACAACGATGAGGACCCGGACGGCGATCCGCTGTTCATCGTGGCGGTGGGCGGAGCCGGGCGCGCCGTAATTTTCAACGCGCTCATCCGCTACACACCGGCGCCGAACTTCTACGGCAGCGAAAGCTTCACCTACACCATGGGCGACGGTTTGCTGACCGACACGGCCTGGGTCACGGTGACGGTGGAGTCGGTGAACGACGCCCCGGTGGCGCGCGCGGATGGCTACAACACGGACGCCGATACGCCGCTGTCCGTCGCCGCGCCGGGCGTGCTGGCGAACGACACGGACGTCGAGGGCGCGCCGCTGTCGGCCTCCCTGGTGGGCGATGTGGCGCATGGCGCGTTAACGCTGCGCCCGGATGGCAGCTTTGTCTACACCCCGACGGTCGGCTTTACCGGACAGGACACCTTCACCTACCGCGCCTACGACGGAGCGGACTACTCCAATGTGGCGACCGTGATCATCGGGATTGACAACGACCCGCCGGTGGCCGAGGCCGATGCGGCGGAGACGGACGAGGATACACCGGTGGATATTCCAGTGTTGGATAACGATACTGACCCGGACGGCGATCCGCTGTTCGTCGCGGCGGTGGGCGGGGAGGGGCGCACCGTCATCGTGGGCGCCCTCGTCCGCTACACCCCGGCAGAGAATTTCCACGGCGTGGAGAGCTTCACCTACACCATGAGCGACGGCCTGTTCACCGACACGGCCTGGGTGACGGTGACGGTGACGCCGGTAAACGACGCGCCCGTGGCTGTGGATGATACCCTAGGCACACCGGCCGGCGTACCACGCGAGATCGCTGTGTTGGCGAATGACACCGATGTGGATAGCGCCGTGTTGACGCTGACCTCCGTAGGAACGCCAACGTCGGGCAGCGCCACGATCCAGAACAACCGCGTGCTGTACACGCCGGGCAGCGGCACGGCAGTCTTCACCTACACGGTGAGCGACGGAGACCTATCCGACACCGGGTGGGTGATGGTGACGGTAGGCGTTCAGAACCACGCGCCGGTTGCCGGAGACGACACGGCGACCACGGCGGTGGATACCCCGGTAGACATCGCGGTGTTGACCAACGACGCCGACCAGGACACCGATCCCCTGTTCATCGCGGCGGTGGGCGGCGGACGTGCGGTCATTGTGGGCAACCTCGTGCGGTACACGCCGGCGACTGGCTTCATCGGCACGGACGGCTTCACCTATACGGTGAGCGATGGTTTGCTGACCGACACGGCCTGGGTGACAGTCAACGTGGGGACGGTGAATCACGCGCCGGTGGCGCTGAATGATAACTATACCACGCCCGCCGACACGGTGCTGCTGCGGTCTGCGCCGGGGGTGCTGGCGAACGACTCAGATACGGACGGCGACGCTCTCACGGCTTACCTGGTCAGCGCGGCGTTCTATGGCGAAGCCGCGTTGCGAACCGACGGGGGGTTCACCTACACTCCGACCCTCGGCTTCACCGGATATGACACGTTCACCTACCGTGTTTTCGATGGCCTGGCCTATTCCAACATCGCTTCCGTGCGCATCAACGTGGGGGCGGTGAACCAACCGCCGACGGCTTCCGACGCCACTGTCAACACCGATGAAGATACTCGGCTAACCGGCCAGGTGTCGGCCAGCGATCCCAACGACGATACGTTGACCTATACGGTTCCCACACCGACTTTGTACGGCTCACTGACGTTGACGCAGAGTACCGGTGCGTGGCTTTACATACCAAGCAACCGCACCACGACGTATCAAGACCCCTTCCGGGTGATCGTGAGCGACGGCGAGTTGACGGCGACGGCGACCATTACCATCATCGTGACCGCTGACAACGACGCGCCCTACTTCATGAGCACGCCCATCACGTCCGCCACAGCGACCGCCGTGTACGCATACTCGATCCATACGGCGGATCCAGACCTGAACGACGCAGTGACGATCATCACCGCGACCGTCAAGCCGGCCTGGTTGATGTTGGCGGGGACCGGCGCGACGGCGACGTTGAGCGGGACGCCTTCCGCCGCCGATCTCGGCGAGCATCCCGTGACGCTGGAAGCGCGTGATGGCGGCGGATTGACGGTATTGCAGCCCTTCACGATCACGGTAAGCGGGCCGGCGCAACGACTTGTCTTCTTGCCGTTGGTGATGCGTAACGCGCCCTAACCGTTGGTTTATGGCAAAGACCCTAAAGGTTCAAAAGACCTTTAGGGTCTTTGCGTTTTATGGGATAATGAGGGCACCTCGCGTAAGGGAGTGAAGCATAATGGCAAGACGACATAGCGTAGCGGGATGGTATGGGGGATTGGGATTGTTGCTGTTGGCAGCGTGTGCGGCGCCGGCCGTGACGCCGCCGCTTACGCCGACGCCGGGCGTGGGCAGTCCGCTGGTCTCGGTGGCGACGTTTACGCCGGTGAGCAGCCGCGCCTTGACGCCGGTTGCCCCCGCTGACGCCGGCGCTCTCGCGGCCACGGAAAGCGCCCCGGCCGGTGCGTCGGCAGAAGCAGCAGTCGCGCCGGCTGTGGTGACATCCTACGAAATCCAGCCAGGGGACACGCTGCTAGGGCTGGCGCTCAAGTTTGGGGTGCCCATCGCGGCCCTCCAGTTGCAGAACGAGCTGGGCAGCTCGCTCATCTTGCGGGCCGGGGAATCGCTGCTGGTTCCGCCGCCGGTGGGGTGGGAGGGCGCGTCGCCCTTCTGGGTCGTTCACGAGGTGCAGGAGGGGGAAGTGTTGAGCGCCATTGCCGCGCTCTACGGGGAAGATGTGGCGACGTTGCAGTCGGTCAACGGGCTGGCCGACGCCGACTTGCTCTCGATTGGGCAGGCCCTCATTCTGCCGCTGGACGCCCCCGCCGAAGCCCTCGCCGAAGCCAATCGGCCTACACCTACTGCCGCGCCGCATCCCACCGCTGCCCCGCCGCCTACAGAAGCCGTTGTTGCCGCCGCAGACCTACCGGGTGAAACGTCAACTGCGTCGCCAGATGCGCCGCCGTCTCCCGCCACGCCGCCGGTCACGCTGCCGGGCGAGGTTTCCGCGCTGGCCGCCGAAACCTTCCGCCTGTTGAACGAACAGCGCGCGGCTTACGGGCTGGCCCCGTTGGCCTGGAACGTGACCCTGGCGCAGGCCGCCGAGGCGCACGTTGCCGACTGTTACACGCGCGGCTGGTGCAGCCACACTGGTTCCGACGGCTCGACGATGAAGGAACGCATCATCCGCGCCGGTTACACCCCCGTGCGCTGGTCGGAATGTTGGGCGTGGTACGAGACGCCGGCCAGGGCCGTCGCCATGTGGATGGATGAGACGCCGCCCAACGATCCACACCGTCGCACCATCCTCAGCACCTGGCTCACCGAGGTGGGCGTGGGTGTCGCGCCGGGCAACGGCCGGGGATACTACTTCATCGCGGATTTTGGCACGCCGAAGTAGGCGAGGGGGAGAGGGGGAGACAGGGCGAGGGGGAGACAAGGAGAGGGGCAGAAGGGAGAAACTCACTCCTCACTCCTCACTCCTCATTCCTCACTCCTCATTCCTCACTCCTCACTCCTCACTCCTCACTCCTCACTCCTCACTCCTAACTCGCCACTTGGTACCTGCGCTTGAGGAATTCGTCCGCCGGCTGTTTGAGCATCAGGTGCAGCAGCAGGTCGCGGTGAGTCTTGACGAAGGGCAGGTCGTAGGTATCTTCCATCACGGGTGAAAGGTAGGAGGCCGGGCGGTAGCGCAGCGGCTCCTCTCCGTTCGACAGCACCTGTCGCAGCACATCGGGGTTGGGCGGCGCGGGAAGTCGGCCAAATTCGCCGCGCAGCAGCATCTTAAATTCGTTGGACACCACCTGATAGCGTCCCAGCATGACGTTGAAGGTGGCCTGCGAAGCAACGATCTGGCTGGTCGGCGTCACCATCGGCACGTACCCCACGTCGGCGCGCACGGTAGGAATTTCGGCCATGATCGGCTCCATCAACTCCAACTTCCCCATTTGTTGGAGTTGGCTCCGCAGGTTGGTCAGCATCCCGCCGGGGATTTGGGTCGTGAAGATTTGCGGATCGAAGGCCGGGTAGCCCAATTCCTGCATCATGGTGCGGGTCGCCTGCAAAGCCTGATCCAGCGCCGCCGCGTCCCCTCTGCGCACCAGGGCGATGATGCTTTTGACGGCATTCTTGTCTATGTCTTTGAAGTGCACGGGGCGGTGGGTGGCATGGTTGGGAATGAAGTCGCGCAGTTCGGAAAAAATCTCAAACAATCGCGCCTGGACTTGCAGCAACAGCCGTTTGTTCAGTCCGTGCCGCAGCCCCATTGCCTCAGCAAAGGCGATGAGCACTTCTACGGGCGGATGGGACGTGCCTCCCGCAAAGGGCGTGATGGCCGTGTCAATGAAGTCTATCCCGGCTTGCATAGCAATCACGGCATTGAGGGTGGCGACGCCGGCGGTGGTATGGCTGTGGAAGGTGATGGGCACCGTGAGCCGTTCGCAGAGCTTGCGGAACAGTTCGCTGGCGATGACCGGAGTGAGCAGCCCAGCCATGTCTTTGATGGCGATCTGATCGGCGCCGGCGACTTGAAGCGCCAGGGCCAGCTCGACGAAGTAATCCGTCGTGTGAACCGGGCTGGTGGTGTACGAAATGGCCGCTTCCACCTTGCCGCCGTAAGCTTTGGTCGCCAGGAGCGTCATCTGGAGATTGCGCAAATCGTTGAGGGCGTCAAAAATGCGCATTAACCCTACGCCGGAGCGGACGGCCTCCTGGGTGAAAGCGATCACGAGGTCGTCGGGGAATGGCTGGTAGGCAAACAGGTTTTGCCCTCGCAGCAGCGCGCGGATTTGTGTAGAACGTCCCAGCGTCTTGCGGAAAGTATCCAGGCGTTCCCACGGGTCTTCGTTGAGATAGCGCACACAACTGTCCAGTGTGGCACCGCCCCACAATTCCAGGGTATCGAAACCGGCATCCTCCATCATTTTGAGTACGCGGAGCGCCTGTGGGGTGGTCATCCGGGTGGCGGCCAGACTTTGCTGGCCGTCCCGGAGGGTTAGGTCAACAAAATGGATGCGTTGGGGCATGATCGTTTGTCCTCCGAGTATTATAACGGCAAGACCCACCGGAAGGTGGGCCTTGCTATACGTTGGCTATAGTGTAGGCGACTTTGCCGCGCCTACAAAGTGTTATTTGTCATTGGATCATCGCTGGGGGATAAGAATTTCTCAACGGATGCAACGGGTAAGAACGGATTTTTCCGTTGCATCCGTTGAGCTATTCTCCGTTCAAGGCGGCGATGTCGCCGACGACTTCCAGCCCGGCATTGCGCCCGGTGTCGGCAAAGAGGACGCGGTCATCGGCGAGGGCCGTCAAGGTGACGCTGACGGTGGCTTGCAGCGTCTCCGGAACGCGGCGATCCATGGCGACGCGACTCGGCCCGCGCAGGTCGGCGCCAACCTGCCGGTGCGCCGTGAGTTGCAGGCGGTAGAGGCGATCCCGCAGCGTCCACGTCACGCAGTCCGGCGCGATGTCCAGGCGCTCGGTGACGGCCCCGGTGTAGGTGGCGAAGCGGTAGAGAATCCCGTCGCGCAGCAGGCCGACAATGAAGCCCCGAAACGCGTTGCCGCGCCAGGGGATGCGGGCGATCGAAGCGGTGAGGCAAACGCCCGGCGTCGTGAAGTGGTTGGTCTGCATCCACACCCACGCGGCAGGGAACGATTGCCCCCAGTCCTTCTCGATGTAGCCGCGCCCTTCGGTGAAGGTGATGGGCTTCCCGTTGACGGTCAGCGTCCCGTAGATGCTGTGATCGAGGCTGACGACGCCGTGATAACATTCCATTTGAGGCACCCAGGCGTACCAGCCCATAATGTTCGGCGCAACCGGCGTGCCCGGCCAGGGAACCATGTCGTAGAACACGGCTTCACCCTTGAGGGAGAGCGGGGCGCTGTCCGGCAAGTCCAACTTGAGGCTGGCCGCCGTGAAGTGGTTCGGGCCGATGCGGACGTAGAGACTCTTTTCGGCGGCCCAGAAATCTTCCAGGGGGTAGACGTGATAGGCGGCTTGCCCGCTGACGCCGTCTAACACCTGGATGAAGGCATGGGGGCCATCCTCCCCCGCGCCGAGCGAGACGCCGGGGATGACGGCATAGCGATGCTGCTCGGTTTTGTCCACCAGTTTGTAGTACCAGCCTTCGAAAAATGGCGGGCGCGCTCGATGCCCGTGGTAACATTCGGGGTGCAAAATGCTGTGCAGAAGGGAAAAGGCCATAGCTTACCTCTCTTCCAGAGCGGTGAGGGGCAGCGCGTGCGCCAGGTCGAACAGGAGCAAAGCCGCGCCCTGGAGGGCGATGCCCCACCCGCTCCCCTGCCCAAAGCGACTTTTGCGGCGCTGCGTTCCGGCCAGGGTCAGCCCGCCGGCGATGTAGAGCATATCCAGCGCGGCGTTGACCCATAGGAGGCGGGCCAGCCGTCGGCGTTCCTGGCTTTGCTGTTCGACAGCATGGGCGCTCGCCTCGGCAGCATTGCGCCGGGCGGCGCGCTCCCCAAACCAGGCCAACGCGCCGTTGATAAGGCCCCAGCCGCCGCACTGCACCCCGAAGCCCTGCCAGAAGGCGTCGCGTCGGAGGAGCAGCGGCGCGACGAGGCTCAGATTGAAGCCGGCCCACTGCATCAGCCGCGTGCTTAACGCCACTTGATATTGCCAGATGTCCTGAATTGGTCTTGCCATCGTACTCCCTTTCGTGGTTTATGAGGTTCTTTGCTCTTCCAGGCTTGCCGCAATGGCCCGCAGATCTTCGAACTGGGGGATGGGCAGTGTGACGCGGAACGTGGCCCCCTTCTCCAACACGCTATGCGCCGTCACTTGTCCCCCGTGGGCCGTGACGATGTCTCTAACCAGGGATAAGCCCAGGCCGGTGCCGCCGTAGCGCCGCTTCATGCTGCCGTCTACCTGGTAGAAGCGCTCAAAGACGCGCTCCAACTTGTCCTCCGGAATGCCGATGCCGCTATCGGTGACTTCGATGGTGACGGTTTTCTCGTCCTGGGTCAACTGCACCGTGATGGAACCGCCTTCTGGGGTGAATTTGAGGGCGTTGCCGATGAGATTGTCCAACACGCGCCGCAGCTTGAGCGAATCCCCGATGATCCAGCAGGTCTCCGGGGCGATCTCCGGGATCAGGCGCAGCTTTGCTTCGTCCATACGCACTTGAAAGTCGGCCAGGGTGTTGTGGACCAGTTCCACCAGATCAATGGCCTCGTGGCTCATCCGCCGGCCTTCGACTTCCAGAATGGTGGTGAGGTCTTCCACCATCGTCACCAGCATTTTGGAGCGGCGGGTGATGATGGCGACGGGTTCTAGCTGCGCTTCCAGCAACTCACCCAACCGGCCATCGTGGAGCAATTCGGCATAGCCCCGAATAATCGCCAGAGGGGTGCGCAGTTCGTGCGAGACGTTTTGGATGAACTGGTTCTTGAGTTGGTCAAGTTCGCGGAGTTGTTCCAGAGCCGTCATCAGTTCGGCAGCGCGCTCCTGCACCTGAGCGTAGAGACGCGCGTTCTGAATGGCGATGCCGAGGTGCCGCCCGATGGATTCGGTCAAAGCCATGTCCCGATCGGTGAAACGCTTTTCGGGTGTGAGGCTGAACAGTCCCAGTGTGCCGATGAGGGCGTCGCCGACTGTGACTGGCGCGCCCACCAGGGCTGCGGCGCCCGCGGCGACCATTTCGGGCCAGGCCTGGGGATGCTGGCTGTATTCGGTGAGCAGGATCGGCTGGCGGGTCTTGACGATGTGCCACGAGACGCCCTGTCCCTGTGGCAATTGACGCGCGGTACGTTCTGGCAGGTTGAAGGTGTAAGGGACGCTCAGCGTCGCGCCATCTTCGGAAAGCAAGCGCAGGCTCGCGGCGTCGGCGCCGACCAGTTCGGCGGCTTGCTGCACGGCGTTGTGCAGAATATCGGCCAGATTAAGCCCCTGGCTGATAGTGCGGGTGAAGGCGTTGAGGCGTCGTTCGCGTTCCAGGGTCTCGGCGATTTCGCTGAAGAGCCGGGCTTTTTCAATGCCGGCCGCCAGTTGGTGGGCGAAAGTCATCAACAGCCGCTCGTCGTCGCTGGTGAAGGCATAGGGACGAGGACTTTCGGCATTCACCACGCCGATGAGGGCGCCCCCGGCCTTCAGGGGGACGCACAGTTCGGAGCGCAGGTTCGAATCGAACACAATGTAGTTTTCTTTCTGGGAGATATCTCCGATGTTGCACGGACGGCCGGTTTGCACCACTTGTCCGGTAACGCCGCGTCCGATGGGGATGGTCGGCGACTCTGGATGGGCGCCGTACCAGCGGTAAGACGGGTGAAAGCGTAAGTAGTCGTCTTTCACCAGGAGGATGCCGAAACTATCGGGGTATAACGTCTGGCCAAGCAAATCGGTGGCGCACTCGATGAGTGCATCTTCGTGCGTCACCTGGGCGGCGGTGGTGGCGACGCCGTGCAGGATGGCGAGTTCGTTCAGTTGGCGTTGGGTGGCCTCGAAGAGCCGGACGTTGTGAATGACGATGGCCGCCTGGTCGCCCAGGAAGCCCAGGATGCGCAGCTCGTTTTCGTCAAATTGATGCGGGGCCGCATACGCGACGTTCAACACGCCAACCACTTCGTCGTCAATGCACAGCGGCAATCCGGCAATGGCGCCGCTCCAGGCGGTGTCTTTGAACAGGGGATGGCCGGCAATCCGATCCACAGCGATCAGTTTTTTGGTACGGGCGGCCGTGTAGGTGACGCCGTTTTCCCGCAGTTCGGTGAAAGGGTGATGCTCGGCGGCGGCGTCGCGCCAGCGCGCCGCGCCAAAACGCAACGTTTTGCCATCATAGAGGAAGATGTGAACGTCATCGGCCGTGGTAAGTTTGAGCGCGCTTTCCAGGATGGCGTGCAGGGCTGGTTCAAGGGCCAGGTTTTTGGTCAACTGCAATTCGGCCTGCCGCAGCGTTTCCAGTTCGGTGGAGCGGTCGCATTCGGCCTGGAACAGGCGCGTATTTTCGATGGAGATGGCGACCTGGGTAGCCAGGACTTCCAACAGGGCGGCGTTTTCAGCATCCAGGCCGCGCACCTGATTGCTTTTAGCGTCAATAACGCCCGTGATCTGTCCCTTGTACGTCAGCGGCACCGCCAATTCGGCCTGGGTGTCGGGCAAAAGCCGCCAGGGGACAAAATCGGGATGTGCGTGGACGTCTGCGACGAGCAGGGTTTGACCGGCGGCGGCGGCCTGTCCGGCGATGCCTTCTCCCAGAGCCTGAGTGTCGCCGGGATGAAAGTCACCACCGATATAGCCGCCGTAACCGGCTTTGAAGACCAGCCGGCCTTCTTCTACCAGGGCGATCTCGCAGTTGTACAGCGACAGCAGTTCAACGACGAGGTGGGTAATGGCCGGCAGTAATTCATCCATACTGAGAATGGAGGTAATTTTGTGGCCTACGTCGTAGATGGTGGCGAACTCCCGCGCGCGCCGTCTGGCCCTCTCCAGCCCGCGCAGGCGGTCAATGGCCGTCGCCAACTGACCGGCCAGGGTGCTCAAAAGGTGTTCATCGTATTCCGTGAAGGCGTTATTTTGACTGCTTTCGGCATTGACGACGCCGATGATGTTTCCGCCGACGGTGAGAGGTACGCACAGTTCTGAACCGGCGGTGAGGGTGGCCGGGATGTAAGCCGGCTCCTGGCTGACGTCCGGGACGTAGCGCGGTTTGCCGCTGATGACGACGGCGCCGGTGACGCCGACGCCGGGCGGCAACGCCTCGAGCTTCGCCGCACCCTGGTGGTGATAAGACTGATGTGGCTGTAGGAGGCCGGTTTTTGCATCTAACAATATCACGCCGAAATTGTCAGGATAGAGCGCTGCGCCAATGAGGTGGGTGGCGCGTTCAATGAGTTCATCCTCGTTTTGAGCCTCCGCGCCGGCGCCGGCGACTGCGTGCAGCACGGTCAGTTCGTCAACTTTGCGCCGCAGCGTTTTGTCGGTGTTTTGCAGCTCGTCGAGCGCCTGTTCCAGCAGGTCAATCTGCCCGCTCATGCGGATGGTTTGCCACACCAGGCCCAGGCCGAGGATGAGGCTCAAAATGATGGTGAAGCCGCTCATCATCGTAGGGGCTATGTTAAGACGGAAGGGCAGGGGGAGCAGATCGATGATGACTACGCCGCCGATCAATAAAATTAAGAAGGTGCCCCACTGTATCCATTTTTGCGGTATGAGCAGATTGCCGATCAGGGGAATAAGCAATATCAAGCTGAAGACAAGCTCGATGGTGATGCCCTTGAACAGCAGTTGTGTGCCGCCATAACAAATCGCCACACTGGCTATGAGCCAGGTTCCCACATGTGAAAAGGTTTTGCGTCGGGTCGCGTGCCAGGCTTCCCATATGCAGAACAGCGCCAGGTGAAGCAAAGGCACGATGGCCAGCAGTTGCCAGACGCGATTTTGGGCATAAGACAGGAGGGTGAACAGGAGCGCGAACACGATACTTCCTCCCACCACACCGATCAATTGTTTGATGTAAAGTGTACTTTGCTGTGTGGCATGGAGGGAACTGGGAGAGATGACCTCCATAATCCGTTGCCGTATATTTTGATGGGGCATACCTTCCTCTATATTTTTACCTCAGGTGTGCTACAACCAATGTTCTCTTAGTATACTTAAAATTGGGTTATAAGGAAATTATCAGGCAGGCGCTAGGTAGGTGGGGGGTCTTGCCCGGGGGGACGGTTGGCAACTTTTTCACCATCGGATACAATAAGCCCTAACTTTTAACTCAGGAGATGCTCATGAACGCAGAAAAGACTTCCTATAATTATGCTGATGCAATTCGTATCTTGGCGATGGACGCCGTCCAGAAGGCCAATTCGGGACACCCTGGTATGCCGATGGGGATGGCCGATGTCGCCTGCGTGTTGTGGACGCAGTATCTGCGCCACAATCCGCAGGATCCGCTCTGGCCGAACCGCGACCGCTTTGTCTTGTCGGCGGGTCACGGTTCGATGTTGTTGTACAGCCTGCTCTATCTCACCGGCTACCCGCTGACGCTGGACGACCTTAAACAGTTCCGGCAGTGGGGCAGCAAGACGCCGGGCCACCCCGAATACGATCCCGCCATGGGGATAGAGACGACCACCGGCCCGTTGGGGCAGGGCTTCACCAACGGCGTCGGGATGGCGGTGGCGCAGGCCCACCTGGCCGCGCGTTTCAATCGCCCGGATTACGCCATCTTTGATCACTTTATCTATGCCATCGTGTCGGATGGCGACCTGATGGAAGGCGTATCACAGGAAGCGGCTTCACTGGCGGGACACTGGGGACTGGACAAGCTCATCTATTTTTACGACGACAACGAAATTTCCATCGAAGGCTCCACCGACCTGGCCTTCACCGAGGCCGTGCCGCTACGCTTCAAGGCGTATGGCTGGCACATCCAGGAAGTGGACGCTTACGACCACGCGGCCATTCAGGCCGCGATTGAGATGGCGCAGACCGTCAAAGGTCAGCCGCATTTGATCGTGTGTCACTCGCACATCGCGCACGGCAGCCCCAATATGCACGACAACCCCGAAGCGCACGGCGCGCCCCTGGGCGAAGCAGAGGTCAAGGCGACCAAAGAAGCGTTGGGCTGGCCGTCCCTGGAACCATTCTTCGTGCCGGATGACGTGCTGGCTTACTGGCGCCAATCGGTGGCGGGCGGCGCGGATGCCGAAGCCGCGTGGCAGGCGATGACGGCGCAGTACGCGCAGGTGTATCCCGCCGAATCCGCCGAGTTGCAGCGCATCCTGGCCGGGAAACTGCCGGACGGCTGGCAGTCCGCCGTGCCTGCGTTTGCGCCCGGCGACAAGCCCGCTGCGACCCGCAACGTCAGCGGTGTGGTGCTGACCGCGCTGATGAAAGCGATCCCGGATATGATCGGCGGCTCGGCAGACCTGTCCCCCTCGAACAAGACCTACGTGAAGGGTCTGGGCGATTTCCAGAAAGTCACCCCCGCCGGGCGCAACATGCACTTTGGCATACGGGAACACGCGATGGGCGGCATCCTCAACGGCATGGCAACCTATCCGGGCATCCGCCCTTACGGCGGCACGTTCATGGTCTTCTCGGACTACATGCGTCCGGCGGTGCGCGTCGCTGCATTGATGCAACTCCCCGTCATCTACGTGTGGACGCACGATTCGTTCTACGTGGGCGAGGATGGCCCGACGCACGAGCCGGTCGAGCATCTGGCGGCGCTGCGGGCGATCCCCGGCCTCACCGTTATACGCCCGGCGGACGCCAACGAGACGGCGGCGGCGTGGCAGATGGCGTTGGAACTGGCGCGGCCGGTGGCGCTGGCGCTGACCCGCCAGAATCTCCCGCTGCTCACCACGGCGGACGTCGCGCGGGCGGGCGTCGCGCGCGGGGCTTACGTGCTGGCCGAGTCTCCGCTGGACAAGACCGACATCCTGTTGCTCGCTAGCGGCTCCGAAGTGGCGGACGCGGTGGGGGCGCAGAAGCTCCTGGCCGAGAAGGGTATCGGGGCGCGCGTGATCAGTATGCCCTCGTGGGAACTGTTCGAGGCGCAGGACGCGGCGTACCGCGAGAGCGTGCTGCCGGCGGCCATTGTCAAGCGGCTGGCGGTGGAGGCGGGGGTGCCGCTGGGCTGGCACCGCTACGTCGGCAGCGCGGGAGACGTGATCGGGATGACCCGCTTCGGCGCGTCCGGCCCGTACCAGGTCTTGCAGCGCGAATTCGGCTTCACTGCCGATGCCATCGCCGCGCGCGCCCTGGCGTTACTGTAATCTTAAAAGATATTTTCGCGGGCGGTATACCGCCCGCGAAAATATCCCCTTTAATTCCTTAAGGAGAAATCTTATGGTGGTTAAGGTTAAACCGATGCAGGCACAGTTTCGTGAGGCGGGAACCACGGAATGGCTTCCGGCGCAGATTCCAGGTGGCGTGCATACCGATTTGATGGCGTTGGGACGGATTCCCGATCCGTTTGTGGCCGACAATGAATTGCAAGTCCAGTGGGTGGCCGAGCGTGACTGGGAATACCAGGTGACATTCCAGGCGTCGGCGGACTTGCTGGCGCAGGAGCGCGTGGAGTTGGTCTGTGACGGGCTGGACACGTTGGCCCAGGTGTCTTTCAACGGGCAGCCGTTGGGCGAAACGGACAATATGTTTCGCCAGTACCGCTGGGACGTGACCGGGCTGGTTCACGCCGGAGAGAACGTGCTGTCCGTACGCTTCAATTCGACGGTGGCCTACATAAGCGCGAAACAGATGGAACTGCCGCTGCGCGACGTGGTTCAGGCGATCCCCGGCGGGCCTTATGTCCGCAAGGCGCCCTGCCAGTTTGGGTGGGACTGGGGCCCGCAGCTCCCTCCCATTGGCTTCTGGAAGGAGGTGCGGCTGGAAGGGTACACGACGGCGCGGCTGGTGGATGTCCACGTGCGCCAGCAGCACGCGGACGGTGTGATGGTCGGCGCGCGGGTCGTCCTGGATCGGTGGCAGCCGGTCGAGATTCGGGCCGTGTTGACGTTGATTGCGCCCGACGGCGACGTACAGCAGGCGCAGGCCACCCTGAGCGGCGAAGGGAACGAGGCGCTGCTGACTGTGACCGTCGCCAATCCGCAGCTTTGGTGGCCCAACGGCTATGGCGCGCAGCCGCTTTACGCCGTGCAGGTGACGCTCTACCAGGGTGAGACGCTGCTGGATGCGTGGGCGTACAAAGTAGGCCTGCGCACCATTGAGTTGCGCCAGGAACGGGACGAGTTTGGGAAGTCGTTCGTGTTCGTGGTGAACGGCGTCCCCGTGTTTGCGAAGGGCGCGGACTGGATTCCGACCGACTCGTTCCCCACACGGATCACGGATGACTTGCTGCATCACCTGATCCACAGCACGGCGGCGGCGCACATGAATATGCTCCGGGTGTGGGGCGGCGGCTTTTACGAGGAGGAGCGCTTCTACGACCTGTGTGACCGGTACGGCATTTTGGTTTGGCAGGATTTCGTCTTCTCGTGCAGCATCTACCCGGACGACGAGGCGTTTTTCGCTAATGTGTACGAGGAGGCGGTGCAGAACGTCCGGCGTCTGCGTCACCGCGCGAGCCTGGCGCTATGGTGCGGCAACAATGAGATGGAAGCCGGCTGGGTGCATTGGGGCTGGCGCGAACGTCAGCCGGAGGCGCTGCGTTTCAAGGCGGCCTACGATCGAATGTTCCATCACTTGCTGCCGGAGGTGTGCGCGGCGGAAGATCCGGATCACGCCTATTGGCCCAGTTCGCCCTCGTCTGGCGTGGCCTTCGACGAGCCGGGCGGGGTCAATGCCGGGGACACGCACAACTGGGAAGTCTGGCACGGCGGGCGGCCTTTCTCGTTCTATCGCACCATTCCCTCGCGTTTCGTGAGCGAGTTCGGCTTCCAATCCTTGCCGGATCTGGCGACGGTGCGCACTTACGCCGGGGAGGCCGATTGGAATATGACTTCGTACATCATGGAACATCACCAGCGCAACGCCTCGGGCAACGGCAAGATCATCAACTATATGACCGACCATTTCCGGATGCCCAAAGACTTCCCCTCACTGGTGTATCTGACGCAATTGCTCCAGGCGGAAGCGGTGCGCACGGGCGTGGAGTTCTGGCGGCGCAATCGCGCCTGCACAGGCGGCACGCTCTACTGGCAGTTGAACGATTGTTGGCCGGTGGCGTCGTGGGCCAGCCTGGATTACTACGGGCGCTGGAAGGCGCTGCACTACATCGCGCGACGCTTTTACGCGCCGGTGTTACTGTCCGCCGAGGAAGAAGGCGCCGTCGTCACGTTGTACGTCACCAGCGACTTACTGGATACGTGGGTGGGCACGGTGCGCTGGTCGTTGGAGACCTTGGATGGGGATGTGTTGACTGCTGGGCAGGAACCTGTGACCGTCTCGGCGCTGGGTGTGATCAAGGTGATCACGCTGGACCTGACGGCGTACATCACCCCGGCCACCCGCCGCCGCGTCGTCCTGGTGTACGAACTCTGGCATGAGGACGCGCGGATGACGTTGGGCGTGACGCCGTTCATCCCTACCAAGCATCTGGCGTTGGAGACGCCGGGTCTGACCGCCGCTGTCGTCGAGACTGCCGATGGTTTTATGATCACCGTTGCTACGGAAAACCTGGCCCGCTTCGTGTGCCTGACGTTGGAAAGCGCCGATCCCGCGTTGAATACAGACGTGGTATTCAGTGACAACTACTTCGATCTGGCGGCGGATCGCTTCGTGATGGTGCAAATGCCGGCGGGCGAAGGTTGGACGGTGGAGAAGGTACAAGCCGCGTTGCGGGTGCGCAGTCTGGTGGATTCGTACTGAGAAGAAATTGGACGTCAGTAATCCGAAATCGGTAAACAGAAATCGGTAAGGCGAGACCGCCTTACCGATTTCTAATTTCTGTTCACCGTTCTCCCGTGACTGCAATCTCAGTCCAGAGCTTACTTAGCTTTCAATTTCCTCGATGGCTTCGGGGGGCGTCTTGTTACCGTACATCACGCCTAACATTCCCGGCAGGTAGTGATCCATCGTATGCACCGCCGGGTAAATGGCATTCTTGATCAGGTCCGACGTCAGGTCAGCATTCTCAAAGTCCAGGCTGCTTTTGTAGCGCACTTCGCCGTCATTGTAGTCAATTTCAAAGTTGCCGATGCGCAGGCCGTAGTTGGCGCGGTTGATGTATTCGCCGACGGCGTCGCGCACATCCTCCGGGGCTTTGATCGGCGCGATGACGTAGAAAACAAACTGTTCCAAATCCACCCGGATCTGAGCGTAACAGCGCAATTCGCCGTTATCCCCGGCAAAGAACACTCGGTAAATAGTCTTCTCGTCCAATTGTTGCGGATACCAGCCGTCATCTTTTAAGAACTGGCCCAGTGTCGCAAACGCGCGCCAGCCGTTCATATCCTCTTGATCTTCGTCCGGCAGGGGTTCCTCTGAATATTCGTTGGGTGTCATAGCGTCGGTCATAATTTACCCCCTAAAGGTAATGAGAGATGGGAAATGAGACACGGGTAACGGTGGCCTTCTTACGCATTTCTCATTTCTGCTTTCCGATCAGCGTGGATACAGGTTAGTTGCTCGGCCAGAATGCAAACAACTCCCCGACGGAGCGGCCCATCACATTACAGCGAATGACTTCTCCGAAGATGCCGGCGACCGAAAGGATTTTCAACCGTTCTGGGCGGCGTTCTGCGGGAAGCGGCACGGTATCGGTGACAATGATTTCGTCAATTTCTTCCAGACTGTTGAGTCTTTCAACCGCCGAACCGGTAAACAGGCCGTGAGTGCCAACCACCGTGACCTTCTTGACGTTATAGGAGCGAAGGTACTTGATCGTTTCCATAATTGTACCACCAGTGGCGATTTCGTCATCCATGAGGATGACGTCCTTGCCTTCCACCTCTCCCATGATGCCCTCAATGACGACGGTATCATCCGTTTTGCGCATTTTCTCTCCGGCGGCGATGGAGATTCCCAGGGTGCGGGCCAGCTTGGATGCCCGTTTGGCATGGCCGATGTCCGGCGCGAGTACGACACTGTTGCTCAAATCCTTGTGGCGGAGGTGTTCGATGAAGACGGAATGGGCAGTCAAATGATCGGTGTGGACACGGAAGAAGCCATGCACCTGCGGGGAATGCAGTGTCATGGTGATGACGTGGGTGGCCCCGGCGGTGATGATCAGGTCGGCCACCAATCGCCCGGCGATGGAGATACGGGGGGCATCCTTCTTGTCGGAGCGGGCGTAGGAGTAGTAGGGAATCACGGCGTGGACGCTTTTGGCGCCGGCCGTGCGGGCCACGTCCAGCATTAAGAGCAGTTCCAGCAGATTATCGCTGCACGGGGGCGAGAGGGGCTGAATGATGAACACCTCTTTGGTGCGCACCGTGGTTCCCAGATGAACGTAGAAGTTGTCGTTGGAAAATTTGCGGGTGACGGAAGGGCTGAGTTTCAGGCCGAGCGATTCAGCGATTTTTTGCGCCAACTCAGGATGGGCGGTGCCGCTGAAAATCAGGGTACTCTCTAAGCACGGGTCAGGGTAAGCACATTGGGGGACACTAAGTCCGGAGGTCGGATCAGCATTTTCTTGGGACACGTTCATCTCCTCTTTTCCTGGACTATCTTGATCACTCTATTGTATGCCGTCTTATGGAGGGGTCAAGGTGAGTTTTTCTATAGGTTTTCGATGGCGACCGGCTCTATCACATCCGCTGGGGTGAAGCCGAAGATGCGTCCGTAGAAGTAGAGTTCGGCGTCGAGCGCGCGGCGGATGTTTTCGGCCCGGCGGAAGCCGTGCTGCTCGCCCTCAAAGGGCAGGTAGGCTACCGGGATGCCTTTTTCCTGCAAGGCCGCCACCATCGTCTCGGCTTGCTTGGGCGGCACCACCGGGTCCTCCAATCCTTGCAGAAAAATGACGGGACAGTTGAGTCCGGCGACGTGGTAGATGGGCGAGCGGGCCAGGTACACGTCGCGCTGTTCCGGGTACGGGCCGACGATCTGATCGAGGTAACGGGACTCGAATTTGTGAGTGTCGAGCGCCAGTGCTTCCAGGTCGCTGACCCCAAAAAGGCTCGCGCCGGCTTTGAAAACGTCGCGGAAGGTCAGGGCGCACAGCGTCGTGTAGCCGCCCGCGCTGCCGCCGCGAATCGCCAGCCGCTGCGCATCCACGCGGCCCTGCGCAACGAGGTACAAAGCGCCGTTGGTACAGTCGTCCACATCCACCACGCCCCACTGCCCGTTGAGCCGCTCGCGGTACGCGCGCCCGTAGCCGGTGCTGCCGCCATAGTTCACGTCCAGCACGGCGAAGCCCCGGCTGGTCCAGTATTGAATGTTCAGGCTGAGCGCGCCGGAAGCTGCGCCGGTCGGCCCGCCGTGGCTGAGAACGAGCAGCGGCGGCAGCTCGCCCTCCGGCGCGGCGTAATCCTGGTTGCGCGGCGCGTAGAACAGCCCGTGCGCCGTCAGCCCGTTGGCGGTGGGAAACTCAATGGTTTCCGGCATCGAGAGGTAGCCGGATGCTATGTCCAGAGTGCTGCTGCGTTGAATGACGGTATGCTCGCCCGTCGCCAGCGTCACGCGCACCAGCGCGCCGGGCAGCGTGGGCGCGCCGCCCCGGAAGAGCACGGTTCCCGGCGCGACCTGCACGTGGCTGAGCGCCGTGTAGGGCGTGGGGATGGGGGTGAGTGCGCCGGTGGTCGTGTCGAGGCACGCCAGGTAATCCACGCCGTTCTGGGTGTACGTGCAGACAATCCGCTGCGCCGACTCAAAGGCATACGTGGAGAGGCCAAAGACCCACTGCGGCCGGCCAAATTCAGCGTCCATAGGGGCCAGGGGGACCGCGCCGTCATCTTCCAAACGATAGAGATTCCACCAGCCGGTGCGGTCAGAGATGAAGTACAGCTTACCGTCCGGCGACCATTCGGGCTGGAAGATGGACTCGGACAAGCCGCCCGCCACCTGCCGCGCGCCGTCTAGCGCGCCATCCGGCAGCACGTCGGCCAGCCACAATGTCGTGCCGTCCCAGGGCATATTCGGGTGATTCCAACTCAGCCAGGCCAGCCGGCGTCCGTCAGGGCTGAGGCGCGGGCTGGCGTAGAAATCCGCGCCGGAAACGAGCACGGTCTGCGTCCCGCTGCCGTCCAACGCGAGCGCCGCCAGAGTGTTGACGACTTCGTTGCCGTTGTGAGCCTCGCGCACGCACACGATGCGGTTGCGGAGATGATCCACAAAGCCGTCTGCGTAGCGCAGCACCCCCTCCGGCGTGATGGGGGTGGGATCACTGCCGGGTGTAATCCGGTACAGGCGTTGATCCTTGAAGTTTGAGAAATAGATCGTATCGCCGTCCAGGATGACCGCTCCGCCGCCGTATTCGTGGACGCGCGTGCGGACGTTGAAAGGGGGCGGGGTGACATCGTGCGTCGCCCCATCCGGCGTGCGGCGGACGAACACATTGCGCCCGCCCTCGGAGGGCCGGCCCTCAATCCAATAAAGATCCTCGCCGTTAAACCACCCGCCGTCCAGACGAATGGATTGCGCCACCATCACCTCGCTGGTGATCGGCGACTTCCAGGCGCCATAAGGGGCAATCTTAAGTTGGGACATAATTTCCTCCTAAAAAGAGTGGTAATGGGTAATGAGTAATGAGTAATGAGTGAAACCACTCATTACTCATTACTCGTTTCTCATTACTTGTTTCTGCTGCGCCAACGTATTCCGCTCCCAAAAGTAGCCGTCGGTGTAGCCCTGGATGCGGGTATCATCGTCGGCCATTTCCAGCCGTTTTTCGGCCAGGCAGGCGTAGGTCTCGTCAATTTCGACGCCGACATAATGGCGTTGCAGCTTCTTGGCGACGACGGACGTCGTCCCTGAGCCGAGGAACGGGTCAAAGACCACGTCGCCGGCGTTGGAACTGGCGAGGATGAGCTTCGCCAGCAGCTTTTCCGGCTTCTGGGTGGGGTGGGGCGTGTTTTCGGGCATAGACCAGAACGGCACGGTGAGGTCCGTCCACAGATTGGAGGGGTGCGTCAGACGGAAACGTCCGTCGTCGTCCTCCTCCCAATCTTTGGGAGCGCCATCCTCGTGCGTGTACGGCGCGATCACTCGCCGCTTGAGCTTCACCGCGTCCACATTGAAGCTATACTCGTCTGAAACCGTGCAAAACCAGATGTCCTCGGCGCAGTTCTTCCAGTTGCGCTGCGCGCCGCGCCCCTTCTCCCGCTCCCAGGTGATGCGGTTGCGGACGATGAAGTGCTTCTCCAGCACGCTGTGCAGGGCCGCCGACGCGCGCCAGTCGCCGCAGATGTAGATCGAGGCGGTGGGCTTGAGCGTCCGCCGCAGCGGTGCGAGCCACGATTCCAACCACGCGGCATAATCGGACTGGGATTGCCGGCTGAACTGCTGCTCCCCAAAGGCTTTGTCGAGATTGTAGGGCGGGTCGGCGATCAACAAATCCACAAAACGCTCTGGCAGCCAGGGCAGAACGGTGAACACATCCTGACACAGCGTGCGATCCAGGATCGTGTCGAGCTTAGTTTGCCCGTTCAACTGCAACAGGTGCGTTTTGTATGCCGCTTTTTCGGCCTCGGTCAGCGTGATGGTCCGATTGCGAGGGGCAGGGCGATTGGCTGTGTTCAATGCTCGTTCTCCGGCGTTAGTTGGCTGACGGTTAGTATACCGCACTTTTGTTCTTACGTAAGTTCTGGGTTATTTCACGCAAAGGCGCAAAGGCGCGAAGTTTTTTAGGCTATAATGGAGTTCGCTTGTGCCAAAGGGCCAGCTTTTCTCCATCCCTTTTCGTCTCTGTGCCTTTGCGTGAGATGAATTTATGACTCTCCTTAGAAAAGGAGGGTTAACCACAAAGGACACGAAGGACACGAAGAAAATTCAGGGAAGGCTTAAAATTGTTTACTTTAAACCTCAGTGATGTCGATTTTGTTAATTCGTGTCTTAAAATCCTTTGTGTACTTTGTGTCCTTAGTGGTTTTTTCAGTGGAGTCATTTATGTTCAATGGAGGCGTTAGTGGAGACTTTGATGCTACGTGAACGAGAATTGAAAAAACGCTGGCCGTATCCCTACCGGTGGGGCCGCGTGCAGGATAACACGTTTGACGGGCTGACGCGCTTCGTCTACGACATCGCGGACTTTGCGGCGGTGCTGGCCGAGATCAAGAAGCGTTACGAACACGCGCCCAATTACGACGCGCTCTTCAACTATGCCCTCAATCGCTGGTACAACTTCTGGTCGGCGCGGGCGGTGGAGGAGATGTTCTGCGCGCTGGACGGCGTGACGCCCGCCAGAGACCCCCGCGACCGCCTGGTGGACTTCGCCATCCAGGGCATCCGCTTTGACCACAAAACGTCGGTTTACCCGCAGGGCTTTGGGCGCGAGTTGGCGCACGCTGTCAACCATCCCGACGCGCTCATCCGCTGGTTGTACGAGCAGCAGAGCCAGCAGGGGCGCAAACATTACGCTAACCGCCTGTTCATCGTGATGTACGCGGCGGATGGGCAGCACTGGAAATTGAAAGCCGAGTTGACGTGGCTACAGAGGATTGTCCAGGAATACATAGCAACGTTTGCGGCGGAGCGATTGTGGCAATTCGTGTTTGAGCCGGGGACGACGACGGTATCGGACGTTATCTGGGCCATCAGATGCAAGTAAAGTTGGACGCAGATGAACGCAGATGGACACGGATTTTTTTAATTATCTGCGTGCATCCGCGAAAATCTGCGTCCTGATTCTCTTTCTCGTGATAGTGGAATACTTTAGATATGGAAGAAATCCTACTGGACAAAGCGTGGTTGGTGCAAATTCTGGATGAGTGCCTGGCGGAAAACGATTTGGACGCGATCCGTCGGCGGGTGAACGATTTGCGGGATCAGGTGACGGGCGACGGGTTGCCGCCGGCGGGGGACGAACCGCTACCCTGGCGGCGGGACGTTCTACTGGCCGACCTGACCCAGATCGTCGAGACGCACACGTTGCAGCGGACGCATTACTACCTGGCGCGGCTGCGGAAGGCGGCGACCGAGGTGCGTACCGGCAAGCTCAACGACCTCAACCTCAACCGCTGGAAGGACTACGACGACATTCTCACCGACAGCCTGTGGGTGATGGAGCGGCGCGACAGCACCGGCTCGCACAAGGCGTGGTATTGGGGGAACTTCATCCCGCAGATTCCCCACCAGATGTTGCTGCGCTACACCCGGCGCGGCGACTGGGTGCTGGACACCTTCGCGGGCAGCGGCACCACCCTGATCGAGTGCCGCCGCCTGGGGCGCAACGGCCTCGGCGTTGAGCTGAACCCGGACGTGGCAAGCCGCGCGCGGGAGATCATGGCGCAGGAACCGAATCCGCACGGGGTGACGACGGACATCGCGCTGGGCGATAGCGCCGTCTTGGATTACGCGGCTCTGCTGCGCGAGCGCGGCCTGAAGCAGGTGCAACTGCTGATCATGCACCCGCCCTACCACGACATCATCCAGTTCAGCGACGACGCCCGCGACCTCTCCAATGCCGCCTCCACGGATGCCTTCGTGACGATGTTCTCCCAGGTCGTCGCGCGCACCTATCCCATCCTGGAGAAAGGCCGCTACCTGGTGGTGGTCATCGGCGACAAATACATCCAGGGGGAATGGGTGCCGCTTGGCTTCCACCTGATGCAGGCCGTGCAGGCGCAGGGCTACACCCTGAAAAGCATCATCGTCAAAAACTTCGACGAGACGCGCGCCAAACGCGAGCAAAAAGCCCTCTGGCGCTATCGCGCCCTGGTGGGGGGATTTTATGTGTTTAAGCATGAGTATATTTTGTTGTTTACCAAATGAAGCGCAGCGGTGCAGGCAGCGGAGTCCTCAACTGGTTGCGGGCAAAGGCTTGTTTTTCCACATTGGATGTGTTATGCTGAGAGTAATCCAGCAAGCAGGAGGTAGAAACTATGAGCCTTGTTCAATTACAAATAGATGAAGTGACTTTTCATCGCGCCCAACAAGTTGCCAACCGGCGTCATTCTACGGTGGAAGCATTGGTCAAAGAGGTTATCAATTCTCTGGCGACGATGCTGGACACCGAAGACCCTTTTCTGGGAATGTTCGCACAAGAACCGGAATTGATAGACCAGATCGTGGCTGCGGCTATGAAATCCCGTGAGAATACGCCGTTGAGGTTCCCCAATGGATAAGGCGTTGTTGGATACCGACATCTTCTCTGAAATTCTCAAGGGTGTCAACCGCAACGTCATTGTCCAGGCTACAACTTATCGCGCCATTTTTAGACGTTACACTATCTCTATCATTACCGTCATGGAAATTGTCAAAGGCTTCCACAAAGTAAACCGCCAGGAGCCAATGCAAAAATTCCTGGATGGGTTGTCCAATATAGACGTCCTTACGTTGGACGTGCAGAGCGCCATCATTGCCGGTCGCATCTATGGCGACCTGGAACGCACCGGGCAGCCCATTGGACGTGCGGATCCATTGATTGCTGCGATTGCGATTCAAAACAACCTCGGGTTAGTCACCGGAAATCAAGATCACTATCAGCGTATCCAGGGTTTGGGATACGCCCTACAACTGGCTAATTGGCGTTAACGCCGCCTCGACGGACGCTTTCGCGGTTTCCACTTGATGCAAGCCGTGCAGGCGCAGGGCTACACCCTGAAAAGCATCATCGTCAAAAACTTCGACGAGACACGCGCCAAGCGCGAGCAGAAGGCCCTGTGGCGCTATCGCGCGCTGGTGGGGGGATTTTATGTGTTTAAGCACGAGTATATTTTGTTGTTCAGCAAATGAAGCGGCGATTGTTTCGCTGTGAATTGGGGCTATAATCCCATCAGGAATTGAGATGAATGGCGTTTGCCATTCACTAACATCTATTCAAGAAAGGAGAGTTGCCATGCCATTAGATATTGCTGCTTTAGCCGTGACTGTGGTTACATCGTTTTTGGTTCCTTACGCCAAGATAGGGATTGAGAAGCTCGCCGAGGGGCTGGGAGAGAAGTTAGGCGAACAGGCTGCCGAACAAGGGGCGGGTGCGTTGAAGAAAGTCTGGGAGCGTGTCAAAGGCGTGTTCAAGGCCGAGGACGAAAAGCCGGTTTGGACGCAGTTTGAGAAGCGTCCCGAAGCCGGACAGGGCATGGTGCAGGAGATGCTCAAGGAAAAACTGGAACAGGAGCCTGTCCTGGCCCAGGAGCTATCCGACCTGGTCCACGCGCCCCTGCCCGGCGGTGCGAGCGCCGGCGCGCAGATTACCAACGCCGACATTGCCGCCATCCTCGATCTGCGCAGCGCAGATTTTTCTCATGCGCAGAACGTCCGGTTGGTTGGCGTGAACGCGACGCAGAAATAGATGGGTCAGGCCTGACAGGTTTCAGAAAACCTGTCAGCAACTGTGATAAATGAGCGCTCTGGTTAGGCTGGCGTGGGAGCAGTTTCCGGGTCTTGCCAGAGTGTTCCGTTCTTTACCATGGCATTGAGGATGGTGAGTAAT
>DAOUGD010000056.1:0-20266 GCA_034429475.1 Anaerolineae bacterium
AAGTCCGGCCTTTTGGCCGGACTTCTCTTTTCACACCCTAAGCCACGTGGGATAGGCCGGACGGCACGCCATACGCGCGCCGGGCAACCAACGCCATCCAGTCGCCGCTCTGCTGCTGCTCTGCGACGAGCAGCCCTACCGATTCCAAGGCCGCCGTCACTTCGAGGGCCTGTTCCACCAGGATGCCGGAAACGACCAACGTACCCCCAGGACGCACCCGCGTCGCCAGCCCCGATTTCGCCATCTCCAGGATGACGGGCGCCAGGATGTTCGCCAGCACCAAATCGTAGGCGCCGCTGACTGCATCCAACGAGCCATGCACCACGCGAATCAGGTGCGCCACATCGTTCACGCGAGCGTTGCGCCGAACAATCGTCACCGCGTTGATGTCCGTATCCACCGCGACAACTTCCGCTGCTCCCACTTTGGCGGCGACCAATCCCAAAATGCCCGTGCCAGTTCCCAGATCCAACACGCGCATCTGCGGCGTCGTTAAAGCCTCCACCGCCTGCACGCACAACTGGGTAGTGGGATGCAGACCGGTGCCAAAGGCCATACCAGGGTCCAATTCCAACACCACGTCGTCCGGCTGCGGCGTATAGTCGCGCCATGAGGGTTTAATGACGACGTGTTTTCCCAAATGCAGAACGGGGATGGTTTCCTTCCAGCCCGCCGTCCAATCCTGATCGGAAATGGACGCAAACACCGGTTCAGGGATTACCGGCCAGATGTACCGCAGATGCCACAGCGATTCTTCCACGCTGCGCCGGCGATTCTCGATCTCCTCATCCACCACCAGGTACGCCTTCACCGTGACCAGACTCTCCGGGGTTTGTTCGCCTTCTCCCAGATCGATCGCCACGCCCTGGGGCGCATAACGGCTTAACACCTCGGCGACGGCCTCGGCAGCCTCCTGAAGCACCTGCACGCTGACCTCAAGCCATTCCATACTCACAAGCCCAATGCCTCTTTGATGCGATCCACGAAGGTTTGTTTATCCTGCACCACGCTCTCCCCCCCCAACGTCTTCGCCAATTCCTGAAAAAGTTCGCGCTGCCGCGCCGAGAGGTGAGTAGGAACGCCCACCTGCACCACTACCAGTTGATCCCCCCGGCCGTTGCTACGCAAGTGCGGCACGCCCAACCCGCGCAGGCGGAATATGGCGCCGGCCTGCGTGCCGGTTGGGATCGTAATCTCCCGGTCACCTTCCAGAGTGGGAATCTTGATCGTCCCGCCCAACGCGGCCTGGGCGATGTTGATTTGCACTTCCAGGATGATGTCGTTGCCACGCCGTTTGAAATAGTCATGAGGCTTCACGTTCAAATTGATGTAGAGGTTGCCGCTTGGCCCGCCCAATTCCCCCGGCTCACCCTGCCCGGCCAGACGCACAGTCAAGCCATCGTCTACCCCCGGCGGGATGGTCACATTGATTGTACGCGGCACGTACACCCGCCCACTACCGTTGCATTCGTGGCATGGATTGCGCACGACTGTCCCCTTGCCGTTGCAGGTGGGGCAAGTCGTGATGTTCACAAACGAACCCAAAAGGGTGCGCTGAGCGCGGCGCACCTGCCCCGCCCCCTCACATTCCGGGCATTTCTCCGGGCGGGTGCCAGCGCTAGAGCCAGAACCATGGCAGGTAGGGCATAACTCCTGGCGACGCACTGGGACTTCGCGCTCCACCCCAAACACCGCCTCCTCAAACGTCAGTTCCACATCCATCCGCAGATCGTTGCCGCGACGGGGGCCGGTGCGCCCGCTGCTGCGCCCAAACCCGCCAAAGCCCCCCATATTGCCAAAGACTTCGGCGAACAGGTCAAACGGATCGCGCATTCCGCCAAAGTCGAAGCCGTTCAAACCCGGCGGCCCGTCCGTACCATAGCGATCGTACATCGCCCGCTTTTCCGGATCGGAGAGCACCTCATAGGCGGCGTTGACCTCTTTAAACCGTTCCTCGGCATCCGACTCAGGATTAACGTCGGGGTGATATTTGCGCGCCAACTGCCGGTAAGCGCGCTTGATTTCTTCCTGGCTGGTCTCCCTGGGGACGCCTAGCACTTCATAATAGTCTTTATCCATTCTGATCCTCAGATTCAGCCGGCGCGATATCACCCGCGTCGGGCGCTGGCGCTTGAGCCGGAGCCTTGGCGACTACCACCATAGACGGGCGCAACACGCGATCCCCCAGAATATACCCCTGCTCCACCTCGGTAATGATTTGACCTTCTTCGTATCCCGCCACTTCCTGATGCAGAATCGCCTGATGAAACAATGGGTCGAAAGAGTCTCCCGGTTTCACCACGATCAATTTGACCTCCTCCACTTCAAGAATCGCAGCAACTTTGCGCTGAATCAAGGCAACGCCCTCGACCCAGGCGTTCCCCTGCAACTCAGCCGGCAGCGCCTGAAAAGCGCGGCGGAAATCATCCAGCACCGGCAACAGACGAGTCAGCAACGCCGCATTGGCGACTTTGCGCATGGTCATTTGTTCGGCCTCCGCGCGCTTGCGGAAATTGGCGAAAGCCGCCTGGGAGCGCTGGAAATTTTCCAGGTTTTCGGCAGCTTTGCGTTCCGCCTCGGCCAGCCGGGACTCCAATTCGGTCAGTCTGACCTCCGCCGCAGCCTCTTCCGAGCCAGCTTCGACCACGGTTTCCGTCGGCGCAGCGGTCTCATCCACAGGAACAGCCTCTGTTTCCACTACCTCCAATTCTAGTTCAGGTCCTATGGGTTCTGTTTCTGTCATTCTTGCTCCTTCTACTATGGGTAAAAATTTCTATCATACGTTCAATCTTCTGCGCCAGGGGTCGCCGTGCGCATCTCCGGTTGATACATCTCGTACACCATCTCGCCCAGCACGCTGGCGACGAACCGGACCGCCGAAATGGTACGCGCATACGCCATCCGAATTGGGCCGACGACGCCCAACGCGCCGGTGGCGTAATCCGCCACGCCATAACGCGCCAGCACCAGACTGCACGCGCGCAGTTCTTCCCAGCGGCCTTCGCCGCCGATGAGAACGCGCACGCCCCCCACCCCCACCGACGACGTCAGGGTTTCGGAAAGCACGGTCTGAAGCAAGTTATGTTCTTCCAATACGCGCACCACCCCGGTGGAAGCCGGGTCGCCCTCCGCAAATTCGGGCGCGCGCAACAGGTCCGACAGTCCATGATGATAGATTTCATCCGATGGCGTAGCTTCGGCATTGCGGAGAGTCGAGCAGATCAGTTTGGCAATATCCGCCTCCAGGGAAGGGAATTCCTGGATATGCTGCTCAATTTGGTCAACGTAGAGACCGGCGCAGACCTGATTCAGGCGATCTGCCGCCTCCCGCAACAGGGACTGCGTCATTGGCTCGGTCAGCGCCAGCATTTGCTGTTCAACCGTGCCGTCCTGCAACACCAGGACCAACAACACAGCCCGCCCGTGCGTGAGGATCAGTTCCAGGTGCCGATAGACCGGGCGCATCGTCCGGGGCGCGGTGACTACGGCCGCGCCGTGTGCCGAACGCGCCAACACGGTCGCCGCCAGGGGCATCCACGCCTCGATATGGTCGCGCGCCTGGTGAAACTGGTGAGCGATCATCCGCTGCTCTTGAGGCGGCAGCGATTGATCCGGCATCAAATGTTCCACAAAGTAACGAAACCCAGCTTCGGTGGGCTGCCGCCCGGCAGAGGTGTGCGGCTGCGACAGGTACCCACAGTCTTCCAGATACGCCATCTCGTTGCGCACCGTAGCCGGGCTGAACTCCAGACTGTAATTTTCCACCAAAGTACGCGAGGCCACCGGCAAAGCGGTCTCCACGTGCTCTTTGATAATGAGCTGCAACAAAAACTCCTGTCGCGGCGTCAGATCCCTGAGTTCAACTATCACGTGATGTCCTTCTGAAGATACAAGACTCTGCCATGTTAGCACTCTCAATCAACGAGTGCTAAAAATCACATGACCGAATCATACCACGAAGAAAAAGAGTGTCAACACCGGCTTATACACAACAAGCAGCCCGACGTGTTGTCAACGCCGGGCTGTGTTATCGTAGAGAAGTCTGCGCGGTTACGCCCGAAGTATGATCCCCAACGCAACCGCGCCGGCGCCCACCAGGATGTTGGCGACTCCATACCACAACACAGTGCGATGAGCGACAGGGCGCGGGCGCGTCAAAACAGCCTGCGCCGGCACGTGAGGATTGTAATGAACCGTCACCGCACTGCCGACCGGATGCGCGCGCACAATCTCCTCGGCGCGGTTCAACTCCCGGTATGAGCGGTCGTTGTAGGGCGCCGCGTCCAGCGCGGAGGCGGTATACGGGGTCCCCTCCACCGTGTAAGTGTACGTCAACGTCGGTGTGTACGTCGTCATCACCGTTTCAGTTGTCTGCCGCGTATGCGCATAGACAAACGCTTCGGTCATCGTTCCCTGAACTGTAGGCCAGTTCGGAATGCCCTGCTGACGACGGCGGGTCATGAAAAAAGCGACTAAACAGCCAATCCCCAAAAGGATAGCGCCAGCGCCGAGTGCTATTAAAAACTCCATAGCGACCTCCCGTGGAAGGAATTATGGAAAACTGGAAAACTGTCCTTATTGTATAAGACACTGGCGCTTTGACAAGCTGAGGGATGACCCGGCGCGCTCTGTTCGCCATGGAACGTACTGCATACTACATTTTGTGCAGTACACAGTATACTCCCCAAGTCAAGCCGAACCTTCTCAACTACCCTTAGTCGCCGCACCTGACGCTGTCTCGGACGGTTTCTGCGCAATGCTCTGACGTACTTGTTGCCGCATGGCCTCAACTTCGGGGGAGCGCGGCATTTTCTCCGCCGTGGCGCTCACGCCCATCCGCTCCGACAGCAACATCGTCAGCAGTCCTTGCATCAAGTTGTTACTGCCCATGCCCCCTTCCTCGCCGCCGCCGCCGACCATGACGCGCGGCACCACGTCCACGCGCGCCTGCTCGATAGCTTCGGCAAAGCGGTTGAGCACCTGCTGTGTGACCTGGTACTGCGGGCCGCCATACGCCTGCACCTGCTCTTCGGTGGCGATAGCCTGCGCAATACCGATGCGCGCGATCTTCTCGGATTCAGCCTCGGCCAGGGCGCGAATCTGTGCGGCCTGCTGCAACGCCCGCTGATATTCGGCCTTCCCCTGGTTCGACTGCACCGTGATGCTCAACTCAGACTCGGTGATCTTGGTCTGCTGCTCGGCGCGGGACTCAGCTTCACGCAGCTCGCGCTCCTTGACCGCTGCCTGCTCCTGCCGGCCGTAAGTTTCGATTTGTTCCACGGCGATTTGCCGGGCGCGCAACTGCGTCAGAATCGTCTCGATTTGCTTGTCGCCAGGAGCCGGCTCCGGCGTGCCGATGAGCACCTCTTCGAGTTCAAGGTTATAATGCACAAACCGCTCCTTCATCTCCTGACTGGCAAGCTGCTGGATGTTGCTGCGCTCCTGGATCAGTTGAATGAGCGTGCGCATCTGCCCGATGTTCTTGAAGTAAGCAGAGACCATCGGATCCAACGTCTGCTCGACCAAGCGCTTCACGTCACCAAAACGCTGGATGACCAGGGGGGCTTTCCGGTAGTCAATGTGAATGACCACAGACAGCGGCAACGACGGCTCAAAGGCATCTTTGGTGATGAGCGAAACTTCCTTCAGATTCTCGTCAAGGCGGTGCATTCCGGCCTCGGCGCGAATCCACTTGAGGATGATATTGGTTGTCGGCACTACAAAAACCTTGCCCGCATAGGTATTGAAGGCGTACTTGCCGGGCAACAACGGCTCGCTCCAGACACCGCGCTGGCCCCGCCGCACTAACTCGCCATGGCGGTACTCAGTTCCAGAGAGATCCTCGCCGGTTTCGCCAGTGTACGACACCACCACACCGACCGTGCCGACTTCGATAACGGTTTTAGGGATCATTTCCACTGTCGCAAACAGGCGATTGAGGTAATAGGTCCCCTCGACCAGTACTTCTAGCTGTCGCCCGCGCATCCCACCAGCATTCAGGAAGACATCCGGTCCCTGAAACTTGTTATGATACGTCGCCGGATTGGCAGGGTCATCGCCGACAATCGGAGCGATAATTTTGCCCTCCGGCAACGACGGCCCGTCGTGGATAGTCACGATGCCCACCAGGTCGTCGGAGTCCTTGATCACCACCGGGCGGAAACCGCCGCGCTCGTTGATGACCTCGGCCATCCGCTGAATGACAGATTCCTCGGCGCGGCTCATCGGCAGGTAATACACGCGCTCTTCCGTGATGACGACGAATTGCGCCAGGTTGATGGCGTACGTGCCTTCGCGCAGGATTTGGCGCTGGGGGCCGCGCTGCCCTTCGTGAGTCAAGAATCCCGTCACGTCCTGGAAATCTTTGGCGGTCACGTTGGCAGCCAACGTCTGCATCGGGCTGAGCTGCTGGCCGTCGCGCGCGAAGATGTAGCCAATTTTCCCCTGAGTGATCGTGACCAGGGGGACGATATGCACCCGATATTGAATCGGAACCAGGTAATGCAACCCACCGCGCAGCACATTGGGTTGGAAACCGGCCTCGCCGCGAAGAGCAATGAATCCGGTCTTCACCGACCCTTCTCTGAAATTCCAATGCTTCTCGACGATGCCGATGCGATTGTTAGGAATGTAGCGAATGCCTGAGAGCGCCACCCCTAACAAAACCAATACGATTAACACAAACAGACCGATCAGAATCTCCAATCCCATGGTACACCTCCTTTGGAGTACCTTTAGCTAATAGCGCGTGAAATTACACCCTTTGACGACGCATCACGCGCGACACACCTCAAAATTCTTGCAACAATGTCAACAAGGCCCGATCCAGGCGATGTCCTTGCCACTCTTCATAAGCCACGTCCGCCCGCCCGGAATCCAGGATGCCAAAGGCGCCGCGGAAATTCCACAGGGCGTAGCCGATGTTGTACCCCGTGAGAATATCCAACACGTCGCGGAGCCAGGCCAGAACAACGGCGTGCGGCGTCTGGTTGAAGGCGCCGCCCTCGCCGCAGTGGACGCCAACGCCCTGCGCGGCTAACTCGGCCCATTGGCGGTAATGCATTTCAAGCCGCGCGCGATCCCACGATTCGCTTCCGTGCAACGCGCCGGGCCACGTAGGCTCCGGCAACCCGCCGTTATCCACCCAGCCGGCTTTGTAGTGGCTCACGCCCATTGGGATGTAGGCCCGGCAACTCTGCGCCACGCCCAAATCGGCCAGTTCCGGGCAGGGATCGTTGCCCCAGGTCAAGCCGTCAATCAAAATCAACCGCTCCGGGTCCACGGCGCGGATGGCGTCCACGGCGGCGCGAATCACGCGGGCGTGATCCTCGCGCGTCATGAAGTCCGGCGTAGGATTCTTCGGCTCGTTGATCAAATTGAAGCTCAATTGCTCCGAGGGAATCCCCCGATAACGCCGCGCAAACGTCTCCCAATGGAAACAAAAGGCATCAAGGGCAGCTTGATCTTTCCACAGGTTATATGGCTCATCCCGCTCCGCATTGACCGAGTAACCCGGCCCGCGATGGAAGTTCAGGTCAATGTGAATACCGTACTGCTGGCCCAGCCGCACCACGCGATCCACTTTCTCCAACATCGGCTCGTGAAGTTTGTAAGGGTCGCCGTTCTCAATCCACAGCAGATAGCACGCCGGGATGCGGGCGAAGTTGAAGCCCCAATCGCGCATCCAACGGAAATCGTCCTCGCGGAAGTTGCCGTCGTTCCGCGTGGTGAACAGTTCCAGCAGATTAAAGCCCCGCCAACGGGGAAGAATGGTTTGTTTGATGTCAGACATAGCACCTCCCGGTGAAAAAACGGAAACCAGACAGGCGTAATGAAAAAGGCGTAATGAGTCTCATTTCTCATTACGCCTTACTCATTTCTTCCTTTCTAAACAAAAACCGCTGCCAAAGATGGGCAAGACGGCCTACGTCGGGAATGTATTCGGCCACAAACTCAAAACCGTAGCCTGCCATAAAGGTTTTCAGGGCGGCGGGATCGTAGGCGCGCACGTTCAGCAATTCCAGGGATTCACCCGCGCCCAGGTGCACGTCGCCCAGAAAGCAGGTGAAAGTGAAGGCGTCGTGGGCGCGGAAGAAGTAGGCGTAGCGCCACGCTTCGAGGTCAGGATCGCGGGTCTCGACGCCGTACAATTCCCCCGCCTCCGGGGAAATGCAGAGTCGTTCTAACAGATGAGCGAAGAACAGCGCCATGTTCTGCGGCAACTGCAACAGCCGTCGGCGCAATTGCCGGTCGCGCTCTTCCACGCCGTACAACGGCACAATGTCGAGGTAGACATAATCGCCGGGCGCCAGCATGTCACGCAAAATCCCGGCAATGGCGGGTTGATCGAAGTTACCGAACGTTCCCCCCAACATCGCGCAGACACGCGCGTCGCAGGCGTCAGTGACCTCCGCCAATTTCTGCCGGAACGCCGCCGTTGAGAAATCGGCCAGCAGGAACGTCTGCTCAAAGGCTTCGTCCGCCAGGGTGTGCTCCGCCAGCCCCAACATCGCCCGCGACGAGTCCACCCCGACGTAGATTATCGAGTAAGCCTCTTGGCACGCCTGGTGCAGCAACATCTTCTCGGCCCTGGCGTTGCCGCACCCCAGACTGACGAAAGCCAGCTTCTTGTCACGCCGCCAGAAGGGCTGCTGCCCAAAAAACGCATACTCATCCTGCCATTTAATCTGCTCAAGGTCTTCGCTGCGATAGGTGTAAAACGACTCGGCCCCTTCTGTGAGGTAGAAAAGATTCTGCCGGACCTTCCGCGTGCGTTGAAATTCGGCCAAATAATCAACTTCCAGATCGTATTCTGGCGAGACGACAATCAGTTGCCCCATGCCTTCTCCATCCGCCTCGAAAAACGGGGAATTTCTCAGTGACGAAAACAGAAATCCATTGAGGTCAATTGCTTTGACGCCGCAGCCGCATCACCAACCGGCTCAGACCAATCGCAACCAACAATGTCAGCAGCACTACCACGGCAAAATTGAGGCGCAGTCGCACCACGAGGGCCAGGCCGGCCATCCCGCCGCCTATCCCCAAAACGAGGGCCAGCCGCCCCAAATGCCGCCATTCCAGCTCGGCTTCGCCCTCAACGCGCTCTGCTTGATAATAGCGCTGGCGGAAATGATCCATGTCCCACGCCGCCAGCACCGCCAACACCCCCACCAGCAGCCAAATTGACGACAGGTCGGACAGTTTGCCGGCCATCACCATGAGCAGGATGCCACTGGCGCACAGGTCGCCCAACCACGACCGGCGGCGATAGACCCCCACCCACCAGCACAGGCCCAGCAGCAACAGTACGAAGGCAAACGCGAGCTTACCGGCCAGCACGTAGGCGACCAACGGCGCTCCCACGGCCAGCACGATGCTCAATGGCAGTAGCTTTGCCGTCAGTTTCATGACGACGCCTCCACCGCGCGGAACCACAACGGCGTCCGGCCAATCGTTGCGTAGACCGTCTGATCAAACGCCTGGGTGACGTCCCAATCCACCACCGGGATACCGGCGTTGCGCAGTTTGCGCAGCAACAGCACCCGCTCCAGAGATGCGATCCGTACCGCCAGTTTGTCCAGGTCGCGGTCGCCGAGGGTGCGCGCTTCAAAGCGGATCGGATTGGGGCTGACGACGAGCACCTGATAGCCCCGCGCCCGCAGCCGGGTCAACATCTGCGGGTCCTCTTCACACAGCGGGCTGACCAACACGAGCTGCGATTTGGCGGCGAAAAGACGGGTGGGCAGGTAGTCCAGGCTCTCAAACACCAGACTGTCGCCGGTTTTAGCCCGCGCCAGAATGCGCAGAATCTGCTCGCGCTGCACTTTGCCGTAACCGGGGAAAGTCCACTCCAGGCCACGTCCGTAAATCAGCATGGTCACCCGATCGCCGTCGTTCAGGAACACCCCGGCCAGCGCGGCTGCCGCCCGCACGCTGTGCTCAAACAACGACTCCCCATTCACGTGGAAATCACTGCGGCGGCGCGCGTCCAAAATCACCCCCACATCGGCGACGCGCTCCTGCTCAAACTCATTGGTGAACAGACTTCGGGGATGCCGGGCGCTGATCCGCCAGTTGATCCAGCGCTGCGGATCGCCCGGCTGGTATTCTCGCACCCCATAGAAATCCACGCCGGCGCCGCCCACGCGCGCCGGGATCGGGCCAGCATAACCGCGCGTCTGCAAAGGGCGAATGGGAACGCGCCGCAAGCGCAGGACTTCCGGCAGCACCAGCAATACTTCTGGTGCCGCCACGCGCGCGCGGCGGCGGAACAATCCCAATGGTTCGGTCGCTACGATCTGAATGGCGTTGAATTCATAGCTGCCGCGCTGCCCTTTGACCGTGTAGCGCAGCGTCAACACTTCACCGGGCGCCAGCCGCCCCGCTACCCGCAGGTCCCCTTCGACCAACGTCAGGCCTTCCGGCAGCGTATCACTGACCAGGATTTCGGCCAGGTGGCCGCCAGAGTTCTGGATGGCTACCGTCACGTCCACCGGCATATCCTGAGACACACAGGCCGTGCTCAATGTGCGCACCACCTGGAGCTTCAGCTCGTCGGGACTTTGCAAAAGGGCGGCCAGGAGATAAACGGCCAAAGGGATCGCCAGGGCCACTAAATCGCCATTGAGAGCGAAGAAGCCGACGACGAGAAACAGATACAGCCCAATACTCAACAGCGGCAAACGTCTCACAGCAGTGGCCCTCAGATCACGGGAACCGGCACCAAGCGCAGCACTTCCGTGATGACGTCAGCAGAAGCGTGGCGATTCATCCACAAGTCCGGCTCAAGGATCAGCCGGTGAGCCAGGCCGGGGAAGGCAAACAGCTTGACATCGTCGGGCAGCACGAAGGTGCGGCCGTGCATCGCGGCCCAGGTGCGCGCGAGTTTCAGCAGGGCCAGGGAACCGCGCGGGCTGGCGCCCACGGCCACGTGGCGGCTCTGGCGCGTCGCATCCACCAACCCGACGATATACCGCTCAATATCGTCATCTACGTGAACCCCTTCTACTGCCTCACGCATGGCCAGCAGCGTCTCGGCATCCACCACCTGTTCCAGTGAGAAGGCATCCTGCCGGCGCTTGCGCCGCCGCCGGAGGATTTCTTGTTCTTCTGCCGGTGTGGGATAGCCCACCGACAACTTCATAATGAAGCGGTCAAGTTGCGCTTCCGGCAGGGGAAACGTACCCTCATATTCGATGGGGTTTTGGGTCGCAATGACAATGAAAGGATCGGGCAGCGCCATTGTCTCGCCTTCCAACGTGACCTGATATTCCTGCATCGCTTCCAGCAGCGCCGATTGGGTCTTGGGTGAAGCCCGATTGATTTCGTCCGCCAGAATGATGTTGGCAAAAATCGGGCCAGGTCGCAACGTGAACTGGTTTTGCACCCGGTCATATACATATCCGCCCGTGATGTCGCTCGGCAGCAAATCCGGGGTGAACTGGATACGTTTGAAGGTCAGGCCCAGAGCCGTCGCAAAACTATTGGCGATGAGCGTCTTGGCCAGGCCAGGGTAGTCTTCCAACAGCACGTGCCCGCCCGACGTTAGGAAAGCCGCCATTACCTTTTCCAATACCTCATGCTTGCCGACAATGGCTTTCTCCACCTCGGCAATCACGCGATTCGCCAGAGGGGCGATTTCAGTGGTCTTCAATGTCATGCACAACCTCCATTTCATTTTCGAGGAACAGTAATAACTGTTCCAGATCTACACTTAACGGGGGCTTCACATCCCGATCTCGTCGCCAGCCCAGGCGCCACCAGAAGCGCGCCCACCGCGTTTGCGTGGCCGGCGGCTGCGCCGACATTCCTGATTGCAGATAGGCCGCGGCCTCCGGGGAAAGTTCGTATTCGCCGCGCTGTAGGCGTTCCCGAACCTCGCCCGGCGTAAGTTTATCCTGGTAGGAGAGCACATCGGTGGCCAGCTTCGCCATGTTGCGCGCCATCCCCCACTTCGAATAACGTCCCGTGCGCGCCAACGTCAGTCGGCGCGCCCAAAATATCACCCGCCCCTCAGGAGGGCCGCCTTCGAGGATCTGCGCGGAATGAATGATACGCCGCGCAGCGAATAAACTGGGGTAAACGATGCGAATGAAGAGAAATACGGCTACCGCCCAAAAGAACGGTTGAGGAATTCCGTCCAGCAAAAGACGCAAAACCCACAAGAAATACAGGATCGGCACCACCAGCATCTGGAACGCCAGTCCGCGTACTACCGACATCAGCGCCAACGCCGCCAGCACCAGCAGCAGAATCGCTATGACCCACCGCCGGGGGCCACCTTGCCCAACAAATTCAACCAGTGCGGCCAGCGTCAATTTACGCCGGGGTTCAGGTGAAGCTTGAGGGGAAGTAGAATTTTCTATAGGATTAGACACTTACACCTCTTATCAGCAGACGGTAGGCGGCAAAGGGGAGCACATTTACCGACCGGCACTTCGGCACGCCTCCACAATCGCCGAAAGGCTGGTGATAGCTTGATCCTCTTCCAACTCGCCAGGCGCCGCCGCCCCATACCGCACCCACTCGAACAGCCGGGTCAATTGGCGCACGGGATCGCCGGGCAATCCGTGCCGGGTCAGCCGTTCCTCAAATTCACGGGGCGTCATCGCCTCATCGCGCTGAATTCCCCGCTGCGTGCGCAGTACCTCGCTCATCTCACGGTAACATCGAATGATGGTATTGCGAAAGTCGGCGCCGGATTGCAGAGCGTCCAACGCGGCCTGAGCTTCCTTCGCCAAATCCTGCATCGGAGTGGATTGGGGCGTACTGCGAGACAATGACCAGACAAGCCGTACCCCCCCGGCGACCAAAGCCAACGCCAGGAGAAAACTGGCGATCCAGGTCAACCAGGGGGGCGAGTTGGCCTCAAATTCTGGCAGACCCTCCAATCCCGCCTCGCCCATCTCCATCTCTGGAGCTTCCGCATTTGAAAGGTCCACCGGTTCCACCATCTGTGTGAGGTTCTCCATAAAACCGGAATTCATCAAGATAGAAGCCAGTAGCAGAATCACTGCCAGCCGCAAGACTTCCCGCAGCATCCGCTTGCGCAGATCAGGGTAGAGAATAAACCCTACAACAAACAGGATGAGCAAAATCAGAACCGCCGTCGCCAGGACGCGGGCAAAACGCGCGTAGTCATTGCCGAAGGGGAGAGCCACCACGGCGTCGCTGGTGCGATTGAGGTCGCCAAACAACAGTTGCCACCAGACGCTAAACGGCCATCCCGGCGCCAGTTCCAACTCCGATAGCCCGGCAGCCAAGATGAATAGAGCCATCAACGCTAACCCGGCCAGCAACCAAACGCGACGCTTTTCACGTTTATCCATTTCGAGTTCCTGTGGGTGCCATTCGACTTTCAACGGGGCATAAATGGGGTACGGTCATACCGCACATAGTCTGTCACCTGTTGGGATTTGGGCAACCCACCGGTTATTATACCCCACAACAGCTAAACTACCAAGAACCTATCCGAAAACGGTGCGTTTCACAAACTGGGCAAGTTGCCTCCCCTATCGGAAAACAGCTAAAGCCGTCATTTGGGCCAATGAGTGGGCACGTTGTGCAGCGGCAGGCTCTCTGCCCTAAATCTGAAACGCCCCCGGGCAGCTCAGGCTCGAATGCTGTTGCCTTCCAGGGTTTACATAAACGAGGGGAAAATTTACCACAGAGGACGCAGAGAGCGCCGAGATTTTATAGATACTTAGCGTGCTCAACACCCTCTGCGGTGAGGAAAAGCTATTCGTTGCTGTCTATCATCCACAGCAGGCCGGTTCTGAACCGCCACACATCGGTTCGGGGCCGCCGCACGATGGCTCCTTCAGCCCTCGCAGCGCTGCGTTGATCATCGCGGCTGCGCAGCCCACCCCGCTGTCCACCTTCAGCGCGCCGGTCGGGCAATTGAGCTGGCACGCGCCACATTCCATGCAGGCGTCCGCCCGCACGATCTGCACTCGCCGCGTCCCGCGCACGCCCGGCGCGAACACCCCTTGGGGACATACCGCACTACACATTCCACAGTTGATGCACGCTTCCGCGTTAAATTCCAACGTATTCCGCTGACTGAGCGCCACAAACCCCACCTGCGCCGCAGGCGCGCAGCCACATGTCGTTGTTTCAATAATACTTGCCATCTTTCACCTCATCGCTTTGTCGCTGACTCGCTTCACCGCTTGCTCGTTTTATCGCTTTTTCCCGTCAAGCGCAACATGAGCGCCAACAGCACACCGGCCCCAAACATCCCCGCCATCACCCGGATATAACGGAACATCTCGCGTTTCACGCCGGTTTTGGACGTGAACGGCGTCGAACCGGTGAAGTTCAGCGCGAGAAACGCTGTCACCGGCGGCAGCGCCAGCAAGTACGCCAGCGGCCAGCCGATCCGCTGCCCTTTTGAACCGGCAACTTGCTTGTGCGCCAGCCACGCGAAAGGCGCCGCGACCGCTCCCCCCAGGATGAAGCCCTTGCTGCTGAACTCCTCGGTGGGTAGCCAGGGCAGCAGGATGGGGAATAGCGCCGATCCGGCCAGCACCGCCGCCGCCGCCCCCAATGCCGTCAGCGGTCCCAGCAGCACGGCCAACATCAGTGCCGCCAACGCCGTCGGCGCGGCGAGTTGAACCAGCTCTACCGGGATCAACACCAGCCGGTCGCGCAAGGGGAAGCGCACTTGTCGCATCTCCGGTGTGGCCTGATGCGTTTTGAGGTATTCCGGCAGATCGGCGGCGCGCACCGGGCCGTACTCTACCTTGAAGCCCGTGCGCTGCTTGACCTCGTGCGCGACGACGCCGGGCGCACCCAACTGCGGCAGGATCAGCGTCCGGTGGCTGACCACTTCTGATAGCCGCGTTGCCTCGACGCGGCGCACGATCTCGTCGGTGCTGAAGGTGCCCTTCCCCGCGGCGCACCACACGTTGACGCCCAGCGTGTCCAGCACCAGGATGTAACCATCCGCGCCCGGCAGGGAGGAACGCACCGCGTCGAAGCTGAGCGAGTAGTTGGCGGTGACGAGCACCGGCGACTCCGGCGTGGGGTTGCCGATCGTGTACAATCCCGGCGTCACGCGATGGCCGCCGCGCCGGTAGCCCCACCGCACCAGGAAATGATCCCAATGATCGGCAAAAGTCAGGGTGCTGGTGGTGTGCATAAGATCAGGGGTTGTATTCATTCGTATCCTCCTATTTTGGTAGACGGTAGACGGTAGACAGTAGACAGGGCTGTCTACCGTCTGCCGTCTACTGTCTACCGCTCAACTCATAATCTGGGTGATCTGCTCCCGGAACCACGCGATGTTTTCGGCGTTCAGGCAGTAGCAACGCGCCGGACCTTCGGTGACGCCGCTGATCCAGCCGGCTTCGCGCAAGACTTTGAGGTGCTGCGATACGGTCGCCTGGGCGATGGGCAAGTAGTCCACGATGTCGCCGGTGATGCAGCCGGGGTGCGTCGCCAGGAATTTCAATATCTCGAAGCGGATCGGGTTGCCGAGCGCCTTGAACATTGCTACCAGGCGCTCTTGATCCGCGCCGGAAATGTCCAGCGAGCAACACGTTGGGGAGCAGCACGCGCTTGCGGTGATTTCGGTCATTTGCTTTCCTTTATCGTATTTTTACATTTATCGTATTTATACGATAAATTATACAATCAAAAGAGCGCTTGTCAATATCCAAGTGCCCGGAATTTCACCGGCAGATTACATTCAAAATCTGCTCAATCCGTTGACAAAAAAGCCCAATGCACCGTTCAGGCCAGAATGACCTCTCCTGCGGTCCCGTCCACGGTGATTAGCTGCCCGCTGTGGATGCGGCGGGTGGCCGCGCCGGTGCCGAGCACCGCCGGGATGCCATACTCGCGGGCGACGATGCTGCCGTGGCTGAACGGCCCGCCCACGTCGGTAACGATGGCGGCGGCCATCGCAAAAAGCGGCGTCCACGCCGGCGTCGTGATCGCGGATACCAGGATGTCACCCGGCTGCATCTGCCCGAAATCCTCCGGGCCGCGCAGCACGCGCGCCGTTCCGACAACGCGCCCCGGGCTGGCGCCCGCGCCTTTGAGGATTGCCCCAGTCTCGCCGCCGGCGCGCGCCGGCCCGATTTTTTCAACGCGCTTCATCCACCGGCTGTTTTGCGGCAATCCCACGGGAGGCATCGCTTGTTTTTCGGCCTGCCATACGGCCTTGCGTTGCGCGATCGCTTCAGTGATGGGACTCAGGCTCTCGCCCTGGTCGAGCGCGGCGGCGGCCTGATCAGCTTCCGCCTCGTACAGCCAGTAGACGTCGTTACCCTGCGCGAGCATCCCCGCTTCGACCAGACGCCGTCCGAGTTCCCCCAACATCTGGCGCAGCAAAGGATACCCCAGGCCCAGGTCGGCCAGGCTATCCTCGCGCATGGGGCCGTAGCGGTGCGCCCAACCTAGCAACTTGTGGAACGCCTTCAGGCGCAATCCTCGCAACCGCCCGGAGATATCCTGGATGGCCTCGTCGCGCCGGGCTGACAACGCCTGTTGACGTTCATACGGGCTGGTTCCCTGGCCCTTGAGGTACATTTTGATCGCATCCAACAGCGGTGCAGGAGCATCCGCCGGCGTCGGCTTGGCGAAGTCGAGATCGTAAGTGGTGTGCCCGTAGCGGGCCAGATGCTCGCGGAAGTGGCGCTGCCATTCATGCCAATCATTCTCAGCAAGACCCGGCGGGATGCTTTCTTCGGCTAATTGCGCGATCAACTGCGCAGTTGGCGTGTGCGCGACGTGATCGGCCAGCGCCGGACGTTCCCGGCACGCTTGCGCCACGTCGTAGAGCGACTTTTCGGCCAGGATGGGGAGGCTATCGAAGCCCAGCAAGAAGGTCGGCGCCGGCGGATCGGTGCGGCGTTTGACCAGTTTGTCGTAGAAAGCTGCGAACCCGGCCTCTGCGCTCATTGCGATGCCAATAACGCCTGATTGCAGGACGGTGTAGGTATGCACCGCTTCGCCCAACAACTCGCGCGTGCCGGTCAGAAGGTCGGCGGCGGGCAGTTGGCGCAGCGGATGAGCTTGCCAGCGTTCGATCACGGTCACGTAACGCGGATGCGCCTCGTCCCGCCAACGCGCTTCGACGTGCCACATGATGCGCCAGACCGAAGGTCGCATCAAGCCAATGAGCATCTGCCACATGGATTTGAGGGTGAAGCGCATTTGGAGGTAGGGATAGCCGTTGACGGCCACATAACATTCGTCCGGCATAAAGCCCTGCCCAAAGAGCGTATTGAACAATTGCACCGTGCCGGCGTTGATCACCCGCCGCCCCAGCGTGCCGAAGAGGGGCGTCAACGGGTCGGGCAGTTGTTCGATGATGCTGGAGCGAAAGCCGATGGCCTTGGGGTCGGGCAGAATCCACTCGGTCGGCGGCGGGATGGGAGGCGCAGACGGCTCCGGCGGCAGCGCCGTGATGGGACGCGCCTGGAGGATGGCGAAGCGTCCGTCGGCCCACGCCCATTCGATGTCCATCGGCATTTCGTACAGACTCTCGATTTGCGCACCCAACCGCGCCAGTGCGGCAGCCTGCGCGTCGTTCAGTACCGGCGCGCGGCGCAAATTTTCCGGCGTCGGTTGCTCTGTCGTGCCACTTGCCGTCCGCACCGTCATCACCTGCTTGTCGGCGGTGTCCCGCGCGGTCACTTGCCCGGTGGCTTTGTCCAGCGTCAGCATGTCAGGCGTTACCGTGCCGCCGACCACCGACTCGCCCAATCCCCAGGCCGCGCTGATCATCACCTGGTCACGCCTCCCGGTGAAGGGGTTGGCGGTGAACATGACGCCGGCGGCTTCCGCTGGTACGAGCTGCTGTACCACCACCGCCAGGCTCACGGTTTCCTGATCAATGCCGTGCTGCATCCGGTAGCCGATGGCCCGCGCCGTCCACAGGCTGGCCCAACAGCGTTGGACGGCGTCCAACACGGCTTCCACGCCTTGCACGTTGAGGTAGGTTTCTTGTTGCCCGGCGAAAGACAGATCCGGCAGGTCTTCGGCGGTGGCGGAGGAGCGGACGGCGACGGGGAGAGAGGGAGTAGGGAGTAGGGAGTAGGGAGTAGGGAGGGCGAGGTAGGCGGTGCGGATGGCGTCGGCGATGGCGGGAGGAATGAGAGCGGCGGCGAAAAGGGTGCCGATTTGGGCCGAGGCGGTTTCCAGGGTGGCAGGTTGGGACGGATCGGCCAGGCGTAACGCGGCCAGGATGTGGGGTTGCAGGTCTTTTTCGGCGACGAATTGCCGGTAGGCCTCGGTGGTCACGTAGAAACCGTCGGGAACGGGCAGGCCCGCGCCGGCCAACCGGGCCAGCGACGCGCCCTTGCCGCCGGTCAGCGCCAGCGTCGCCTGCGGATCAGATAACGACAATACGTACTCTGCGCTCATCCTTCACCTCCTCTGTCAATAGCCACAGAGAGCACAGAGTTCACAGAGAAAAAAAGGGAAAATCTCTGCGATCTCTGCGGTGAAAATTTTCATTATCGAGGCTGTGCCGCTGGTTCGGTCACACTCCTTAAATAATCTCAACGGATTGAATGGAAATTCAATCCGTTCAATCCGTTCAATCCGTTGACAAATTCTCGTTTATTGCCCGCCCGCTTGTATCCGCCGCGTCGCCGGGCGCAGGAAGATGGCGATGATCAGCTTATCCAGCCAGTTGGGCGCGAGCACTTTCAGCAACAAGGCCAGGCGTCCAGGCTGCATGATGACTTCGCGCTTGCGGCGGCGCGCGGCGTTCAGGGTGATGCGGGCGCACTCGTCCGCCGTCATCGTTTTGGCGGTGTAGATGGCGCGACCGCTGGGGCCTTTCGCCTGGCCGTTTTTGTCCATATAGTGTTCGTGGAACTCACTGGCGACCCAGGAGGGCGAGATCACGGTCACGCTGACCCCGTCAGGTTGGAGTTCCATGCGTAGCGACTCAGAAAAGCCTTCCAGCGCGAATTTGCTGGCGATGTAGGCGGTGTTGTGCGGGAGGGCCGCCAGTCCGCCCAGGCTGGAGATGTTGACCAGCCGCCCACGCGTTCCTTTGAGGTGTGGCAGTGCGGCGTGGGTGCAGTAGAGCGCGCCGTAGAAGTTGACGTCAAGCACTTGCTTGAACAGGTGGAGGTCGGGCAGTTCGTCCAGCCGCGCCACCAGGCCGATGCCGGCGTTGTTGATGAGCATATCGAGCTGCCCGTAGGTTTGTAGCGCGCGTTCAACCAGCGCCCGGCACTGCGCTTCGTCGGTGACGTCGGTGGGGACGGCGAGGGCCTGCCCGCCGCGCTGACGGCACTCCTGTGCGAGAGCGTCCAGGCGCTCGACGCTCCGCGCTGCCAGCGTCAGTCGCGCGCCTTCGTCCGCCAGACGCAGCGCCAACGCTCTGCCAATGCCCGCCGAAGCGCCTGTGACGATGACCGATTGTCCGTTGAATATAGAAACAACCATAATCACCCCTTCAAAAATCGAAACCACAGCCAACCGTCCGCCAATCCGGCAAGCGCGCCCAATCCAAACCAGGGCCAATGTGAGGGTTTGCGTGCCATTGTTTATTCCTCCGAAGATACAAGACAGTTTCACGCAAAGGCGCAAAGACGCAAAGTAAAAACAAGAACTTGGCGTGCGCGGTGAAACTTCCGCCATTGCGGTGAACCCGGTTTATGACGACTTCTGGGTCCCTTGGGCGCAACCTTCGGCCATCATCTGGCGGCACATTTCCGCCGGATCGCGGCCTTCGGCTTGCATCCGCGCCATCATCTGCTGGCACATTTCTGCCGGATCGCGGCCTTCGGCTTGCATCCGCGCCATCATCCGGTGCGGGAAGTCGGCCATCATTTTATCCATTATCTTTGGCACGAGACGTGTCGCCCACGCCACAGCCACTCCGCCAACCAACGCGCCCGCCAGCGCCGCGATCACGTATCCCCATACGGTAGATTTGTTTTTCATCGGTTGTACCTCTCTTTGAGTTAAAGATTGCTCCAGACGATAGTGCAGAATCACCATCCCCTTGCCAAGCGGCGGAATCAAGCGGAACATCCTTTGGAGTTTTTGCAGGCGGGGGATGGATTCTTTGAGCGACGTGTAGTACCACGGCTCCAACAAGCGGATGCCGGGGGCCCAGGCTTCCAGCGCGTCGTAGGAACGTAGCGACCAGCGCATCCGAAAATCGGCCTTGATCCGCGCCAGTTTGAGATTTTGCAGCCACACGACCAGCGGCGAAGCCACGTCAAAGACTATCTCCGCACCGGGGAAGCGCGCGCGCAGCGCCAGCACCAGGCGGCGCATCTCCGCATCGGGG
>DAOUGD010000057.1:0-3401 GCA_034429475.1 Anaerolineae bacterium
CGCCGCCCCCGCCGACTGCGCCTCCCCCCACCACCAGATCAACGCCCTGGCTCAAGGGGGGGAGCGCGGCCATCATCCTCGTCGTGCTCGCGGCATTGCTGGTGGGAGCATGGCGGCTGCTTTCCACCCCGCGCAATGGCGCGAACGCCACCGTCACGCCGACCGTCGCGCAAACCCTGGTCGGCCCCACCGCAACGGTGAAAGTCATCAGCGGGGCCACGGCCACCCTGGCGGCAACATCCCCGGAACCAACCTCGACCCTCTCGCCGCTCAAGCCCACCTCGACGGTGCAGCCACCCACCCCCACCCCCGAAGCCACGTGGACGCCGGCCCCCACACCCACGCCAAGGTGCGAGCGCCGCCCACCGGAGCTGGTCAGGCCGGCGCCAGACGCCACGCATTATTCCGGGGAGAATGTGCGCTATGAGTGGCAGGGAGGACAATTATGCGCGGGCGACCAGTGGCGGGTAAGTTTCTATGGAAATGGGCGGCAGGAACAGTTGTTGACCAACGCCAGCAGCGTGGAATGGTCTTTGAATGTGGACCCGGCCGTGTACACCTGGATAGTAGACATGGTGGATGAGACGGGGACGGTGGTTCAGGGGATGAGCAGCAGCGCCCGCACCATCAATTTCAAGACTGCGTCGGGCGGACAGCCTGCGTGCGATCCCAGCAAAGACGGGGATGGGGATGGCGTCAGCGATTGCGACGACAAATGCCCGGCCGAATCCGCCCCCGGCACGTCAGATGGGTGCCGGCAGTAAAAAAATCCGCAGCCCAACGATTTTGAGGAGGATAGAGAATGAAATTTCAGCATATAGCCAAACGAGTTATCCTGATGTTAGGCGTTATCGTAGTCTTGGGCGCTGCCTGCGCCGCTTTCTTACATAAGAACGTGCAGGCTTCCACACGCCCCCAGGCAACGCCCTTCGCCATCGCAAAAGTCGCGGATGTGAGCGAACCGGCGCCCGGTCAGCAGGTGACGTTTGTCATCACCGTGAGCCATCCGCCCCAAACCCCTTACATTGACATTCCGATCCTCATCACGGAAACCTTGCCCGCCTACGTGGAATTTGTAGATGCCAGCGCGCCCTATACCCACACGGCGCAAACGCTACAATGGGCGCGGGTCTTGTCGTCCGCAGTCGGCTTTGAGGTGGTGACTTTCAGCATCCAGGTGGCGTCCACGGTGACGCCCTATCTCTCCATCGTCAACCAGGAGTACATGGCATTGGTGCGCGGCGAGGTCATCCACGGCGCGCCGGTCACGTTGACCGTGACGCCCCGCTATACCTGGATTTACCTGCCGCTGGTACTCCGCGACTATCCGCCTGTGCCGACGCTCACGGCGTTCAATCTCATCCCCTGGCGGGGAAATCAGGAGCAGCAGTATGCGTACAGCGCCGAGGTGACGGCGACGCTGGCGGCGGCGGTGCAGAACGACGTGGTGCAGCAGGTGTGTTTCGGCGTCACGCCCCAGATGATGACAGATTGCCGCCCCTTCGCGGAAGCCGTGGCCTATACACTGCCGGGGAGCAGCGGCTACCACGCCGTTTACGCCCAGGTCAAGGGGGCGCAGGGGGGCGTATCAACCCCGGCCAGGGCGACAATCACCCTGTTGGAAAACGGGGATTTTACCGACGGAACGGAGCATTGGCAATGGGTTCAGTCCAATCTGCCCGTGACCGTAACGAACGGGCGTGCCCTGTTGGGCGACGCGGCCTTGACCTGCCACCCCATCCCGCTGGGCGAGGCGGCGATGACCCAGACGGTGGATTTGCGGGCGGTGCCGGCGGGGCAGAACATCACCCTCTATTTCGACTACACAATCGTGACCGAAGACAAATTCGCTAACAGCGACTTTGACCGTTTCGTGGTGCTGGTCAACGGCCAAGAGAAGCATCGGGATGGCTACCGGGGTAATGACACCATCGGGTGTGGGAAGTGGCACACCGTCGAACAAACCAACTTCGCGCTCAACCTGACTGCCTATGGCGGGCAAAGTGTCCCCCTGCTGCTGGGCAACTATACCCGATACGACGAGTGGTACAATACTTACACCTACGTGGATAACGTACATATTGTCGTCACGCCATAGATGAACGTGAAACGTCAAACGTCAAGTCTGACGTCTGACGTTTGACGTTTCACGCATCACACGTCACGCATACAGCCCAATCTTTACTGAGGATACCCTTATGGAAGAAATCAGCCTTATCAATACCCGCTTGGGTAAATATCTGATCCAATCCGAAATCGGCCGGGGTGGCATGGCGATTGTCTACCGGGCCTATGACCCCACTTTGGAGCGCACGGTCGCCATCAAAGTTCTGGCCCCGCACCTGGTCTGGCAAAAGGAAGCCGTGGAACGCTTCGTGCGCGAGGCGCGCGCCGCCGCCCAACTCAAACACCCGAACATCGTCACCATCTACGACGTAGGCCAGGAAAGCGGCTGGTATTACTTCGTCATGGAATTCCTGGAAGGCCGCGAACTGGCCGATTACATCCGGGAAAAAGGGCCATCCACCGTCGCCGATCTGATAACCCTCTTGCGTCCGGTGGCTTCCGCGTTAGATTACGCGCACCAGCAGGGTGTGGTGCATCGGGATGTCAAACCGGCCAACATCGTGGTAGACCAGCACGGTATGCCCAAGCTGACCGACTTCGGCATTGCGCGGATGGCGGAAGGCACGCGGGTCACGTCCACCGGCACGATTATGGGCACGCCGGAATACATGTCGCCGGAGCAAGCGCAGGGGTTGACGGTGGACGCCCGCACCGACCAGTTCAGCCTGGCGATTGTCGCCTACGAAATCCTGACCGGCCAGGCGCCGTTTATCGCCGACAGCACGATGGCGATCCTGTACAAGATTACCCACGAGCCGCTGCCCTCGCTAGCGCAGGCGCGTCCCGATTTGCCCAAGGGTGTGGGCGCCGTCCTGGAGCAGGCCCTGGCAAAACAGCCGGGCGACCGCTTCCCGACCGTGACGGCGTTTGTGGATGCATTGGAGCAAGCGCTGTTTGGCAAGCCCGTCAAGGCTTTCAAACCCACCACCAAGCCCATTAACGTCCCGCCCTCGCGCTCGACCACACCCGTTCTGGGCGTGTCCCCGGTAGTTGCAGCGGGGCCTCCATCCAGACGAATTCCGGTATGGGTTTGGATTGCGGCGATATTGCTCATCCTGGGGCTGGGCGGGTTTGCCGTCTTGAGTGGGGCCATCCCCCTGCCCTCGTTTGGCTCCCCGACGGCCCCGGCGACCGCGACGGCAGCGCCCACCCTCACGTCGGCGCCGACCAACACCCCGGACGTAACCGCCACCAGCGCGATGGGGACCATCATTGCCGCAGCGCAGACCGTTGGCGCCCCCACGGCCACCTCGACGCCCACCCCAGATCGGAAG
>DAOUGD010000058.1:0-71059 GCA_034429475.1 Anaerolineae bacterium
GGCTACCGCCCGCAATCGCAAAACATCTTTAAAGAAACGGCTTTAGCCGGATGCACATTGCACTTTACACCCTTTGTGCTATAATCCCCTCAGTACGTTAGTTTATCGTATAAAAGCCTGCTTGGGGACCAGCAGCCCTGCCAATAATGGCCGGGCTGTTTTGTTGGGAATAGGACTGACGCAGCCTGACCTTCCGGGAAGCACAATGGGGAGCTTTCAACGTGAAGCAGAGGCTCCGCAGCTCCAATGAACTTACGGGAAGGTTTTTTCGATCGACTGCGTCAATCCTATCAAAACAAAAAGGAGTTCTCATGTCAAGTGGATTTGAAGGTTTCGGCCTGCATCCGAGCTTATTGCAGGCCATTGATGAGTTAGACTACGAAGCGCCCACGCCGATTCAGGAGCGCACCATTCCCCTCTTGTTGGAAGGGCGCGACGTGTTAGGACAGGCGCAGACCGGCACCGGCAAGACGGCCGCGTTCACCCTGCCGCTGCTACACACCCTCGACCCTGACCAACCCCACGTTCAGGGCTTGATTGTCACCCCCACCCGCGAACTGGCAATCCAGGTCGCGCGGGCCGTCCACCAGTACGGCAGCCATCACGGCGCGCGCGTGCTGGCCGTCTACGGCGGGCAATCCTACGACCGGCAGATCGGCCGGCTGGAACGCGGCGTTGACATCGTCGTCGGCACACCGGGCCGCCTGCTGGATTTGATCCGCAAGGGCGCGCTCGACCTCAGCGGTGTGCGCTATCTGGTGCTCGACGAAGCCGACGAGATGTTGAGCATGGGCTTCATCGAGGACATCGAGGCCATCCTGAGCGAGATGCCGGAAAACCGACAGACCGCGCTCTTCTCGGCGACCATGCCGGCCCCCATCCGCCGCCTGGCCGACCGCTACATGCGCGAACCGGAAAGCGTCATCGTCAACCCGGAGCGGATGACGGTGGCCGAAACCGAGCAGCGGTATTACGTGGTCTACGAAGAGGACAAACTGGCGGCCCTCACGCGGTTGCTGGAAATGGAAGACCTCACCGGCGTCCTCGTCTTCACCCGCACCAAGATCGGCGCCGCCGAACTGTCGGACGCGCTGCTGGCGCGCGGCTTCCAGGTCGAGGCGCTGCACGGCGACCTCAACCAGGCCGCGCGAGAAACCGTGATGGAGCGCTTCCGCCGGGGGCGCGTCGCCGTCCTCGTTGCCACCGACGTGGCCGCGCGGGGGCTAGACATTGAGGACATTTCCCACGTCATCAATTACGACATCCCCTTCGACACCGAAAGCTACGTCCACCGCATCGGACGCACCGGGCGCGCGGGCAAGAAGGGTATCGCCGTCACCCTCATCAACTCCCGCGAGCAGTACCGCATGAAGATGATCGAGCAACAAACCCGCCAACCCGTCCAACGCGCCAAGCTGCCCTCCACCGCCGACATCACCGCCCGCCGCGACGTGCGCTTCCTGGAAAAGCTACAACCGGGTCTCGAAGCGACACCCGGCCACGAGCGCGACCTGGTCACACAGCTTATTGCCGCCGGGTACGAGCCGGCCGACATCGCCGCCGCTGCCATCCAATTGGCGCGCGCGCAGGAACAGCAGCGCCCCATCGAGGATGTGCGCGAAGTTCCGCCGCCGCAGCCGCGCTCGGCCAAGAGCCGCTACGGCAAACCCGACTCCGACAAGGGCCGCCCCGCCCCCACTAAAGGCAGGCCGGAGCGCGGCAAGAACAAGCCGGGACGCGGTCAGGGGAAACCGGAGCACGGTCAGGATAAGCCAGAGCGCGGTGAGGATAAGCCGGAGCGCAAGCAGGGCCGGTTCGGGCGCATCCCCGGCCAGCAGGAACGCGGCATGGTGCGCATGGTGCTCAACGTCGGCAAGTCCCACGGCGTCCGCCCTGGCGACGTGGTCGGCGCGATTGCCAGCGAGGCCGACATCCCCGGCCGCGCCATCGGCGCCATTGACATCCAGCAGCACCAGACCTTCGTGGACGTGTCCGAGAAGCACGCCACGCACGTCCTGCAAACCATGCAACACTTCTGGATGCGCGGCAAGTCCGCCAACATCGGCATCGCCGAGTAAGACTACAAGAAACTAAACAGTCCCTAAAGATTCCCCACCTTTAGGGACTGTTTGTTTTTGGACGCAGCTAACCGCAGATGCACGGACTCTGCTGAAGAAACTAACTATTTCACGCAAAGGCGCAAAGACGCCAAAGAAAATGCAGAGCAATCTTCATATTCTTTATTGAAAATCATGGTTTACGTTATAAAATTTAGTCCGATCTTAAAAATCTTTGCGGCTTTGCGCCTTTGCGTGAAACCCCCTCCTTTTTTCAGGGGAATTCGTCATTAACCGGTGGTTCACCAGCGGTTGGATGAAAATTTCACGCGAAGACGCCAAGCTCGCCAAGTTCTTGTTTTTTACTTTGCGTCTTTGCGCCTTTGCGTGAAACAGTCTTTATTTTCAGAGGAGTCATGCACGCAGATTTTAAAAATAATCTGCGTGCATCTGCGAAAATCAGCGTCCCTTTACCCGCCCTCGCAAGTAATCCTCCAAATCCACGTAACGTTGCACCGCGCCGCCCTCCACGGCCCATACCTGCGTGGCGAAGTGTTGGATGAAGTAGCGGTCGTGGACGACGGCGAGCACCGTGCCCTCAAACGCCGCCATCGCCCGCTCGAATCCGGCGCGGCTGGGGATGTCCAGGTGATTGATCGGTTCGTCCAGCAGCAGGCAGTTGCAGCCCTGCGCGACGAGTCGCGCCAGCGTCAACCGCGCCCGCTCGCCGTAGCTCAGGCTGCCCACCGGCACAAACACGTCGTCCCCGGCAAAGAGAAAGTAATGCAGGAACGAGCGCACGTCCGTATCCGACATCGCCGCTACCGCGCGGACGGTCTCGAAGGGCGTGCTGCGCGGATCGAGATTCTCCTGCTCCTGCGCGTAGTAGCCCAGGCGGACGCGCGCGCCCAGCCGCACGGTCCCGGTCAGCGGCGACAGTTGCCCGGCGAGCACCCGCAGCAGCGTCGTCTTGCCCGCGCCGTTCGGCCCGATGAGCGCCACCCGCTCACCCTGGCGCAGCGTGAGGTCTACGTCTGAGAACAGCGGGCGGCCGTTGTATCCGGCGGATAGCCCCTTGAGCACAAGCACGTCTTGACCGCTGGTGGGCGTATCCACAAATTCCAGCTTCATCTGCCATGAGGCGGCGGGCTTCTCCACGCGATCCTCGCTTTCTTGATAACGTTCCAGCCGTTTCTCGCGGGAAACGGCTTTTTTGGCGACCTTCTTCGCGTACCGCCGGGTAGTGGGATCGCCAGGCGTAGTGGTCAGCTCGACACTCATCGCCTGCATCTTGGTGCGGTGAATGTCAGCCTGCAAACGGCGGACCTCGGCTTGCTCGTCACGCCACTGCGCCCACTGCTTCTCGCGGCGGCGCGTCCACTCTTCGATGTAATCCGAGTAGTTGCCGGGATACGCGGCGAGAGTATGGGTGAGCGGATCGAGGTCGAGAATTTGCGTGACGGTGTTGTCGAGAAACGCCCGGTCGTGAGACACCAGCAACACCGCCCCCGGATAACGTCGCAGCCATGCCTCCAGCCACTCCAGCGCGGCGATATCCAGGTGATTGGTCGGTTCGTCGAGCAGCAGCACTTGTGGACTTTGCAACAAGAGCCGTGCCAGCCCCAACCGCGTTTTCTGCCCGCCGCTGAGGTGCGCCACAGGGGTATCCAGCGGGACTTCGGCCAACCCCAGGCCGGAAAGCATAGCCTGCGCTTGATGCTCCGTAACTTCGGCGGCGGCCAGGCGTTCCAGGCGCGCCAGCGCCTCGCCATAGGCATCGAGCAATTGAGACTGCGCGGTCCCCTCAGCGGTCGCCAGCGCCGCCGACAAGTCGGCTATCTGCGTTTCCAGGCGTTCCATCTCGCTATGGGTGGGGCGCAGCACTTCGTCCACCGTGCTCGTCTCGTCGTAGCGCCAGCCTTGCTCAAGATACCCCACCTGCAAGTCCGGCGGATCTGTGCGCACCGAGCCGGCGTCCGGCGCTTCGTCGCCGACGATGATGCGCAGCAACGTCGTTTTGCCGCACCCATTCGGGCCGATCAAGCCGATGCGTTCTCCCATATTGATAGTACACGAGACGTTATCCAACACCAATGCGTCGCCATACCGCTTGCTGATATTTGAAAGTTGTAGCATATCTACCTCCAGACAACAAAAAAGGCCGTGGGCAATAACGCACCACGGCCTGAAATCACAAACTATAGTAGTTAGGGTTTACCTAATGGAACAGGGATGCCATGCGCCCACAATATGACAAAGCGTGCAGCATCACTATCATCCCTGTGCCCTCCTTCAAAGAAATTAGAAACTGGAAATAGGTTATGAGAAATGAGTAATGAGTTACCGGTTACTGATTTCTGATTACCTATTTCCTATCTCCTACTTCCAAGATTATATGCCAAAGGCGGGAAACGTCAACTGCGGCTGAAACCACCGGAACTGTAGGTTTTCACAGTAGTCAGGATTGACAGACGCCGTTATACTCGATCTGTCAAAAGACAACAATCCATTAGGAAAGGAGTTTCATATTATGAAGGCAAAAAAAGGGCTAACCACCGTGCTTCGCTGGAGCGGACGGATAGGATTGATCGTGCTGATTCTCTTTTTGGGCTTGATAACCTATTTATGGGGCCGAGAATCCCTGGCGCGGAATAAATATCGCCGAGAATACCCCCCGCCAGGCAACATGATCAGCCTTGACACCCACCATATCCACTTGTATTGTGTGGGAGCAGGGAGTCCGACCGTTGTGTTTGAAGCTGGCCTCGATCAGCTTGGGTCATTAAGTTGGGACAGCATCCAAAGTGAGGTGGGAGGATTCACCCGCGCGTGCAGTTATGATCGGGCCGGGATCATGTGGAGTGAGCCGGGGCCACGTCCCAGAGATGGAGAGACCATTGCCAGAGAACTTGGCGCTGTGCTGGATGCGGCGGGTGAAGAGGGCCCCTTTGTCCTGGTAGGCCATACATTGGGTGGAGCTTATATCAGGATATTTGCAGGACAAAACCCCGATGCCACCTGTGGCATGGTATTGGTGGACTCAAGCCATCCGGATCAGTTGACCCGGTTCGCCGGGATTGGTCTCGAAATAGAGATTCCAGAAAAGCAGATTAGGCCGGTAATTTTCCTCTTATCCCACCTGGGAATGTCCGGACGCTTCAAAGGGCCGCAGTACTCTATGCCCCGCGAAGTTTACGAGGCAGAGCAGGCGTTCCTGCCCGAATCAGGTATGGCGTGGTATGACGAAACTGTCGAGTCACCCAACACCCTGGCACAAGCGGGACAGTATAAATCTCTAGGCAGTATCCCTTTGATTGTGCTGGCCTCAGCACGGCCCACCTCGATACAAATTAAGGGGCAGGATGTGCAAGATACCTGGCTTGAATTGCAGCAAGAACTCACCTTACTCAGCAATAACAGTGAAATCAGGCTACTCAGGGAGTCAGGTCACTACATCCAATTTGACCAACCGGAAGCGGTGATTGAGGCAATCTATACAGTGGTGCAACAGTGCCCTACCGTCCAACCATAAAGATCAACTATTCGGCTCCTCAGCCATGACGTAAGTGTAGAGACCGGCGACAAAGCGATTCAAGCCCTGCACGTAGCTGTCCAGGTAGTCCTGCACCAGCGCGTTTGCCAGGTCGGATTCGCCCATGTCCAGCAGCAGCTTCACAAAGGGTCGAAAATCGCGCAGGGTGATGTGCATCCGGTCGTGGTCGTCGGTGAGGACGGCCCAGACCAGCTCTTTCGCCTCGCCGTCGTCCTTCGCGCTGAGGAAGCGTCGCAGGCTGCTGCCCGCCGACACCCGCCCTACGTTGGAGAAGACCTCGTTGCCCTTGATGACTTCGTTGAGCACCCCGATCCGCTGCGGGATTTGATCCAGGATGTATTGCATCGCCGGCGGCAAGTGGCCGAGCAGGCGCAGCGTGGCTGTGTTGAAGCTCTCGCCGCGCATCGTCACCGCCTTGATCGCGTCCTGGAACTCGCTGAAGACTTTGAGGTGCGCCAGGAAGCGCCGCCGCTGTTGGTCGAAGGCTTGCCACGCCGCTTGATGCGCTTGCAAATAGTGGCGGTAGGCGTCGTGGGTGGCCTGGTAAGCCGGAGGCAAGTCCGGCAGGGGATTGCGCAATGTCGCCGGGTACAGCCGCTCGCGCGGCGAGACGTTGCTGGCGTCCATCGGAATCAGCAGCGCGGGGTTGGTCTCGCGGAAGCGCGTGAGCGTCTGGTCAATGGAGGCCCGCGCCGCTTTGGACTGCGCCGCATTCGCCCGCCGCTGTAACCCTTCCAATGCGTGTTCCAGTGGGGGGGAAAGCGTGTACTGCGCCGCGTGGATGATCCGGTAGAGCAGTAGCAAGTCGTTGACGGTAAGCGCCACCCCACGCTCGGCCAGTCGCCGGCGCAAGCGAGCGATACGCTCGACGTCCACGCCGTCGGCTTCGGCGGAAACTTCGGCGACGCGCGGCGCCTTCGCCAGCAGGCTCAGTGCTTTCTCCGACATTTGCAGCGCCAGCGGGGGACGCAACGCTACCGCCGGGGGCGAACCGACCAGGGGCGCGCACCGTTGATACCCGTTGATCGCGCTATTCGTCACGATCTCGGCGATGGCGCTCCCCCACATCCCATCAAAGAAAATGTGGGATTGATCGAACACCATGCTTTTGTCGGTGCGGAAGAGGGTCAGCGCGTGGTCGCCGATGCCGCGCCGCCCCCGGCGAATGTACGCCAGCGGTTGACGGTGCGATTGCACGTCCCAGTTGAGGATGACTGGCGCGCGGCGCAGTCGCTCGATTTCCGCCTGCGTGGCCTTGGGCAGCGCGGCGCGGATGGAGGACTGCAAGGCGCGCGGGCACGTCGTCAATTGCAAGTCCAGGTCAGAGGGCGGCGCTGCCGGTTTTGAGGTCAACACCGCCGCCGCCCACGCTTGCACCGCCTCTGGCGATGGCGGGCGCAGTTGACCCAACGGGCGTTTGCTCTCTCGATACCAGAGCCGCCCGGCGCCGTCGGACTCCAAAAGGTTGCCCTGGGCGTCACACAGACCGGCTTCGTGCGCGTACACAGGAATGGGCGGCGAATCTGCTTCCGGTGGATAACACAACGGGCTGCCCTCCGCGTTGCGCTCACACACGGGGAATAGATGGGTTTCCCCATTCCACACAAAGCCGAGGTAAGCGCGCCACAACGGGATCGACTGTTTGACTTCCTGGTACGGCTCCGGCGTCAGGGCGGCCAGCAGCGACATTTGCTCAATGTAGGCGGGCAATTCCTCGCGCTGGCGTTGCGTATAACGCGCCTGTACTTGCGCCCGCGCCGCCTCCGGCAGATAGTCCAGGCGCTCGTGCAGAAACAGCTCAAACGTCTCCAGGCGGCAGCGGAGATAATCCGTGTGGCCCGGAGGACAGCGATACGGGCGGGCGCGGTTCCAATCACGGGTCAGCGTCTTGAGCAGTGGCACGTCGGACACGCCAGACTCACCGGCGATTTCCAACAGCACGCGCAGCATCACCCGCTCGCGCCAATCCACGGCAAGCAGGTCGTTGTAGTGGTAAAGCAAATCGAGGGCGGCGCAGACCCAGGCGGCAGCCTCTTTTACCGGGGAATCCACGCGAGGGAACGTCTGTTGGAAGCCGGTGGTCTCGTTGGCGTGTCGCGCCTGGTCTTCCCGCAGGCCAAATTCCAGGTAGAACTGCCACATCCCCTGCGGGAACGCGCTGGCGAGGTCTTTGCCGGCCAGGCGCAGCAGCTTTTGGTAGGCGTACAACACCGTCGCCGGCCCGGCCACGAACACGCTGAACAATCCCTGGGGCAGCAAGTTCAGCCCGCGCATCAACGCGCTCACGTCCTGCCGCACCCGCTCCGCCTTGAGCTTGCGGCCCTTCAGTTGGGTCAACCCGCTGAGGATCATCGCCGGCAGATTGCCCGCGGGCAGTACGTCGGCCACTTCCTGGCGGATTTTGCGGATTTCCGGGAGCGTGAGCTGCGTCAGTTTGCGCAGCGTTTCGTCGTCAATCTCGGACAGCGCGGCAAACGTCGTCTGCTGCGCGCGGGTCAAGGCTTCCAGGGGGGCGGTATCTTCGGAAACAGTTTCGGGCATCAATAGTATCCTTAATGAAGAAATGGGAAACGAGAAATCAGAAATCAGGAAAGGGTGCAGCGCACTTGAGGCAAGCACGCTGCACCTGTGCGTCAGGGTTCATCGGAGTGGGTGAGGGCGGCGCCGAGGGCGACGACCGCCGCGCCCACTACGGCGGCGCCTCCAAGCATTGTCGTTGCCGATTGAGCATGGAAAGAAGTCACTCTGGCGGCATTGGGCGGTTGATCCTCATCCCCGCCCGTAGGGTTGCAGATGTCTATGACATTTTGACCAGCTTCCACACAAATATCAGGGTCGCCTGGAGGCGGGCTACAATTGTCCTGTGCAACCTGTCCGGTAACGGGATCCCGGCAGAAGTCCGGTTCTGCATCACCAGGACATTGATCCGGTTCATTCACGGCCGGGATGCACTCGTCAGGTTCGGACGGGAGAGTCGCGCTACAGGAGTCACCATTGCCGCCAGGCGCATCTGGGCATATATCGACATCGTCTGGTGCCGTATTGCATGTGTCCGGGGTGCCAGGTGGATTCTCACATAACAGATCGGGGTCTGGGATAGTAGGATCACATATATCAGGTGGCACATCAGGGGGAAGAGCGCAGATATCTGCCTCACTCCCAGGTACACATTCATCAAGTTCTTCCATTCCGGGTATGCAGACATCCGAACTACCTGGCTGAGAATCCGGACAGACATCTGTGTCCTCTCCTGGATTGCAGTAATCGGCCATGGCAGTGCAGTCATCGGCAAGCGCCGGGTTGGCGCCGCCAAAATTCAACACCCCAAAGTGGCTCAATCCGGCGGCGGCCGCTCCCGCCGCCAACCATTTCAAAAAGTCTCGTCTTGACATCGGTTTCATCACCATACAGCACCTCCTTCAGCTAATCAGTGATGAAGAGTGATTCAAGAAACAAGCCTCACAGGAAATCCTCCACAACCACCTCCTTATCCGCGGCGCAAGGTTGGTCGCTTAAGGCTCAGGATTGATCTTTTACCGCAACAGTGGCGCGACTTCCTCGCCCACCAATTGACTCAGGTAGTCCGGGTGCTGCGCGCGGAGCGTCTCGTAGAGCCAGACGCCGCGCTCGAACCAGCCGCGCAACTCGGCGCACCACCAGTCTTGCGGCTCGGCAAACGTCCCATCGGCGCAGGAAACGTGCCAGGGGCAGTAGCCGCCGCAGAGGTTGATGGCCCAGCAGGTCTCGCACTTGCGCTTGGTGGCGAAGTAGCCGCGCAGGTACGCCGCGAAACGTTCCCGGTCAATGCCGGTGCTCACGTGCCCCAGGATGTAGGCCGGCATCCCCACGTAGCGGTGGCAGGGATAGAGGGCGCCGTCAATGCCGACGGTCGTGCAGCCGCGCCCCACCCCGCAGCGCATCCGCCGGTTCTGCGCGTCGTGGATGTCGCGCACGACGCCGGCCCAGGGGTTGAAGCACACGCGCTCGCCGCGTTCCAACTGCGCGAATAACCGCTCGATGAAGAAATCGTCTTGCGCCGCCAGCACCGCATTCTCCGCCGGGCCGATGTCATAGGGGCCGAAGTTGTCCACGCGCCCGGCGCAGCGGCTCATCGCCACGCGGGTGAAGCCGAAATCCTCCAGGAATTGCACGATTCTGGGTCGATCCAGGCAGCGATTGCTCAAGGTGCAGCGCACCGTCACGCTCCGGCGGCGCTCCATCAGGCGGCGCACGCCGCCCGCTGCCGCCGCAAACGAGCCTTCCCCATGGGCGAAAGGACGCACGGCGTCATGCACTTCCGGCGGCCCGTCTATACTTACCATCAGCCCGAAGTTGTACTGCTTGATCAGGTCAATAACCTCGTCATCCAACAGCGTGCCATTGGTGGTCATCGAGTACGTGACGTTTTTGCCGCGCTCCGCGCCGAGCTGCTGGCTGTAGGCGATGGCCTGCTTGAGCACCGGCTTGTTGAGCAGCGGCTCACCGCCGAAGAAGGTGATGTGGATAGCCTCGGCAGACGCGCCGCGCGTGAACGCCAGGTCAACCGACTGCCGGGCAGTCTCCCAGGACATCAAGCCGTGATGCAGTGCGTCGTTGTCGCTCATGTAGCAGTAGCGGCAGCGCAGATTGCACGCCTCAGCCAGATCGAGTTCGATATTGCCGGTTCCCATCTGCACCAGTTGTTGGATGTACGCTTCGTTTTCGGGGTCATCGTAGGTCTGCAAAGGCGCGCGGAACAGGCCACGCTCTTCCAGCCAACGCAGCTCGCGCAGCACCGTCTGCGCGGTTTCCGCGCCGTGAGCGTCCGCCAGTTGCGCGCGCTGCGCCTCCGGCGACACGTCCTCCGCTCGCAGTCGTAGCGCATCGTAGGCCGGCGCGTCCAACTGCATCACCGTGCTCGTCTCAATATCCAGCACGTACCGGTTGCCACGGTATTCAAACAGGTGGTAAGGAGAAAGGGAAAGGTCTTTCATCTCTTTGTTATGGAAAATGGGTAACGAGTAATGAGAAACGAGTATCCTTTACTCATTTCTCATTACTCATTTCTGACTGCCCGCCTCTACTCTTTCGCCGCCGGCGCTTCTTTCATCGGCAGGTTTGCGCTGCAATAGGGGCAACTTGCCGATTGAGGGCCGGTCCACTTCACCTCGTCGCCGCTGATGGGGGCGTTGCATTTGGGACAAGAAGACGGCAGCAATTCCGGGCGATGCTCGCGATACTCCGGCGCGACGGCGGTGGGCACGGCCAGTTGGATGACCGCCTCCAGGATCCCGCTCAATGCCACCAATATCAGGATTCCGGGCCAGAACCAGCCCTTCCAGAACAAAATCGCCAGGCCGACCAGCCAGATAGCCCCGTGGATCGTCCGCCACGGGCCGGTCAACTTATCACTATGTTCCATCGTCTATAGCTCCTTGAGGTTCAACGGATTGAACGGATTCAACGGAAACAAATCCGTTAAATCCGCTAAATCCGTTGAGAGAATTTTAGGCTACCCATACAACGGTCCAAAATTAGCACACGCGCGGAAGTCCGCCCCCATCAAATCTTGCGCGCCAAAGACCGTCCACGCGCTGGGGCGGAAAATCTGCTCCTCTGGGACATTGTGCATGTAGACGGGGATGCGCAGCAACGACGCCAGCGTGATCAAGTCCGCTCCGATGTGGCCGTAGCTGATCGCGCCGTGATTCGCGCCCCAGGCATTCATCACGCTGTACACGTCGCGGAAGGGGCCGCTGCCGGTGAGACGCGGCGCGAACCACGTCGTCGGCCACGTCGGGTCGGTGCGCAGGTCAAGTTTGGCGTGGACATCATCCGGCAAGTCTACGATAACCCCCTCAGCAATCTGGAAGGCCGGCCCCAGCCCCTTGACGAGGTTGAGACGCGCCATCGTGACCGGCATCCCGCCGCGCGTGACGAAGTGGGTGGACCAGCCGCCGCCCCGGAAGTATTCGAGCGTGCCCGCGTGCCACGTCGTCGCCGCCAGGCACTTGCCCACCTCTTCCTCTGTGACTTCCCAATAGGGCTTAATGACGGGCCGTCCGTCCCGCTCTTGCTGCCCGGTCGCGTCCAGGGCCGTTGGCCCGGAGTTGATGAGGTGCAGGAAGCCGCCGGCCGCGTCGCCCGTCAAATCATAGCCGGCGACCCGCTTGACGGCGGCAGGACTCCAATAAGTGCGCACATCGGAAAACATCTGCGCCGCGCCGGTGAGCAAGTGACCAAAGAGCATGGAGATGCCGTTGAGGGCGTCGTTCTCCGTCGCCACGATATACGGCTGGCGGATGCCGTTCCAGTCGAAGGACGAGTTGAGGATCGCCTCCATAAAGTCGCCGTTGGGGAAGTGATCCGTCCACTGGCGCTGGCCCTGGAAGCCGCCGGCGATGGCGTTGTGCCCCAACGCCTCCTCGCCGTAGCCGAGTTCGGCCAGACGCGGGTTACCCACCATCAAATCGCGGGCGATCAACGCCATCTTGACCGACAGTTCCCACGCCTTATCCTTCTGAGCGCGCGTCTGCTGCTTGGCGGGCGGATTGCGATCCACGCCCTCGACACAATTGGCTTTCACCCAGGTCATGGCCTTCTCGAATTCCACGGGGTCGTAGATGCCCTCGTCAAAGCGGCGGACGAATTCCGTCATATCCACAGCCTCGGCGCGCATTCCCAGGTATTGCTCGAACAGCCATGGTTCGACGATGGAACCGGCGATCCCCATCGAAACGCCGCCCATCGAGAGGTACGATTTCCCGCGCATCCGCGCCACCGCCAGACCGGCCTTGACGAAGCGCAACAGCTTCTCCTGCACATCGGCGGGGATTGCGTCGTCGCCGGCGTCCTGCACGTCGCGCCCGTAGATGCTGAAGGCGGGGACGCCCTTCTGCGTGTGGGCCGCGCTCACCGCCGCCAGGTAGACCGCGCCGGGCCGCTCCGTGCCGTTGAAACCCCACACGGCTTTGGGGATGAGCGGGTCCATATCCATCGTCTCCGCGCCGTAGCACCAGCAGGGCGTCACTGTGAGCGAGACGCCGACGCTCGCGCGCGCAAACTTCTCAGCAGTCTGCGCCGCCTCCGCCACCCCGCCAATGCAGGTATCCGCGATGACGCACTCCACGGGCTGGCCGGTCTCGTAGCGCACAGCCTCGCTGAGGAAACGCGCTACGTTCTGCGCCATCCCCATCGTCTGCGTCTCCAACGCTTCGCGCACGCCGGCGCGCCGCCCGTCAATGGTGGGACGGATGCCGATCTTGGGCATGTCGCCAATTAAACGATTGATGAATGTCATAAGAAACTCCTTTCAAAGTGGAAACTGGTCATTGGAAACCGGTTATTGGTCGTTGTCATTCACCGACGGGCAGGGTAAACCAGAAAGTGCTGCCCTCCCCAACGGCGCTTTTCACACCGACTTTTCCGCCGAGTTTTTCGACAATGCGTTTGACGATGGACAGGCCCAGCCCGTGCCCTTCGACCTCCATCTGCCCGACCCGGGAGAACTCGGTGAACAAAGAAGCGCACTGCTCTGGAGAAAGCCCTACGCCGTTATCACGCACCCAGAAGGTAATTTTGGCTTTTGCGTCCTGGATTTTGGGCGTCGAATCCCCCTCCGATGCCCAACCCTGTGCTCCAAAATCCGACATAGCGTACCCCAACTCCACACGCGGAGGAACGGCTTCATCCGGGCGACCGCCATACTTGCAGGCGTTGCTGACATAGTTCGCCCAGACCTCCTCGACCCACGGCGCGTAGCCCAGTGCAACCGGCCATGTTTCCGGCAGGATCACTTCCGCGCACGCGGCCTTCAACGCTACGGTGAGGCGAGTCAACGCCTCCGCCACGATGTGGGCCATATCCAGCACACCCGGTTCCAGGGTTTCAATACGCCGCACACTGGCTAAGAGTAACAGCTCATCCACGATGGCCGTCATTTTGTTGCCGGTTTGGGCGATGATGTGTAAGAACTCGGTCACCTTATCCGGCGCAATCTCGGTATAGCGCTTTTCCAGCAACCCACCGAACCCCACAATGGCCGATAGGGGATTCTTCAGGTCGTGGGCAACGGTGTGCGCAAACGCGTCCAACTCGGCGTTACTGGCTTCCAGTTCCACGGTGTACTGACGCAGCGCAGCCTCGCTTGCCCGGAGCGCTTTTTCCGCCGCGCGCCGCTCGGCCAATTCCTGCTCCAAAGCCTGATGTAGCTCCGCCTGCCGGATAGCGACGGCCAGCAGAACGCCGATTTCGACAGCAATGCGAGAGTGCTCCTTTGTAAAAGCATTCGGCTGGGCGGATTCCAGGGCTAATGCGCCCAGGACTTGTTCCCGAAAGGGTAAGGGCACCAACAGGTACGCGCGGACGCCCTGGGCGTACAATCGCTCCTGTAGTGTAGAGCGGTGCGGCACAGCGGTCAGATCGGCCACGTTGTGCAGCCGGGACAAGGGTGAGAGATCGTCGTGCAGTGAAGTTTCCCACATGGTAACATTGAGCAACACCTCAGAGTTAGCTTCTATCGCCAGGATTTTAGCCCGACGTTCAGGCGTGATTTCAATGACTGAAGCGCAACGGCAAGGAATCAACTGCCGGACGCGGCTGATAGCAGCGGTGGCAATCGCTGCCGAAGAGGGTGTCGCCAAAATAGCCTGATCCAACTCATGAAGGATTTGTAAACGGGCTTCAGCCTGCCGCCGTTCGGTCACTTCCTGTTCCAACCGCTCATTTTGTGCTTGAAGGCGCTGTTGCGCCTGACGCAGCGATAGGTGAATGGCGATGCGCGCCAACACTTCCTCGATGCCAAAAGGTTTGGTGATGTAGTCCACACCACCGGCTTTGAAAGCGTCTATCTTTTCCTGGGGCGCGCTCAGGGCGCTGAGGAAGATGACCGGAATGTCGCGGGTGCGTTCATCGGCTTTCAGGTGCGCGCACGTCTCATAGCCATCCATCCCCGGCATCATAACATCCAACAGGATCAAATCCGGCGGGGTGGTCTGCGCCGACTCCAATGCGCGCTCACCACTGTTCACGACTCGCGCCTTGTAGTTGGCCTGCGTCAACAACTGGGATAACAGTTGTAAGTTCTCCTGCGTGTCATCCACCACTAAAATTGAAGCCTCTTGGGGTTTATCCATCTTCATTCACCACAAAGTCGTGTCAATATTGAGAGACCCTACGCAACGACTCTCAAAATCTTCCGGGAAGCTAGTAAATAGGCTTTTTTCGGAAGCCCTTTGACGCCAAAGTTGACCCAAATCCAGCTTCTGGGAAGGTGGACTGCGTAAGTTCTGATTGAGAGGAAATTCGATGAGTCGGAACATCAACCACAACCCAGGGAACACTTCGAGAAACAGAGGGATTTGAATGTGAGGTAATAGCAGTCAGCTTAGGATTCATCAGTATCTTGAACACCCCTCATCCTTGAGTTATGCTCATGATACACCCACTCTCCATAAAATAAAACCGGGGGCTGTCCCATAGCCCCCGGTTCTTCAGAAGGAGGAGAATCATCGTAATCCCTAAGCCATGCTTAAGATACCACACTCCCAATGAAATGACTTGACGCATAGATGACGATTACCTGGCGAACGGTTTACGGAATGTATGGCACGATGTACGGGCCTTCGGGCAACACGGCCACGCGCGGCCCGTACTGCACGCGCAGTTTTTGCACTGTCGTGGGGATGTCGCGACAGGGCGTCAGCAACGCGGCGGCGATCTGCGTGTCCGTCAGGCCGTCACTGTACACGAAGACATCCGCGTGCCGTTGGATAAGCGCCTGTATCTGCACCTGCCATTGATCCGCCGCCGCAAAACCGGGGCGCGCCACCATCTCCAGCACACCCTGTGGCGAGCCGCCCTCGGCCAGCAGCGCGGCGTAACGCCCGTGAGCGGGGATGCCGTCCTCGCAGGCCGCCACCAGCAGAATCGCGCCGCCCGGCCGCACAATCTGCCGCGCCGCGCTCATCCCCTTGACCGTCTGGTAAAGGTTCTGATCCAGCGGATAGCCGCCGTTGGTGACAACGACCACATCGTAAGGGGCGGATACCGGCAACATCGCGTGGGCGCGCACGAATTCACAGCCTTGCGCGTGCGCCGCCTCCAGATCGCCGGCGAAGACGCCGGTAATGGCGCCCGCCGCGTTGATCGTGACATTCAGCAGGAACGTGGGGCGCGTCATCTGCGCGACTTCGAGCATCTCCTCCCACACGGGATTGCCGCGCGTGCGGCCCCACGTCGCGTTGGAGTGACCGATCATCGCTGTCCCGTGATTGGTGAGCACGCTTTCGGCGCCGGCCAGGGCAGGGAGTACGCCCTTCGGGCCGCCGCTAAATCCGGCGAAGAAGTGCGGCTCGATCAGGCCGGTGAGGATACGCGCGTCGGCCTCCACAAAGCGCCGATTGACGCGCACAGGATGGCCGAAGGACGTGACGCCCAGCGCGACCAGCCCGGCGTCGTCGTTGCCGTCGTGCTGGAGGCAGCGATAGGCGTCCACAATGCCGTCGCCCAACAGCGCCCGCAACTCCGCCTCCGTCTGGCGGCGGTGCGTGCCGAGTGCGTTGAGCAGCGTGATGTCCGCCCGGCGCACGCCGGCCGCCTCCAGCTCGGCCAGCAGCGGCGGCAGGAGGCGCGCGTTGGGCGTCGCCCGCGTGATGTCGCTGTGGGCGATCACGACGGTATCGCCAGGCCGCACCCTCTCCGCCAGCGGCGCGCAGCCGATGGGCACGCGCAGGCCTTGCCGGATCACGGCAGTCTCGTCCCCCACCCCTGGCGCGGGCCGCGCGGTGAGCACGGCCACGTCATCCGGCAAGGCCACGGTCAGTCCGGTACGCCCATAACGCAGGAATACCTGCATTACCGCTCCGTCACGTATTCCGGCTCGAAACCAATCAGCGCGCGCGCTTTGTCAATGCTGACGAGCGATTCGTCGCCTTCCACCGGGCGCTTCCACGTCTTCACGTCAGGATACATCAACGACGCCAATGCCATCGAAGGCAGGCCGGCGGAATTGTGGCTGCCCACAATCCACAGAGGGTGGCTGCCTTCGTAGTCCGCTATCAACGCCTTACCGATGGCCTGCGCCGCGTCCCGCACGTCGAGGGAGGTCCAGAAATCATTGCGGCCAAAGAACATCATGGCATGAGGCATCTTTTGGAATTCTGCGCGCATTTCCTCGTGAGAGATTTCCCCGCGCTCCTGGCGTTCACGCAATTCATGTAGCCGCGTGCGAAGCGTCTCCACCTCTGCCTGACGCTCAGCTTCAGGCAACGCCATCAGCGCATCAAAGCTGCGCTGGAGATGGGCGTGGAACATCTCCCGGTCGCCGCCCCAGGGCCGCCGCGCGAACCACTCCGGGTTGAAGACGAAGGGGAAGCGCATACAGACCCCAGAGATGCCATTGCGCCGCCAGAAGTAGGCCGCCGTCTCCTCCAAAATCTGCTTGGAGTACGAGTACACGTCGGTCGTATAACCAGGGTGATCCTCGTCAATAGGGAAGTAGTGAACGTCAATGTTGCGAATGCCGTAGTTATTGCCAAGCGCGTTGATGGAACTCGCGCTCACCACGCGCTTGACGCCCAGGTCCGCTGCCGCCTGATACACATTAAACGTCCCGCCGACGTTGATACCGAAAATCTCCGCATCTTTGCCGGGGATGGGGCTTGGAATCGCCGCCAGATGCACTACCGCGTCCATACCTTCGAAGAGCGGATGCAGTGCGGCAAAATCGGTAATATCCACCTGAGCATACTCCGCCCCCCGGATGCGTTCCGCCGCATCGGGCGGCAACTCACCTGCCGGATTGCGATCCACGACCCGCACGCTGTGCCCTTGCGCCATCAGATGCGCCGTCGTAAAACTGCCAATGTGGCCGCTGCCACCGGTAATCAACACCTTCATACGTTATAGCCTCCAGGTCAAAAGTTACAAGTTGAAAGTTAAAAGTTGGTGTAAATCCCTTCTATTATACTGCGTAAACCGCACAAGACGACATACAACAAAAAACCTCCGAGTTGCCCCGGAGGTTAAAGGTTACGAATTACGGAGTACGGATTACGACCCCATCAGCTTCGTCAGCCCCTTGATGACGGAGCCTTCATCTACGGTTGTGCCGCCATGTGAGGGCGCCGATTGCGTGATGCGGTCGGCCAGGCGCGAGAGCGGCAGCGATTGCAGCCAGACGCGCCCCGTGCCCTGCAACGTCGCCAGGAACAGCCCCTCGCCGCCGAAGACCATGGACTTGAGGTTGCCCGCGCGCTCGATGTTGTAGTCAATGTGGCTCTCGAAAGCGACGATACAGCCGGTGTCAATCAGCAGTTTGCTGTTTTCCAGCCGCTTCTCGATGATCGTGCCGCCGGCGTGGATGAAGACCATCCCGTCGCCCCGCAGCTTTTGCAGGATGAAGCCCTCGCCGCCGAACAGGCCCGCGCCCAGCCGCTTGTTGAAGGCGATGCTGATCTCGGTGCCGAGCGCCGCCGCCAGGAACGAGTCCTTCTGGCAGAGCAGTTCGCCGCTGGTTTCGTCCAGGTCAATGGCGATGATCTTGCCCGGATAGGGCGCGGCAAATGCGACGTGCTGTTTCCCCGCACCGCCGTTGGTGAAGTGGGTCATAAACAGCGACTCACCCGTGATAACGCGCTTGCCGATGCTCACTAACTTGTCCATAAATCCGGCTTGCGGCTTGGAACCGTCGCCCATCTTGGACTCAAACCTGATCCCTGGCTCCATATACATCATCGCGCCGGCTTCGGCAATGACGGTTTCGCCCGGATCCAGCTCCACCTCGACGAATTGCAGGTCGTCCCCGTAAACTTGATAATCAACAACGTGACTCTGTGTCATTTTATCCCTCCTTGGAATGGTTAATTGGATGGTGAGGGGTAATGAGAAATAAGTAATGAGTAATGAGGACTGAGGACTGAGGATTGGATTATCCTCACGCCTTACTTCTTGCTTCTTACTCCTTACGCCTTACTTCTTACTCCTTACTCCCCACAGAACTATACGCAAATGGCCCGGTGGAGTTGCTACGGCAATGTCCGGGTATAGATAGCTTCGCGGCCTGTCATTTCGCCGGTGGTGTGAAAGCCCAGGCTTTCGTACAGATGGATGGCCCGCGCGTTGTCGGGCTTGGTGCTCAAGCCGATCAGCTTGAAGCCGCGCTGCTGTGCTTCCGCCAACACCGCCGTCAACACGGCGCGACCATAGCCTTTGTCGCGCTGCCCCTCGGCGATCATCAACCGATCCACCCAGAACAGCGCGTCGTCGTCCTCGTCCTGGCCGTACATCACAAAGCCCACCATGGCGTCTTCATCATTGTAAACGCAACAGACTTTGGCCTTCGGGTAAAACTTGGACTCCGCAATCGAGTACACATTGGGCGCGACAAACTGTGTATCCTCCGCCAATGTGGGTAGTTTGATACATTCTTGCCAGTTATCCTGGTTGACTTCGACCAAATGGATCATCTTTCTATTGCTCCCTTATGCGCGCCGCGTCACCGTCGGCCCTTGCGGTGTGTCCTTGACTTCGTACCCCGCCTCGGCGATCTGCGCCCGCAGCGTGTCGGCCTCCGCCCAATTCCTGGCCTGGCGCGCAGCCTGCCGCTGCTCGACGAGGGCCAGCACGGCATCGGGAATCACGTCCGCCGGCGGTTCCCACTCGCCCAGGCGCAGGCCCAGCACAGCGTCGAAGGCCAGCAGTGTGGCTTTCTTGGTCGCCGGAGGAAGATCGCTCTTGACCAGGTCCCACACGACGGCCAGCGCGCGCGGCATGTTGAGGTCGTCGTTGATCTGCGCGGCAAAGCGATCCATGAAGTCTTCGTCCAACGCGCCGGGCGCGCCCCATTCGTGCGCCGCCGCCCGCAGCCGGTTGAGTGCGGTCGTCGCCCCGTCCAGCGCCTCCCAGTTGAAGCTCAACCGCGAGCGGTAGTGCGCCCCCAGGCACATAAAGCGGTAGGCCAGCGGATCGTACCCCTCGTTCACCAACGTCTGCACGGTGAGGAAGTTGCCCACCGACTTCCCCATGCGCGCTTCGTTGATCTGCAAGAAGTAGCCGTGCATCCAGTAATTCGCCAGGCGCGTGCCGTAGCACGCCTGCGTCTGCGCGATCTCGTTGGGATGATGCACCGTGATGTGATCCTCGCCGCCGCAGTGGATGTCGAAGAGAGGCCCCAGGTACTTCGCCGACATCGCCGAACACTCGATGTGCCACCCGGGGAAGCCGACGCCCCACGGACTGGCCCACTCCATCTGCCGCTGCTGGTCGGGCGGGCTGAACTTCCACAGCGCGAAATCGGTCACATTGCGCTTCTCCCCCAGAGTAACGCGCGATCCGGCCTGCAAGCCCTCGATGTCCAACCGCCCCAGGTAGCCGTAGTCTGGCAGCTTCGACGTATCGAAGTAAATGCCATCCGACGTGCGATACGTATACCCGTGCGCCTCGATGCACTGCACCGTCTCGATCTGCTCCTGGATGTGGTCGGTCGCCTTACACCAGATCGTCGGCTCCTGAATGTTGAGCCGCGCCATATCGCTGCGGAATGCCTGCGTGTACAGCTTCGCGATGTCCCAGGCCGTCATCCCCGTGCGCGCCGCGCCCAGTTCCATGCGATCTTCGCCGGTATCGGCGTCGGAGGTCAGATGGCCCACGTCGGTGATGTTCATCACGTGCTTGACGCGGTAGCCGTTAAACGCCAGCACACGGCGCAGCACATCCTCAAAAATGTACGTCCGCAAGTTGCCGATGTGTGCGTAGTTGTAGACAGTCGGCCCGCAAGTATACAGCCCCACCTCCGGCGGATGAAGCGGCGTAAATTCCCGCACCGTTCGCGTGTAAGTATCATACAAGTACAAACCCATAGATTTCACCCCACCCCATAATTCGTAATTCGTAATTCGTAATTCGTAATTCCTAGCACGCTGCCAGCGCCGCCATCCCTGCCGCATCCACGCCCACAGCCACACGCAACACGCGCCGACCGGCCTCCACGAGAGCTTCATAGTCGCCCAACGCCTGCGCTTTCTTGAGCACGTCGAAGGTCAACGCGGCTCCCGGCTGGCCCGGCTCGTCGGGGATGGGCAGATCGTGCGCCGCGTCGGAGATGATCTGCACGAACAGGCCGTTTCCGGCGTCGCCCTTGTGGAGCTGCCCCGTCGAATGGAGGAAGCGCGGCCCGTAGCCCGTCGTCACGGCGAGCCGCGTGGCGTCGCGCAGCGCCACCCGCAGCTTGAGCAGCGCCGCGTCCGTCTCCAGCGTCGGCGTGACGTAGGCGTGAATGGAGACGTAGTCGCCGGGCTTCCCCTGCGCCAGGAAAGCGCGCAGCGCCGCCGCATCCGGGGCCACAGCCGGAATATCAGGCAGCGTTCCCTGCTCCTGGTACGCCTTCACGAATTTGCGCGCTTGCACCTTGGCAGCTTCGACGTTGGGCTGGTCGAACGGCTGAATCCCCAGGCAGTGCCCGGCCACCGCCGTTGCCATCTCCCAGAGGAAGAACTGCCCGCCCAGGTCGTAGCGGTCGGCCAGATTCAACTGGAGCACCGGATACCCGGCAGCGACCAGCGCGGCCACCTCCGCATCGTAGACGCCATCCCCATCCAACCGCAGGTAGACGAAGAAACGGTCAGCGCCATAATCAAACGGCGCTCCCACCGGCTCGCCCACCACCGGCAAGATGCCCTGGCCGTCTTTGCCGGTGCTTTCGGCGATAAGCTGCTCGACCCAATCGCCAAAACTTTCCAGCGTGGGAGAAATAATGAAAGTGAGCTTATCGCGCCCGCCCAGGGCCGCCGCGCCCATGATCGCGCCAAGCCACGCGCCGGGATTCTCCGCCGGCGGGACGTTCGAACCGCAGCGCACGGCCATCGCCTGCGCGCGCGTCAGCAACAGCGACACGTCCAGGCCGAGCAGGACTGCGGGAAGCATCCCGAAATGCGACATCACAGAGAATCGCCCGCCGATGTTGGGATCGTTGAGGAAGGTCTTGCGGAACCCCATGTCGGATGCCATCTGCGCCAAGCCGCTGCCGGGGTCGGTGATGGCGATGAAGTGGCGGCGCGCTTCCGCTTCCGGCATCAGCTTCAGCAGTTCATTGTAAAAATACTTAAACGCGGATAACGTCTCCACCGTGCCGCCCGATTTGGTCGCTACGACGAACAGCGTGCGGTGCAGGTCAAAGGCGTCGGCCTGCGCCGCCACCGCGCCGGGATCGGTGCTGTCGAGCACGCCCAGCTCCAGATACCCCGGCTGCGCGCCAAACGTCCGGCGGAATACGTCCGGCGCGAGGCTCGATCCGCCCATGCCGAGCAAGAGCGCGTGCGCGTAGTTTTCCGCGTACAACTCCGACACCAGTGCGTCAATGTCCGGCAGAGCGGCGAGCAGCGGCTCCATGATCGTCAACCAGCCCAGGCGGTTAGTAATTTCTGTCGGTTCGGGCTTCCACACGGTATGATCGCGCGCCCAGATACGCGGCATGACGCGCTGGGCGGTCAATTCGGCCAATGTGGCTTCCACCGCCCCTGAAAGTTTCCCCAGATGCGCCTTATATCCTAATGTCTTCATCGTCTCCTCCCCAAATAGTTGCGAGTTGCGAGTTAGGAGTTGTGAATTGCGAATTACGAATTACGAATTACGAATTACGGACTCTTCCTAACTCCTAACTCGCTACTCCTAACTCCTATTTCTTGGCTTCTGCCAGCACTGCATCGAGCATGTCCGGCGTCAAGCGGCCGGTTTGGGTGTTTTGGCGGCTCGGATGGTACGACGCCAGCAGCACGGGCAGGCCGTCGCCCAGAGCGTAGCGCGCGCCATGGGCGAATTTGAGGCGCGGCGCAGGATGGCCTTGCTCGCGCAGCAGCCGCAAGTAACCATCAAAGGCCAGTTGACCCAACGCGAGGACGACGCGCACTCCGGCCAACAGCGCCAGTTCACGCGCCAGGAACGGCTGGCAATTCGCAAACTCCTCGGGCGTCGGGCGATTGTCCGGCGGCGCGCAGCGCCCGATGGCCGTGATGAACGCGCCGTGCAGCGTCAGACCGTCGTCCCGCGCTGCCGACGTGGGCTGGCTGGCGAAGCCCGCCCGGTGCAGCGCGGCGTAGAGCGTCTCGCCGGAACTGTCGCCGGTGAACATCCGCCCGGTGCGGTTGGAGCCGTGTGCGCCCGGCGCCAGTCCCACGATGAGCAAGCGCGCCTGCCGGTCGCCAAAGCCGGGGACGGGCTTACCCCAGTAGTCCCACTCGCGGTACGCCCGCCGCTTGACGCGCGCCACCTCCTCGCGCCACGCCACCAGACGCGGACAGCGGGCGCATGTGACCACCTCCTGTTCCAACGCTTCCCAAGTGTCCATCGCTTTTCCTGAAAATTTAACTCAAAGACGCAAAGACGCAAAGAAAATTTATTTTTGAAGTCCTTAGCGTCTTAGCGCCTCTGCGCCTTTGCGTTAAAACTTCCTACAAGTCAAAACATTTCACATGCCAGCGCCTCGCGCAGGAGGGCTTGCAGCCGTTCCGGGTCGCAGTGCGGCAGGATGACGGCGGCGCGATCCAGGCGGCCCCGGCGGATGGCGGACAGGGCGTCTTCCTCCAACGTTGACGTCGCCACAGACAGGCCCTCAAACGCCACGTCCGCGCGCGTCATCAGGAAGGAAGGCGCCCAGTGGTCGCCCACGCGGCGCGATAGGCCGCCCATCACTTCCACCGTGACGCCGTCGAAGTCGAAGCGCCCGAAGTGCGAGCGCCATTCCACGCCCTCGCTCCACGCGACGCGCTCCACCACCCGGTCGGCAAACAAGGTCTCAAAGCGGTAGACGTCCGCCGGCGTCATCTCCAGGTCAATGTCGCGCACGGGGATGGGCAGGCCGCGCAGCGCCAGGCCCGCGCCGCCCACCACGCGGTAGTCAATGCCGGCGGAGGCGAGCGTCTGGGCGATAGCGCGCAGCGCCGCCCGCCAACGGGGTTTGCGGCAGATCGCCAGCAGGTGCTCCACCGCGCCGTGCAGCGAGGGATCGGCGGACAACCGGTAGTTCAAGTCCACCCAGGCGTCCCAGGCTTCACCTTCCAGTGTGTTGACGCCTTCCTCGATCATGCTCACCAGCCCTTCGACGCCCAGCACGGTCTCCACATCCAGCCCCACGCTGGCGCACAGCGGCGTCACTTCCAACGGGTGGGCGAAGTAGGCGATGAAGCCGCCGCCGGGCCGGGGCGGCAACGTCCCGTGCGCCAGAAGCGCGTCGCTTTCCTCCGGGCGCGTCAGCAGGTATTCCATCTCGGCGCGCGCAGCGTAACGATGGCCCGAATAGCGCGAGATGAAGGACGCGAAGACCGGGCCGCCCGGCTTGACGACGCGATACGCCTCCGCCAACGCTTGCCGCCGTTCGTCCTCTTCCAGCAGATGATAGAGCGGCCCCATCAGCAGCACGGCATCGAAGGTGTCGTCGGGATAACGGCTCAGGTCGGTGGCGGTGCCCTGCGCGAAGTCGGCGATGGTCACGCCGGACTCGGCGGCGCGGGAACGGGCCAGCACCAGCAGGTCAGGCGACAGGTCAAAGAGCGTGACGGTGTAGCCGCGCTGCGTCAACGCTTGGGCATACCGTCCCGGCCCGCCGCCGCAGTCGAGGACGCGGGCGGGCGTGGGCGGCAGGTGCGCCTCCAACGCGCGCAGTGTCACGGCGAACTCGGTGCGATGACGCTCCATGCGCTGCCATTCCCGCTCCGCGTCGTTGCGATAATAGGCCTGGATGGCCTCCTGCACTTCAGGGGTGTCTACCATCGCTCGTATTTTACCAGGTCGGCCAGCGCCTTGCGCGTCTTAGGATGGGGGTCAACCGCCGCATAGCCCAATGGCGTGAAAATGATCGGCTCGACGCCGTCCGGCAGGCCCAAGACCTCGCGGGCCGCCGCCGGGTCAAACGCGCCGATCCAGCACGTCCCTAGCCCCAACGCCGTCGCCGCCAGGATGATGTGATCCATCACGATGGCCGCGTCCACGTCCATGTGATTCTTGCCGTCCTGCCGCCGCGTCCAGCCATCCGCCGGGATGCCGCAGACGGCCAGCACCAGCGGCGCGCTTGAGAACCACGGCTGTCGGTAAATGCGCGCCAACTCCGCCTCACGGCCGGCGGTGTGAATGACGATCACCCGGAACGGCTGGCGATTAACCGCCGTCGGCGCCAGTCGCGCCGCTTCCAGGACTTGCAAGAGCTTTTCCTCTTCCACCGGGTCGGATTTGTACCCTCGCACGCTGTAACGCTGTTGAATGACCTCAAAGAAATCCATCGGAGACCTCCTCAATAGTTGGATAGTCGTTTGCCGGATAGTCGAAAAAACTCTGCGCCTTTGCGTGAAACTTCTGCCTTTTTTCAGGAGAGTCACGGCTCTGTCGCAATCTTAGCATGAGTGTGAGAATTGACAAAACCCATTCACCCGGCTACACTGTCAACCAATCTGAGATTCAGTAGATGAAAATTTAAGGTCGTAGTAACGACTTTAGTCGTCAAAAGAACCACTGAAGTGGTTACTACGAACCCAATTTTTGATCTACTGAGATTGGGTGATGGAGTCTGCTCTCAATCGCTCAATCTCAAATCAACAAATCTTAAATCCAAGCTCTGTGGAGGTAAGCATGACCCATGACGCTCCGACCTTAAAAGTCGTGATCCTGGCCGCCGGGCAGGAATCTATTGCCGAAGATGTCACGCCGATGGTGTTGGCGCCGCTTGGCGAGCACAAGGTGATTGATTATGTGGTGCAGAATGCGCTGCAACTGGCGTCTCCCGAAGACCTGTACGTGATCGTGGCGGGCGAGGATGACGCGGTGACGGCGCATCTGCGGGCGCAGGGCGTCGCGGCGCACTTCGTCGTGCAGCAGGAGCGGCGGGGCACCGGGCACGCCGTCTTGCAGCTCGCGCCGCTGCTGGCGGACTTCGACGGCGACCTGCTCATCCTCTACGGTGACACGCCGTTGTTCCGCCCGGCCTCGATTCGCGGCCTGCTCAACCGGCACCGGCTCAAGCAGGCGCAGCTCACGCTGCTGATCGCGGTGATGGATCATCCGCTGCCCTACGGACGCATCATCCGCGACGCCGCCGGCCGGATTATGGATATCATCGAACATACTGACGCTTCGCCGGAAGTGCGCGAAATCTGCGAGTTGAACGTCGGCGCGTACGTCGCGCGCGCATCCGCGTTGTTTGCGACGCTCAAGACGCTGCCGCCGTCATCGGTGGATGGCGATTACCGGCTGACCGACTGCGCGCACCGTCTGATCCACGCCGGGAAGCGCGTCAACAGTTACCGGATTTACGATGAGGGTGAAGTGCTCGGCATCAACACGCACAACGATTTGGAGCAGGCCGCCTTCGTCCTGCAAAAACGCCTCTACCGCCCGCGCCGCAACGATGAGCAGAACGTCATCGCCTTTGGCACCGGCGGCTGGCGGGCCGTCATCGGCGAAGGGTTCACGCTGCACAACGTCCGCCGGCTCAGCCAGGCGCTCGCCAACGCCATCACGCGCCGCGGCGACGAGAAGCGCGGCGTCCTCATCGGCTACGACCGGCGCTTCCTCTCGGATCGCTCCGCCGAAGCTGCCGCCGAGGTGTTTGCCGGGAACAATATTCTCACTTATCTGCTTTCAGAAGACGCCCCCACCCCGCTCGTCACGTATGCCACGGCGCAACAAAAGGCGGCCTACGGGTTAGCCTTCACCGCCAGTCACAACCCGCCGGAATGGAACGGTCTCAAGGTCTTCCAGGGGGATGGCGCCTTTCTGCCGGACGCGGAGACGCGCCAGATCGAGGCCGAGGCGAACCGACTCCAGCCGCAGGATGTGGTCAAGATTGACCTCGACCTGGGGCTGGATGCCGGCATCATCCGCCGCTGCGACTTCACCAACGAGTACGTGGACGCGGTGGAACGGTTGATTGACCTGAAGATCATCCGCGACGCCGGTCTGCGCGTCATCGTGGATCCGATGTACGGCGTGGGGCAGCTCACGCTGGGTATCCTGCTCACGGAAGCGCGCTGCCGCGTCACCTTCATCAATGAACGGCGCAATCCCCTGTTCGGCGGACGTTCGCCCGCGCCGGATCTGGACGCGCTGCGGCTGCTCGTCACCCACATCCGCAACGAAGGCTACGACCTGGGGCTGGCAACCGATGGCGACGCCGACCGCATCGCCATTGTGGATGAGTTGGGGGAATACATCCCGGTCAACGATATCCTGCTGCTGCTGTACTGGTACTTGCGCGCAGTGCGCGGAGAGCGCGGCGGGGTGGTGCGCAATCTGGCGACGACGCACTTGCTGGATCGGCTGGCGGCGCATTTCAACGAGAAATGTTACGAGACGTCGGTGGGCTTCAAGCACATCGTCTCCGCGATGGTGGCGCACGACGCGCTGCTCGGCGGGGAATCCAGCGGCGGGCTGACCATCCGGGGGCATATTTTGGGGAAAGACGGCATTTTCGCCGCCGGCCTCATCGTGGAGATGCTGGCGCGCACCGGGCAGAAGATTTCTGAACTGCGACGGCGCGTCTACGACATCACCGGGCGGCTGTACAGCGAAGAGGCCAACCTCCCGGCGACGCCGGAGATGCGGATCATCATCCCGCAGCGGCTGCACGCGCTGGTGGAAGCACACAAACATACGCCCGCGCGCCTGGGCGAATTCCAGGTCACGCGCATCACGACGTATGACGGCTTCAAGCTGTACCTGGAAAACGACAACTGGGCGTTGCTGCGCTTCTCCGGCACCGAGCCGGTGCTGCGGTTGTTCGTGGAGGCGGATTCGGTCGAAAAAGCGAGAACTCTGATTGAAAGCCTGAAGGAGTTGGCTTTCTAACGTAGCGAGGGATTAGGACGCAGATGAACGCGGATGAACGCTGATTTTTTAAATTATCTGCGTGGCTCTGCGAAAATCTGCGTCCTGATATTTTCTCTACTGTGCAATGGGCTTGCTGTAAATAAGCGTGTGATACCGCACCTGGAAGCCCATGTCGAGGTAGAGCGACATGGGGTTGAAGGGGTTCTCCGTGTGGGAGGAGAGCGCCGCCTCCTGCATCCCACGCGCTTTGTACTGCCGGAGACTGGCAGCAATCATCGCCCGCGCCAATCCACGGCGGCGATAGGGCCGCAGTACAGAAATATACTCGACGTAGCCGCGTTGACGGTTGTAAAAAGCATTTTCTTCGGCCAGAATGTAATTCAGAATCAAGCCGGCAATCTCGTTCGTTTGGCTATCCCAGGCAACCACCCACAGGGAATGGTCAGAGAGCGACTCGTCATTGATCCATTCAGCGAACCCTTCATCGCTGGGGTCCAGACCGTGAATGTGTTCCTTGAAGGCTTCACAGTGGGCTTCATAGATTGCGCGAACGTCCTTGTCGGCCACCGGGCGGATTTCGATGCCGTCTGGCAAAGTATAGGCAGGGATAGGCTCCAGAGCAGGCCGCACCATAATGGCGTGAGCGGCCAACTGCGTGTAGCCGGCCGATTGCAGGAGCGCCCTCTGATAAACGTCGGCCTCGTTCACCGCTATCTTGAAAATGGCTGCGACAGCCGGAGAAGCGCAAAAAAGTTCAGACACCCGCTGTTCCAAGTAGCGCAACGCGGCCTCCTCAATGCCGCGATGACGCCATTCGGGCAGTAAAAAGAATTCATGAAACCCAACGTCCAGGTCTTTGCGTTGGTGGAAGAGGTCGCAAGCGCCCCAACCGATCATCGTTCCCGCAACTTCCACAATCAGTTGATTCCGACGGTAGTTGGCGGTCTGAGATGCCAAGTCCTGAGCGAGGGATTCGGGAGACCTCGGTAAGAATTCGGGATTATTCACCGGTGCGACAAGATTGTAGAGTTGGCTCATTCGGGGAAAGTCGGTCTCGGGATCCAGCAGACGATAACGCAGACCGGCAATATCTGGCGAGTCAAGCATGGGGAGGGGCAAGCCTTGCATTTATTTATCCTTCTCGGGTTCCGTCACCCGCAACATCCAGAAGAGGCCGGTCGCCAGCAGGTGGATCCCGCCGGCAATGAAGAACACGGTGCGGAAATCCAATCTATCCGCCAGCAGGCTGCCAACCAGCGGCGCAAGGAAAATGGTCAGGTTCGCCAGCAGCGAATCCAGTGCGACAAAACTGGGGCGGCGCGCGGCCGGCGTGACCGTCAACAACGTATCGAAAAATGAGATGTCAATGCCGGTGACAAAGAATCCTTGCACGATGGCGACCGGCAGCAGCCAGGTCGGGTCGGGGATCAGGCCCGTCAAGACAGGGTAGAATCCGAGGCAAGTCGTGCAGATCAACATGGCACGATGGTGTCCTTTGCGGCTGATATGCCGTCCCCACGTAAAGTAGCCGAGGATCAGCGTCAGCTTGCCGATGGTGGCTTGCCAGCCGATCCACAGGTCGGACGTATCTAACTGCCGAATCCAGTAGATGCTGTACAGCGCGCTCGGCAGGTTGAGGCCAAAGCGCAGCACAATGGCCGTACACTCGTAACGCCAAAAGGCCGGAACGGCCACCATCTGCCCGTAAGCGCGCGCCCGCTGCCAAAGCGACTGCCGCGCGCCCGGCGTATGCACCACCGGCACATTGTCCGGGATACGAATTTTGGCATAGAAGAACATCCCGGCGGTGCTGCCGATGAAGGAAATCAGGAACACAAGCTGGTAGCTCAGTGGCGAGGGCAGCCGATCCAGCAGATAGCCAAACACAGCCGTCGAGCCGGCCGTCACCAGGCTCAGGATGGCCCAGCGCGCGCCGTTGACGCGGGCGCGGCGTTCTGGCGGGAGCATCTCGGCCGCCGCCGTCATCCACGCCATATCCACCACGGCGCCAAAAACCGATTTGACGGCCCACACCACCACAATCACTTCCACCAGATGCTCGTGGACAAAAAAAGGCAGCAGGGCGATTACCAGAAACGATCCCCGGAAGAAGAGGCGGGCAAAATTCACAAAGCGGATCATATCGCGCTGCCGCTCCACCCAGCGGGCGGCGGGGATGGACGAGAGGGCGGTGACGATGGAGGGCAACGCGGCCAGCAAACTAACCATCAAGTTGGAAGCGCCCAGCCGCACGATGAAAACCGAGAGGAAACTAAAAATCCCCCCATTCATCATGCCCTGCAAGGCGGTGTCTACTGTAAAGTAGAATATATTCCGATTGACAGGGGAAAGGCGGCTGGGGAACAGCCACCGCAGGGTTGCCGCGTAAGGGAAACGCACAGAACGTACTATAGGCGTAATCGGCGTGGACGTTGGTTGAGCAGCGCAATAAGCACGATCACCAACACCACAATGACGATCCCCATGCCGATCACCAGCAGCCACAATCCCGCCGACGCACCGTCAGACGTGGTTGACGTGGGGGATGGCACCGGCGAGGACGTTGACGCCGGCGCCAGGCTCGTGGCCCGCACGGGCAGCGGCGTGACCGTAGGCATAGGCGGCAGCGACGTTGCGGTAGGGGCGGGCGGCATGGGCGTCGCTGTAGGCATGGGCGTCGCTGTAGGCATGGGCGTCGCTGTAGGCATGGGCGTCGCCGTGGCCGACGGCAGGGCAATGACCAGTTCTTGTCCCACGAGCAACACACTGCTATCGTTTAAGGCGTTGAGTTGTTTAATCTGATCCAGCGGGACCTGATACTGTTTGGCAATGGCGTAGAGCGTATCGCCGGTCTGCACGATGTGGACGGTAGAGCCATCCGGCAGCGGCGTTGGCGTAGCAAACGGCGTCGCCGTACCCGCGGGCGTTGCCGTCGGCGCCGGCGTGGAGGTGGGTAATGAGGGATCCAGGGTCGCCGTCGGCGCCACCGTGACCGGCTGCGGGGTGGCCGTCGGCGGCATTTCGTTCAGCGCCACCAGACTGGCATCGTCAATGTAAACGTCGTTGTGCATACGGAAAACACTATCAAACCAGTCGGCATACGAGTAGGTGAAGACAGTCACGGTGTTGTTTTGTGCCACGGCGTCTACCTGGAACAAGGTCCAGACATCGTAGGCGTTGATCTCCGAACTCCACACCACCGTGCCGGCCCAGGGATTGGTGCCGCCGGTCGGGTCAATACCGACTTTGGTGTGCATGGGTGAGGGGCTGTTCGACAAGTGACCGGTGGGGCAGATATTCCACTGGTCGCCGGCCATACAACTCCATGTTTGCATATACGCCGAAAACCGCAGCGGCGTTCCGGGAGTAATCCCGCCCACTTGCTGATACAGACCGGCAATATGCTGTCCGCCAAAGGTAAAATATTTCTGCGCCAGCCTGCCGGAGTGGACGCGGTAGGCATACTCCTCCGATTTGACGTCGCGGAATTCCGGACGCTTCCACTTATCTGGGACTGGGACGTTTTCTGGGGCATTATCCACATAAAACGCCCGCCAACCGGGGCAAATCTGCACTTCGGGAATGCCATCTTGCAGAGGCCATGAACGGATATCCCAATCCCACCATTCAAAATCGCCATTGACCAGGAGATTGGTTCCTCCCTGCTGCGCAGATACAGCAGCAAGGCCTGGGCCTATCGTCAGCATCAACATCCACAGAAAGAAAATCTTTGTGAGCCGTTTGACCATCATAATCTTTCTTGCCTTCCTTGTTCTCAAATTTAAGCGTATCTTATCCCTCGTTCCGATAATCCTACAAAATAGAGACGGCCTGCACAGGCCGTCTCTACACTTGTTAGGGGGATATACGGGGCATTATACCATCGAATCGGCTTTCACAAAATCCAGAATCTCGTCCACGTATCCGAACGCCAGCCCCACCACCGTGTCCGCGCCGCCGTAGTAGATGGCGAGCCGGCCGGTGTCGGCGTCGCAGAGTGCAGCGCAGGGGAAGAAGACGTTGGGCACGTCGCCCATGCACTCGTAGGGCGTCTGCGGGGACGCCAGGTAGCGCCGCCCGCGTTTAATGACTTTCCACGGCTTGTCCAGGTCGAGCAGGGCCGCGCCCATGCTGTAGACGAAGCCGTTGCACGAAGTCAGCACGCCGTGGTAGATAAGCAGCCAGCCCTCGGAAGTCTCAATGGGAATCGGCCCGGCGCCGACTTTCGTGCTTTGCCAGCCGCCATGCGTACCGAAGACGTAACGATGATTGCCCCAGAAGCGCATATCGGGACTCTCGCTGTAGAAAATGTCGCCAAAGGGCGTGTGCCCGTTGTCGCTGGGACGGCTCACCATCGCAAACTTGCCGTTGATTTTGCGGGGGAACAGGACGCCGTTGCGGTTGAAAGGCAAGAAGGCGTTCTCCAATTGGTAGAACGTCTCGAAGTCATAGGTGTAACCGATGCCGATGGTCGGGCCGTGAAAGGCGTTGCACCACGTCACGTAATAGCGATCCTCAATCCAGACCACGCGGGGGTCGTAGCCGTACACAAAATGGTTGACCTCACTGCAATCGCACTCGGTCGGGTTGCAGGCAAATTCGATGCGCTGCGGCTGCAATTTCCAGCCGATGCCATCCACGCTGCGCCCGACGTGCAATTGCATTTGCCGCCCGGTGTCGTCCACCCGGAACACGCCGGCAAACTTGCCCTGATAGGGCACCACGGCGCTGTTGAAGATGCTGTTCGCGCACGGAATCGCGTTGCGCGGGATGACCGGGTTAGCCGAGTAGCGCCACACGGCGGTCTGGCAGCCGGCCGGCTTTTCCTCCCAGGGAATATTGGGCAGGGGCTTTCCGATGATCTTGACAGACATATTCACTCCTTTTATGAGAAAAATTCGGTTCGTTGAAACTTGCTGATTTCAAGCATACCTGAGTCTCAGTAGATCAAAAAATTGGGTTCGTAGTAACCGCTTTAGCGGTTTCTGAGACGGCTGAAGCCGTTACTACCAGCCTAAAATTTGATCTACTGAGTTTGATAATTTAGCAATGAGACGTCAAACGTCAAGCATCCTGACGTTTGACGTTTTGACGTTTGACGGAATCGAACTCATGGGAAGATGCCGCGCTCTTTGTAGACTTTCTCCAGGCGGCTCAACGCCACGATGTAGGCCGCCGTGCGCCAATCCGTCCCGAACTGCGCGGCGGTATCGCGCACCCGCTGGTACGCGCCGACCATTTTGCGATGCAGTTTGGCGTCCACCTCTTCCAACTCCCAGAATTCGCTGCGCTTGTTCTGGAGCCACTCGAAATAGCTCACGATGACGCCGCCGGCATTGCACAGCACATCCGGGAGCAGTTCGATGCCGCGCGCCTGCAAAATTTCATCGCCCTGCACGTTGGTCGGGCCATTCGCGCCTTCGATCACCAGCCGCACTTGCAACCAGGGCGCAGACTCGGCTGTAATCTGGTTTTCCATCGCCGCCGGGACGAAAATATCGGACGGCGTGCTCATAAAGTCCTGGTGGCCGATGGGCGTCGCGCCGGGGTAGCCGGCGATCCCTTTGTGGATTTGGACATAAGCATAGAGATCGTCGGCGTCAATGCCGGCCGGATTCGCCAGCGCGCCGGTGTGATCCTCCACCGCCAGGAGTTTGGCGCCGTGTGGCTTGAGCAGCCGCGCCGTCCACGAGCCGACATTGCCATACCCCTGCACGATGTACGTCGCCTGCCCCAAATCGAAGGCGTTATCTGCGGCCCAGGCTTCCAGCACAAACACGATCCCCTGTCCGGTAGCCTTGTCCCGCCCCAGGCTGCCGCCCGACTCAATCGGCTTGCCCGTCACGACGTGGACGCACCGGTTGCGCTCCGCCGGCGACATCATTGAAAGATACGTATCCAGAATCCACGCCATAATCTGCGCGTTGGTGTTGACATCCGGCGCGGGGATGTCGTACTCCGGCCCGATGTTGCTCCCCAACGCGAAAGTGAAGCGGCGCGTGATCCGTTCCAGTTCGGATTTGGAGTAGTCCGCCGGATTCAGTTGAATCCCGCCCTTGGCCCCACCGTAGGGAATGCCGGCGATGGCCGACTTCCAGGTCATCCACGTCGCCAGCGCGCGCACCTCGTCAATTTCGACGGACGGGTGAAAGCGCAAGCCGCCTTTGAACGGCCCCAGGACGTTGTTGTGCTGCACCCGGTAGCCGGTGAACATCTGGATGTGGCCGTCGTCCATGATAACCGGGAAGTTGACGACGATTTCGTTCATCGTGCTGCTCAAAATCTTGCGGATTTCGGCGTCCAGTCCCATCTTGTCGGCGGCCTTGTTAAATTGCGCCACAACATTATCGTAGACACTTAGCTTTTCCACTTGTTGACCTCCTTTGAAAGATAAGCCGCTAAAGCGGCGGGTTAAAAGATGATGTTTTTGCGGACGGCGTACCGTCCGCAAAAACATTCCTTAAAGAACCGGTCCTCAGGCCGCAAATTTGAGGCACTCTACGGGGCATACGTCTCTGCCAGGTACGTCACGAGCGTGGTCTGCTCGTCCGTACTCAACTGAGCGCCTTTTTCGACCATTTCGAGCACGGTCTGCTGCCACTGCTCCTGGGTCTTTTGTTGACTCGTAGTCTTGCTCAAGCTGTGACACTGTCCACAGCGCGCTTCCAACAACGCTTTTCCGTCGGACGCCTCAGGCTCAGGCGTTTGCTCACCACCGCACGCCCCCAGTAAGATCACACCTATCACGATTAAAACGGTTGCTATCCAATACCATCGTCTCATTGCTTTCATCTTTCCTCTCTTTCAGAATTTAGGCTTAACTGACTTAACCGACTCAACGACGGAATCCTTTAAATTCCGGGACATCCGTTGAGAGGATTTTTCGTCCTGAGTTTGCTGCCAGACCTGCACGATCTTACCATGCACCGGCGTCTTTTCCAAAAATGCGCGGCGTTGCGCCTCGTCCGGCAATTGCCCGGCCTGCTCCTGCAAATGGCGATAGGTCTCGGCCAACACCGCATCGGCGCGCGCGTCATGCGCGCGCTGCAACACCTCATAACAGGTCAGATAGACCTGAAAAGGGTCGTCCGCGCCATAAAAGGCCGGATTCTCCGACTGCGCAGCGAGAATTTCGTTGACCCACCGCCGCGCCTGCGTCAAATCATCCTGGAGCAGCGCGACCGCGGCCAGTCCCGCCAGCGATTCCAGCGCCAGGTGATGCTCGCCGAGCTTGCGGCGCAGGGTCATGGCCTCGCCATAGACTTTCTTGGCCTGCTGCCACTGTCCCAACCCCACAAAGGCGCCCCCCAGCACGGTCAAGACGTATCCCTGCTGAGAGCGGTCGCCAATCTCGTCCGCAATGCTTAAGGCCGGCTGCGCGTACTCCAACGCCGCCGCGTCGTCGCCCCACGTATGCGCCAACGCCGCCAACGCTGCCAGCGTCACCCCCTCGCCGACCCGATCATGGAGTTGGCGGTACAAGGCCAACGCTTGCGAAAAATAGGATTGTGCGCCGGCGGCGTCTCCCAGATGCCGCTGCACGCTGCCCAGATTATTCAAGGCAGCGCCTTCCTCCCACCCGTTGTGCAGCAGCCGACTCAAGTACAAAGCCTGTTCAAAATAATGCCGGGCGGCGGCATACCGCCCTAACGTCCGCTCAATCGTTCCCAAATGATTGAGCGCAGCGACTTCGCCGTGCCGATTGCCAACCAGGCGGCTGATCTGCAAGGTTTGCTCGAAATACCTTGCCGCCTCCCCATAATACCCCTGACGCCGGAGGAGTACGCCCAACTCGGTGAGGATTTCCCCCACCCGCCGCTGGTTGCCGAAGCCCTGGTAGATAGAAAGCGCCTGCTCCAGATGCGTCCGGGCGGCAGCGTAATCGCCCTGACGGCGGTAGATGTAGTTGAAACGCACGTGGACGTCCGCCTCGGCCAGGGTCAGTTGCGCCGCATGCGCCGCTCGCGCCGCCCGCTGCAAGTAATCCAACGCCTCCGTGCCGGCGAAGCGCGACGCGGACTTGTCGGCGGCGCGCAGGAGATGCGGCACCGCGCGCCCCGGTTCGCCGGCGCACTCCCAGTGATAGGCCAGCAGTTCGGCCAGATCGAACAACTGGCGCGGATGCAACTGTTTCAGCACCTCGGCCACTTGCTGGTGGATCACGCGCCGCTCGCGTTCCAGCAGACTGTAGTAGGCCGCCTGTTGGGTTAGATAATGCTTGAAAATGTACGTCCGCTCCGCGCCAGGGCCGAACTCGGCCTTGGCCGGACGTTCCCGAAGCAGCGTCGTCTGTTCCAACAGGCTCAGATGCGCTTCCAAGCTCTCCCCCGCCCCACCCTCCACGCCGGGCTGCGCTGCCAACAACGCTTCCAACACCCGATAAGCGAAAATCCGCCCGATGACCGCGGCCAGTTGCAGAACCCGCCGGGTGCGCGACGGCAAGCGATCAATGCGCGCCATCAAAACGCCGTGTAACGTGTCGGGAATCATCAGTACGGCCGCATCCTGCACCACGCGCCAGTACCCGCCGCCCTCGTCGTACACCAATGACCCGCCGTCCATCAAAGCGCGCAGCAGTTCTTCGATGTAGAACGGATTGCCCTCAGAATAGCCGAGAATGCGCTCCCAGAACTGCGGCGGCAGCCCCTTGACCCGCAGCAGGTGCGTCACCAGCGTCAGGCTTTCGGCAGACGAGAGCGGCGCCAGGGTTAAGTCCAGCGGGTGATAGGGCGCAGCGGCCTCCCGCAGTTGGGCGCAAATCGGCTGTGGCTCCGGGCGCAAAATGCAGATCAAGAGCAACGGCGCCCGCTGTGTGAGTGGGAAGAGACGGGTCAGCAATTCCAACGAGGTGGGATCGGCCCAATGCAAATCTTCACAGGCGATGATCAGCGGCCCATGCCCGGCGGCGGCGGCCAACACCTGCTCCACGGTATCAAAAATGCCCGCCTGTAAGCTCTCGCCCTCTTGATAGGTAGACGGGGGGAGGCTCTCTGAAGCCGCACGCCCTTCCCATTGCGACGCTCGACCCACCCGTTCAAAAGGCTGCATCAAAAGGGATTCTATCACTGGCGCCATCTGGGCCGCATTCTCCGGGCACAGCGCCGCCAACTTCTGCGCCAACCCGTCCTGCATCCCTTCCGGCGACAGGTCTACGGACAATTCCAATAATTCGCGCAGCACATCCAACCAGAGCATGTAGGCGCTGGACACGCCGTAGGAAACGCAGCGGCCTTCGATCCAGCGGATTGGCGGCGCGGCGTCCGACGCAACGGCCAGATTCACGTCCGGCAACCAATCCGTAAACCGGCCGCCCCACTGGCGCAACTCGGCGACCATTCGGGATTTGCCCAGCCCGGCCTCGCCCACCAGGATGGCTATGCCGCCCGCCCCGGCGCGCAAGCGTTCAACAGTCGTTTGTAGCGCGCACAACTCGGTCTGACGCCCCACCAACGGCGCGACCAGGCCCGGTATGCCCCGGCTCTTGCCCGGCGCCGGGCGGTGACGCAACGGGCGGTAGACCATAACAGGCTCGTGGATACCCTTGACGGAGAGCGCGCCGAGGGATTTCCATTCAAACTGCGTGCGCGCCAGGCGATACGTGGTCTCTGTCACCAGCACGCCCCCCGGTTCGGCAGAGGTTTCCATCCGCGCCGCGAGGGCCACCGCGCGGCCCATCGCCGTGTCTTCGCTGTGCTGCCGCCAGTCCCCCACCCGCGTCACGATGACTTCGCCGGTGTTGATTCCTACCCGCACCCACAGCTCCACGCCTTCGCGTTCCGCCAGTTCCGCCGCGTAAGGGCGCACCACCTCCTGCATCGCCAGCGCGGCCAGGATCGCCCGTTCCGGGTCGTCCTCGTGCGCCGTCGCCACGCCGAAAAACGCCAGCAGGCCGTCGCCGCGATACTGGTTCACTTCGCCGCCGTAACGGTAAATTTCGGCGGAGAGCAGCTTGAGCAGGTGATTCATCACCTCGACCCAGGTTTCGATGCTGAGACGCTCGGCCAGGTCAGTGGAGCCTTTGACGTCGGCGAGCAGAATGGTGACGCGCTTGCGTTCGCCAGTCAGGTCGAGCGCGGACGACATGGTCAGGGCGGCGAGCTTCTCCCGCAACGGCGCGAGGGCGGTGTCCACCACGACATCGCCCAACATCGCGCGCTGCGCCTCCAACGCGCTGATGGTTTGTTCCAGCCGTTCGCGTTCTTCCACACTAATGTCCTATTTTTATCAGCAGATTCAGCAGATTAAAGAGGGGGTGCAGGTGTTCACCTTTCGCTTTAAAGATACTCCATGCAACAAAAAACGCAAAATGGCTGCGCGCCATTTTGCGTTATGGCCGAACAACGGCTTTTACCAGCTCGGCGGAATCGGCCACCAGACGTCTTCGCGGCCTTTGGCGACGGCGTCCCAGGCGTCGGCCAGGGTTTCGATGGAGCGCGTGGCGGGCGGCAGCAGATCGAAGCCGCGCCACTCGCCCGTGCGCGCGCCGGGCAGTTGCAGTTGGGTGTTGCGGCAATACTCGTACCAATCCTTGAACGTGCGCCATTGGATATCAACTCCGTAGCGGCCGGGATGCTGCGTCATGGGCGACAGCGGTTCGACCGTGTGGCACGAGTTCAGAATTTTCAATTTGGAATGGGGGTACATATCGAAAACACTTTGCGCAAACTTGATGGTCTGTTGGACCGCTTCTTCGTCCTCGCCCGGCAGGTTCAGTGAGAAGTAGACGATGATGGGGACGTTGTAGAGGTTGACTTCGTCCAGCGCGTTGAAGAATTGGGCGTCGTTATAGCGTTTGCCGTTCAGCCGCCGCACCCGCTCCGAGCCGGAATAGGGATTCAACGCCACACTTGAGTGTTGCATGTCAGCAGTGCGGACAAACTCCTTCATAAAGCCCGAAGGCGGAAGTTGGAAGAACTCGTTGTAGAGGCCGATCTTGATCTGTTCCTTGCGCAGCGTGCGGAAGAGCGTCTTCCAGTAGGACTCCCCCATCGCGGCGAGGTCGTAGGAGAAGCAGACTTGAATCACTTGATGGCGGATCAAGTCTTTGATCTCGTTGACAATCGTTTCGACCGGGACGGGGACAATGCCGTTGCGCCCGGCGATGGCCTTGTGCGCGCTCTTCGCGCCGCCGCAGTAGGAACACTCGAAATCGCAGCCGCGCGCCGTCGTGATCCACCGGCCCCGGTACTTGCTGATGTCCATCCCCTGCCGCGCCTGGTGCGCGAGTTCCATGTCAATGACCAGGTACTCGTGGACGAAGTATTCATCTTGATGCGCCAACCAGTCCAGCGAGATGAAGTTGAAATCGGCGAAGTCTTCGGGGCGCGCGCAGTAGGTGCGGGGATTCTCCACCACTTGCCCACGGCGGCGGTAGGTCAGGTTGGGGACGTGGGAGAGGTCGGGCAAGACGCCGCGTTCCGCGCACATCAGCGCTTGAGCCAGCGCCAACAGGGGACGCTCGGCGTCGCCGCGCACGACGAAATCCACCACGGGGAAGTCCTTGATGATCTCGTCGGCAAAGGCAGAGGAGGTCAAGCCGCCGAGGATGACCCAGGCGTCGGGGATCACCTGCTTGACGACCTGGGCGACGGTCATCGCGCCGTAGCTGTGTTCGTACCAGTGCAGGTCAATCAGCACCATGCGGGCTTCCCGGCGTTCCTCCAGCCACTTGCGCAAGTTGAAGCTGCTATCTAACTTCTTCTCCAACGGGAAGTTAATGCCCTGAACGGGGATGCCGTTATCACAGAGCAGATTCATCAACGCCGGCACGCCCATCGGAATCAAGCCGTAGGGCCGGCCAAACTTCGCGCGGGCGGGCGTATCGTAAAGATCAACGGCCTGTTTGGCCGGGTGAATGTACAAAGCAGCGGGAGCTTGGTCCACAGTGTCCTCCAGAGAGAGCAGGATTTACAGAATGTGAGGATTAAAAAATCCGTTTTTCGATCACCAACTGGGGGGGATAGGCCACCAGCACTCTTCGTGGCCCTGCCGCGCCGCATCCCAGGCATCCGCCATGGCTTCCAAAGTGCGCGCCTCCGGGTCACACGGGAGGAAGCCGCGCTGCGCCTCCGTGCGGGCAGCCGCTCCGCCCAACTGGGTCTCGCGGCAATACGTATACCAGTCAGCGAAACTGCGCATCGTGACGTCAATCGCATATTTCTCAGGATGAACTGCCATCGGCGACAGGGGATCGAGGGTGTGGCAGGAACTCAAAATGCGCGTGCGTGACGCAGGGTAGAGCCGGCAGATTTCTTCCGCCAGGGCGATAGACTCTTTCAGCGTCGCATTCGTCTCACCGGGCAGGTTCAGGGAGAAATAAATAAGGGCAAAAACACCGTAGAGGTTAAGAGAGTCCAGGACGTTGATCAACTCGCCGTTGGTGAAAATTTTTCCGTTGAGCCGGCGCACCCGTTCGGAACCCGACAGCGGGCTGAAGGCCAGACAGGAGTGCTCCAGATCGGCAATCTGGGCAAAGCGTTTGACGAACGTGGGGGTCGGAAGCTGAAAACATTCGTTGTAAAGCCCGATCTTGAGCTTTCGCTGGCGCATGAGCGAGAAGAGGGTACGCCAGTAGTCGTCGCCCAACTCGGCGATGTCGTAAGAGAGCGAAGCCTGCTCCACGCTGAGGCCGGCTAAACGTTCCAGCTCGTCAACCACGACTTCAGGGGAACGCAGCACGAGGCCATCCCGTGTGGCGAGGGCCTTGTGCGCGCTTTTGCAGCCGCCGCAGTAGGAGCATTCGTACTTACAACCCCGCGCCGTGGGAATCCACCGGCCCAGAAACGGGTCGGTCTTCAGTGCGGCGCGGGCTTTGGGCAAATCAGTGACCAGGTATTCGTGGACGAAGTACTCGGCATAGTGCTCCAGGAAGCTCAGGTCTACGTAGTCGAGATGGTTCAGCTCCTCCGTGCTGGCGCAATAGCCGATGGCGTTCTCCACCACCGCGCCGTCACGCCGGTAGGTCAGGTTGGGAACGTCGGCGAATTCCGGCAGGCTGGAACCAGAAACGGTAAGGCAGCGCTGCACCAGCGTGAGCAGCGGTTGTTCCGCGTCACCGCGAATGACGAAGTCCACCGAGGGGAAGCGTTCCAGGATTTCGCGGGCAAACCCGGAGGCCGTCAAACCGCCCAGGACGACCCACGCATCCGAGTGTACTTCCTTGCAGACGTTGGCCGCGCTGATAGCGCCGTAGCTGTGCTCGTACCAGTGCAAGTCAATCAGGATCACGCGCGCCCGCGTCTGCGCCCGCAACCATTGGCGGAGGTCAAAACTCCGGTTAAGTTCGCGCTCCAGCGGGTAGTTGACGCCCTGCACCGTAATGCCCGCCGCACGAAGTACGTTGACCAGCGCGGGCACGCCCAGCGGGATAAGTCCGTAAGGGCGGCCCATTTGCACGTCTGGCACAGACTGCATCTGCCCGTAGAAGTCAACGTCCTGCTTGGCCGGATGAACGTACAGCACGTCGGCCGGCGGCCTGGGCCGACCACAACAGTGTTTGTACTTCTTGCCGCTCCCACAAGGGCACGGATCGTTGCGCCCCACATTTCCGAGGATCACCGCCCGATTCTCCTAGTTTCCACCTAAAAAACCTACAAACAAGACACTGCAAGGCGCGCTGCGCCTTGCAGTGTCCGTCATACGCCCGGCACCCGTCCCGGCTACCGGCAGATTCCCGCGCGTCAGCCTGTGGCTCCCCGTCGCCAATCTGACTACGCCTCAGTAAAAACGTGGCTCAACTCTTCACGCGACAGAACGGGGTTGTCCCGATACAGGTAACATGAAACAGCGCGGTCAGGTTCCACCCGGAAAAGTTCCGGCGCCTTAGTATCGCAGAGGTCATCCAGCTTATAGGGGCAGCGCGGCGCAAACTTGCAACCGGTGATCGCCTTAAAGGCCACCTGACTCTTTTGGATCATTTCCTCGGTGCCGCCCCACGGGAGGTCGGGGTTAGGCCAGGGAATGGAGGAGACCAATAACTTCGTGTACGGGTGTTGCGGGTTGCGGATGATCGTGTCCACGTTGCCCACCTCCATCACCGAGCCGCGATACAGGATGATGATGTAGTCGCTGATGTGATAGGCCGTCGTCAGATCGTGCGTGATGTAGAAGATGGGAATGCCGTAATCACGATTCAATCCCCGCAGCGTCTTGAGAATCGTCGAGCGCAATGAGGCATCCACCATCGAGACCGGCTCATCGGTGATCAGCAGCTTCGGTTTCAGGAGCAGCGCGCGCGCCACCGCGATCCGCTGGCGCTGCCCCCCGCTCAACTGGTGTGGGTAACGGCCCAACGTCTCCTCCGGACGCAAGCCGACGCTGATCAAAGCCTCTTCCATCATTGAGCGCGCCTCTTTTTGGGAGCTGGCGAGCTTGAAGTTCTTGATGGGAATGCTTAACAGGTTGTCAACTTTGTAAAACGGGTTATAGACGGCAAAGGGGTCCTGGAAGACTGCCTGAATCTCCCGCCGATACTGGTAGTGCGTCGTCCTGTCCAACTCGCTCAGTGGCTGGCCACGGTACAGAACAGTGCCCAGCGTAGGGCCATAGAAGCCCAACAGCAGCATCCCCATGGTCGTCTTACCGCTGCCACTCTCCCCCGCGATGGTGATAATCTTGGGGAAATTCTCATTCACGGCGAAGGTCATATCGTCCAACGCCACTGTAAAATCTTTTTTGCCACCGAAAATCTTGGTTACATTCTTCAGTTCAAGTAAGGGTGTGCTCATAATTTCATCCCCATCCTATGCCGTATTATTAAGGTGGCACGCGACCCAACGTCCCGGCTGCGCCTCGGCAAACTGCGGGATCCGCTTCTCACAGAGGTCCCAGGACTTGGGGCAGCGCGTGTGGAAGACGCATCCTGCCGGTGGATTCAGCAGTGAGGGGGTAATTCCGGGAATGCCGCTAAACACCCCTTTGTTTTCCAATACCGGCAAACTTTCGATGAGGAGCTGGGTATAGGGGTGAAGAGGATTGCGGAACATATCCCGCGTTCCTCCAATCTCCATCATCCGGCCGGCGTACATCACAGCCAGCCGGTCTACGCTCTGCGCCATCAGCCCCATATCGTGGCCGATCAGGATCACAGATAGCCCCAACTTCTGCTGTAGCCGGTTGATCGTCTCCATCACCTGGCGCTGGATCACGACGTCCAGGGCGCTGGTCGGCTCATCGGCGATAATGAGATCGGGTTCCATCGAGATGGATTGCGCCACCGTCACGCGCTGCTGCATCCCACCGCTCAACTCGTGAGGGTACATTTTGGCAACTTTGGGTGCCAGATCCACCATCTCCAACAGTTCAAGCACACGCTTCTCGCGCTCCTCTTTGGACATGATGATATTGTGATCCAGCATCCCATCCACCAACTGCTTATCAATGCGCATCACGGGATTCAACGAGTTCATCGCGCCCTGCGGGATCATCGCGAGCCGGCTCAACCTGATCTGGCGCATTTGCTCCTCGGAAAGGCTGACCAAATCCGTACCGCCCAGGATCATTTGGCCTCCCTCGATCTTACCGGGAGACTTGATCATGCGCATCAGCGCCAGAGCCATCGTGGACTTACCCGAACCAGATTCTCCTACCAGCCCCATCTTCACGCCGAGATCCAGATCGAAGCTGACATCATCCACTGCCTTAACGGCCCCTGCCTCGACATGGTAATAGACTTTCAGATTCTTGATTTGCAGCAACGACGTGCTCATACAGTCCTCCGCGTTCTGGGGTTCGCAAACTCATCCAACCCGATGGAGAGGAGCAAGAAGGCAATGAAGATCGCAGCAATCACGATGATGGGTTCGATGATCCACCACCAGTATCCCTGCAAGAAGGCGTTGTAGTAGCGAAACCAGTAGATCGTCATCCCCAGCGACGGCTCCCGCAGGTTGCCAATGCCCAACGTCTGCAATCCCAGCGAGCCGAGGACCGCGCCGTTCACCGCCCCTGCCAGGCTGATGGCGAGATAGGGCATCAGGTTGGGCATCAATTCCTTGATGATGATCTCCATGCCGCTCATCCCTGACAACTTAGACATCATCACAAAGGCGCGCTCGCGCATACTCAGCACCTGCGCCCGGATCGCCCGCGTCGGCTGCACCCAGGCGACAATCGAAAGGACCAGAGCCATTTGCCAGACCGACATCTCTTCAGGATTGGGTACCGATGAGGCGATCATGATCAGCAGCAGGAACTGCGGGATCGTCATCAGCACGTCCACCAGAAATTTGACAATCGTGTCAAAAATCCCACCAAAGTACCCCGTCATAAAACCCAGCACCGTTCCGACGCCCAGACCAATGCAACCGGCGATCATGCCGATCGAGAGCGTCATCCGCGTACCGTAGATCAGAGTAGGGAGCAGATCGCGGCCCACAGAGTCTGTGCCAAAACGATACTCCGCAGAGGGCGGTTGTTTGGCCTTCACGGCCAACGGGTAAGCCCCTTCTTTGGGGACAAAAAGCCCGGCCACCGTCGAAAAGAGCAACAGCAGCAGGAGAAGCATCATCCCGGCGCCAAAGGCCGGATTCCGACGAATGTAGTTGAGGAAACCCTTGAAACCTTGACCTCTTTGCATCGTTTAGCTCCCTGAGTACGAGATGCGCGGATCGAGGAGGGGATAAATCAGATCCACAATCAAGGTGGCCAGGGCAATCCCAACCACCAGGAAGAACACGATGCCGTAGATCAAAGGGTAGTCAAGGGCCCTGATAGCGCCACCCAGGCGATTGCCGATGCCTGGGTAGCTGAATATGGTCTCCACCAGCGTAGCGCCCGACACGATAAGGCCCAACTGCATCGCCAGCGACGTGACCTGGGGCAACAATGTGTTGCGCAGCGCATAGCGGAAGAAGATACGACTGCCCTTCAACCCTTTCGCCTCGGCAAACGTGATGTAATCCTGGCCCTCCACGGTGACCATCATCGAGCGCATCCCCAGCGACCAGCCACCGACAGAGACCAGTAGCATGGACAGACCCGGCAGAATCGCATGATGGGCCACGTCAAGTAAGAACTCGAGGTTCGCCCAGTTCTTGTCTAAAGTCGTGGAGAAGCCGCCACGTAGCGGAAACAATTGCGCCTTGAAGGCCAGGAAATAAATGAGTACCAGCGCTATGATGAAAGCCGGGACAGCCGAGAACATCGCCAGCGGCGGCATGAGCCACGAAAGCCACTTTGACGTCTTGGACCATCCCACCAACGCGCCCACAACCGTGCCAATCAAAAACGCGAGAATCGTTGATGTGGCCACAAAGCCCAAGGTCCAGAAGATTGTCTGGCCGATGATCGTACTGACCCTCTGGGGATAGTTAACGATGGAATAACCCAGATCGAATCGCATGGTGTTCCAGACGTAGGTCAGATACTGCTGCCACAGCGGCTTGTCGAGGCCGTAGAGCTTCCTGAGGGAATCCCGAAACTCATCAGCCCCTACGGAGGTGAGCGTCCCGGCGGCAATCTTCTGATTGATCAGCTCTTGCACGGGGTCACGCGGCGCCAACTTCGGGATCAGGAAATTAATCGTAGCTGCGGTAAAAAGCACCGCCACAAGAAAGCCTATTCTCTTGAGTACGTAACTGAGAGGTATGCGCATGAAATGCCTCCGATCATAGTAATAAAATCACACCTTGCCCACAGGCCATGCCCATGAGACACATCCGCCGGAGTCAGCCAGCCTCGGAGATCTGGAGGACAACGCCCCTGCGCTCCAGGCCTCCATAGCGCTACGGGAAGACGCGAGGGGGCCGGTGCGGCCCCCTCGCGCGCTTACACAATGCTACTTCGCCGGGTTCAGGCGGGTCAGGGTGAGCACGAAGCAATAGTGCCACGGCGCCGTGTTGTAGGCGTCATCCTTGTTGGGCCAGCCAGTCCAATAGGTCGTGTTCATTGCCAACCGGTGGAACCACTCGGAGATCGGAACCTCCGGCAGGTTGGTGTACCAGATCTTCATCAGCCCGTTGAACAGCTCCTGCATCTTGGCTTCGTTGTCGGGAGCTGTGCGGCTCATCTCCGCAATAAGGGGCTCGTACTCCTCGTTCCACCACCGTGTATGGCTCTCGTTGACCACATTCGTCCCCGTGGGCACGGAGTTCTTCTTGGTGTACATATCCAGTGTCTCATAGGGATCGAGCACGCTGCCGCCGTGGCCACGGAAGAACGCTTTCGCATTCCCGTCGCCCATGATCGTCCACGCATCAGGCGGGTTGATCATCGTGGCGTCGAAGCCGGCCTGCCGTAACTGCTCCACAACCACCGGCCCGATGTCGCCGTAGATGTCAACGGTCAGTACTTCGGGCTTGAAGACCTCGCCGTCCTTGGCAAAGAAACCATCGGCGTTCTTTTCAAAGCCGGCCGCCTTCATCCGCTCCTCGACCTTGGCAAAATCCTGAACGTAGATGGCATTCGCCAGTTCCTGCACTTCTGCCGAAGCGTTGTCCCGGTACTTAGTCAGACCGGGGTAACCCGGGAATGGGAGGTTGGTCTTGACGCCCGCGCCGCCATACCCGATCTCCATCACCTGATCGTGATCGATGGCGTAAGCAATAGCCCAGCGGACATCCTTGTTGTCGTACGGCGCTTCGAGGGTGTTGAAGAACAGGGAGGTGGGCCACCAGTCCATATAGCCGTAGGGCTTCTCGCCGCCGGTGTGAGTCGTGATGTGATCGGCCCCCTGCCCGAAGATCGCCTCGATGGAGGCAGGGCGCAGGTCGAGCGTCACATCACACTCATTGTTGATCAACATCTGCGTACCGACTTCCTCACCAGGCCAGCCGAACTGCACGATGCGCTCAACGCGCGGCATGTCGGCCAACCCGACTTCCGCGGCCCACCACTCGTAGCGGAGGTCCAGGTGCTTTACCTGGCTCTCCATGCGGGTGACCGAATACGGCCCTGAGTAGACGGGCCACTTCTTGGCCAGATCGAAGTACAGGAACTCGCGCCAGTCGCCCTCGACCGTCGAGAAGATGTGCTCGGGTACGAGGATGACGCCCTTGTCAAAGCGGCCGGTGCAGCCGGTGAAGTGCCAGCGGTAGTTCGGTTCCGTGAGCTTGAACTTGACGGTATAGTCATCCACGGCCTCGACCGAGGCGACGTACGTTTTCACAAGACTGGAGTTCTCAAGGTCCGGCGCCTTCGCAATGAGGCTGCTGTACGTGAACACAACATCGGCGGCATTGAGGTCTTCACCATCCGCCCACTTGACGCCCTTGCGCAGATACAGCGTCATTTCGGTAGCATCGGCGTTATACTCGTAGCTCTCAGCAATCCAGGGGTAGGTCTTGGCGTTGAGCGCGCAGTAGTAGAACGGGAACTCAAGCATCGCCGAGCCGGCGCGCTGATGCCAGTTGTTGGCATAGAAGTTGCCGATGCCGGCAGCTGCGTCCTCTACGTCGGAGAAAGCGTAGATCAACGTGCGCTCGCGGGTGACTTCGCGGGGCCATTTTTGCTCCGCCACGGGCACTGCGGTTGGCTCTGGTTTGGGGGCAGCGGTCGCGGCAGGCTTGGTGGGTTCCGCTACCGGCTCTTGCGTTGCGGGGGTTTTGGTGCCGCCGCAAGCCGCGAGGACAGCCCCCGCCGCCGCAGTCGCCGACACCTGTAGAAATTGACGACGTGAAATCTTCTTCATTGTTCTTCCTCCTTAAAAAGCATTAAATTTGGGATTGATTGACAACACAACAGAGTGAGAGTTTACATTCTTGGATTTTTGCGCTAGACACCTCCTGAACTGCCAATTTACGGAAAGCCCCCACTCCACAAGGCTATGGAGCGGAAACCCGTCACACGCAACACTTTGCAAACAGGGAAAACGTCCTTGAGTGTAGTGCGGGTATTTTATTTTGTCAAGATTAGGGCAAAGATTCCTCTAAAGAAAAGTCCAAACGTAAACCGACACCCCCTACCCGAATGTCCATCTGCGAGGCCGGGAGGTCTACGGTGCAGTAGGGGTTCTCGTAATGCTTGAAGCCCGTAATCGGCTGAACCACGCCATCCAGAGTCAGCGGCGCATTCCAGGCAAAGGTTACGTGCTGCCCCCGCAGCGTCGCCATGCGGACCTCCAATCCCGCCACGCTCAGTTCGAGCGCCAACACTTTGGCCTGAAAATCCGCAAAACTCCCATCCAGCGCGGCGCGTCCCATCTGGCACACCCACACGGTTTCACGTCCGTAAGAACGCAATTCCCGGTAGCCCGCCGGTCCGCGTTTCATCAACGATAGCCCATTCGATGCATAGAGCGCCAGATAACCGTCTCCCTTGCGGGCAAAGGCCCAGTGGTCGTGGACTTCATAGGCGTCAAACAAGTAGATCGGGAAATGCGCGTGCGTGAATCCCAGCCAATCGTCCTCCGGCAGGGCATACAGCGCGAACAGCACATCCTTCCACTGCGCCACACGCGGCAATACGTAGTTGCCCGACCAGAAGTTGGGGCGGTGAGCGCCCTCCTCACTGATGCAGGGAGGGTGATTAGTGAAAACGACGGCATCCGGGCCGAAAGTCGCCTGCCAGATGTGCTGCTGGTAGCCCTTTTCGCCGGGCCGGTAGTCCTGCGCGGAGGCCAGCATATAGTCCGGCGTCCGGTAAGTGACCTTGTTGACGGCGTCGCCGGCCTCGTTGATGATGTGCCGCTCGCGGTTCCACATCTCCTCACGCCGGTCGGTAGCGACCTCCGCGAACATCAGGGGGAAATCGTACCCCGAACACGCCAGCGCCACCAGTCCCCGCAAATGCTGGTTGTAAATGCCCTGCCCCCACAGCAGTCGGCAGATGCCCGACGTCGGTTCGAGCTGTCCACTCTGGATCATGGGAGCGTAAGTTCGTCCGTGGGTCGAGCCAAACACGCCTTTGTAGCTGTTGAGCGCCATCGTGAAGAGCATCTTGTCGGTGACAACGGCGGCAAATTCCATCACCGGCTCGGTCTCGGCCAGGCTGAGCAGATGCGAGAGCGCCAGGAGATCCTCCTCGAAATAGCAGTTAGAGTCCCACTCCCAGAAGCCGGTCGCGCCGCGCGTCTTGAGCCACGCCAGCGCCAGCCGCTCGCCCTTCTCACGGTGCCATTGGCCGGTTTGCCCCGTGTTGGTGAAGACTTCGTCGGGATAAAGCTGCCCGGCCAGAATCTCACAGGTATGAAAGAGGATACTGTGATTCTCCGTCGTGTAGCACATCGCGTCAACCCCAGGCTCGTCGTGCCAGTACTTGAAGTTGAGTACGCAGTCCTTGAGCGGCGTCTTCAAAGCGACGGGGAATTCATCCTTGTCCATGTAGCGGTACATCACCCCAAGCAGGCCGACCAGATAGAAGTCGCTGCAATCGCCGCGTGCGTTGATGGACTCGATGGTTTTGAGAATAACGCTCTGATCAACGTCCTGCCACTTCCCCAGTTCAAACCTGGCAATCTCAGCATAAAGATTGTTCTTCTGGGTAGTGGCGTAGATCAATGCCTCCTGCCGACGCTCCTCCAGCGTACCATACGGCGTCTCTGAATATGAATTGTCCAGGATATAGAAAGGCATTTCCCACTGGTAGCGCACATTCCAATCATAGTATTCTTGCGAAACGGCCCGGAGCACCGCACGGAATGGGCCTTGCCAGATACGGAAGCCGTGGCCGATGTCGGCAACTTCGCCCGGCTTTGCCTCCGTCTGCCCGCTGACATTGATGCGCTCGCCCGGTCCCTGAATGCTGTAATCGTAGTTGAAGTTTGTCTCGAGATCGTCCGCCCAATGAAGGTTCACCACTTTGCCGCGATAATTGGCGACGCCCTCAATGCACGCCTGCTCGAAAACGCGCTCCAGCATGATATGCCGCACTGTGCGCTCCGTCGCCGACGGGATCCGCACCTCGACATCTTCAGGGTCAACGTCCGCGATCTTCAGCGCCATTCCATAGGGACACTCACGCGCGGCCACTTCCTCGAAACGTACTAAGATCGCGTTGCCCTCGTCTACCTCATCTTCCCCCAACAGGGTGGCGGTGAAAGTGACGCTATGCGGCTGCTGATGATGGAAGTGTTCCTGACGATGAACGTGAGTGCCGTTCACCCACACATCCGCCGGGCCGTTGGTCGTCAACGTGAACGTCACCGCCTGCGTCTCAGGCAGGTACACCAGCGCATAGGCCCAGGCGCGCATGTACTGCCACGTATGGCGAAAGGTGGAGAGGTCTACCAGGTGATCGTCGAGGCAGCGCACGTAGCGCCAGGTCAATTCGCTCTCGCCGACCTTCAACGTCGCGCGCTCCAGCGGCGTCGCGGGTATGCCGGAGGCTGGTTCATACAACTCACGGGCAATTTGTAATTTCCGGTCGTGCTCACTCATGCCCTCCGCGCCAGAAACGGCAATCTCCTGGGGACCGGCCACCAGCCAGTTATGGATATAGCCGTTCTGAAGCTCGTAGTCACGATAGGGTGTAGTCATAAAATAGGAGTTCTCCTCTGTGCAAAAATAGGGCAAACGCTTTGATTATAGGTAGAAACAGGAAAGGCACAACCAGCGCATAACTGGCAATAACGGACAGGGGTATCTCCGTCTCAGAAACCCGCAAGAATATATTGGAAGCGCTTCCAAAACCATGCCTATACTATACCGCCGTAGCAGGGTTTGTCAAGGGGAAAATGGCGAGTCCTTCCCGGAACTACACGCTAACTTTGAAGGAGTGTTTAATGCTCTCGATGGATTCGCCGACAATGGTGATTTCTTCCAGGCGGTTGGTGCCCAGGTCGGCCTCGTAGGCCAGTTGCAGGTGATTGTCGGCGCGGATGAAAGGCGCAGTCATGGAAGCCGCCGTGGGATCAAACCCCATCGCTGCCGTCGCCACCGCATCGGTCGCCACAACGTTCTTTCCCGCGATCAAGACGTGCGGCTCAACCGCATTCATCCCTTGCTGCCAGGGGCCTTCGCCGCCCTCCGCCGTCTTGATACCATCCACCACGCCGAAGTGGATCGGACGCGCCTTGTTCAACTCGACGATGACGCGCGGCATACGATACCCGGCGGACTGGTCGTCCGGCCCGTGGAGCACGGAGCGATACCCGTCGCCCTTCTTGCGTTCGTAGAACTGCAACGGCACAAGGCCCACCAGGTTCTTCATCGTGTGAGTGACGCCGCAGATGTAATGGCACTTCATCTTCGAGACAGACATAAACACGTCTATCTCCGTCAGCAGAGGATTAAACTCAAATTCCTGGTACACCACCCCACCGCCCGGCACTTTGACGGTCACAAAATCTTTGTAAGGTTTCGTGGCGTTCAAATCAATGAGCGTCGCGCCCAGGTCTTGCGCCACCTGCTCGTAGCCCCACGTGGCAAACGAGGCCCACTGATAGGCGGCTTCCACGATGTACAATTCCTTCGCGCCGGCGTCGAGCACCAACTGCCCCAGTGCGCGCACCACTTCGGGATGCGTGATGAACGTGTCCACGCCGGGCAATCCCTGCACTTTGCCTTCCCAATAGATGCCGCCTGTCATATTGATTTTGATGGCGACCCGATCCCCGAACTTAACCACATCGCTCAACCCGCCTAAGCCATCCACCATCGTCCGCAGCCGGTCAGCGACCAGCTTGGAATCATAACTGTCCGCCTGCGCAATCGCCACTTTGGCCGGCATGGGGGCGCGAGTGGCCGCAACCGTCGGTTCCGGCGCCGGCGTCGGTTCTGACGTCGGCGGCTTGCCACAACCCGCAAGCAACGCGCCGGCCGTCGCCAGGCCTGCCGTCCGCAAGAAGTCGCGGCGTGTTATCTTATGTTCATTCTCTGATTTTCCTGCCATATCTTTCTCCTTCAAAAATAACAGGATTTACGAAATGATAGGATCAAAAAATCCGCTCCAATCCGTTCAATCTGTTGACGAATTTCATCACTGCGGCAGAATCAACGCCCGCAGCAGGCCCTCGTTCCAGCGCTGCGCCGCACGGTCGTAGACGCCAAAGCCGGAGCCGAATTCCCAGTAGGCCCACGAAATGCCACGCGACTCAGCTTCTTCACGGATGAATGTCGTCCAGTTGATCCGTGACTGCATATCAGCCTTGCTGTACGCGCCAAATTCGCCCAGCCACAGCGGGACGCCTTGCTTCGCAGCCCAGGCGGCGACTTCGTCAAACGAAGCGCGGATGGGCGCGGGGCCGGCCGGATTGCTTGAGGCAGGGTTCTGGTTATACGTCAGGAACCAACTGGCGACCCAAGATACTTTGCGCGCCTCCGGCACGGGGGTGATGGGAGTCTCCGGCGGGCCAGGCCAAACCACGCCCAGCGTGCCAACCTCCGGGCCGCCCCATTCGGCGCCCTGGTGCGTGAACAGGTAGGGATCATAATAATGGAAGGTGATGATGATATTCTGCGCATCGTCTGGGATTTGCATTTTCCGCAGTCCGGCGATCCCTCCCCACTCCGCGCCGGTCAGGATGAGCGTGTGGCGGGTATCCAACGCGCGGATCATCGCTACCGTATCCGCCATCAGCGAGTTCCACCGGGCCGCGTCCAATCTATCGTGCGGCTCGTTGAGCGGCTCAAAGTACACGCTGTCCGGGCGATCTTGGTAGCGGGTCACAATCTGCCGCCATATCGCTATGAAGCGCTCGCGGTGCGCGTCCGGCTCGGTGAAAATCTCTTCATAGTGGTGCATGTTGATGACGACGTTCAGATTGTTAGCCAGGCCGTTATCAATGACCCAATCCACCCGCGCGAAGAATTCGGGATCAACCGTATAGGGCGTCTCGGTCAGCGCGTGGGTGGACCAGCGAATCGGTACGCGGATCGTATCGAAGCCGGCGGCGCTGATCAAGGGGAAGAATTCTTCGTCCAGCACCATGCCCCAATCGCCCTCTTGGGGGGCTTCCAGGGCATTGCCCAGATTGACGCCGCGTCCCAGCCGCGCAGCCTGCGCAAACGCCTGGGCGTCTCCCGCCGGCGGCGCGGTGGGGCGAATAAGCGTCGGGGTGGGAGGCGGCGTCGGCGACGGCACAGGCATCGCCGACGGTGGGGCAGATGTAGGCGGCGCCGGCTGGCAGCCGATGACCAGCAGCCCGACGCCCAGGAGAAGCATCAAGCCGAGCGGCAAAGCAAATTTCGTGCGCATCGTCCCTATCGCAGCGCAGCGACAGTCAGGCTCAGACCTTGCTGCAAATCCACCTGCGGCGTCCAGTTCAGGACATCGCGCGCCTTCGCACAGTTGAAATAGGACAGGTAAATGTCGCCAGGGCGCATCGGCGCGCGCACGATGGGGGACTCGCGGCCCACAATCCCGCACAAACGCCGATACAACTCGTTCACCGACGTCCCCGCCCCGCTGGCGATGCAGAACACGTCGTTGTCGCCGGCGGCCAGCGCCAGCACGTTGGCGCGAGCGACGTCGCCGACGTAGATGTAATCCTTTTGTTGCTCGCCGTCCCAGTCAATGCGGACGGAGTCGCCGGCCAGGATGCGCGCCGTGAAGATCGCAATGACGCCGGCCTCGCCGGTGGGGTCCTGGCGTGGGCCGTAGACGTTGCCATAGCGGAAGATGGTGTAGGTCAGACCCTTCGTCTGCTGGTAGTAGCGCAAGTAGTGCTCCGTGACCATCTTGGTGATGCCATAGGGCGATTGGGGTCGCTGCGGCGATTGTTCGTCAATAGGCATCTTGTCCACCGTGCCGTAGGAGGCGCCGCTGCCCGCAAAGATGACTTTGCGCGTCCCGGCAGCCAAACACGCATCCAACAAATTGATCAACCCCACCACGTTGACCTCGGCATCCAGCCGGGGGTCGTCCGTGGAGATTTTGACGGAATGTTGCGCGGCGTGCAGATTGACAACCTCCGGGCGTTCCTCCCGGATCAAGGCGGCTGCTTCCAGGCTACGAATATCAAGCTGATAGAAGCGGGCGCGCGGATGGATATTCTGAGGCCGCCCCCCCCCCTCCGACCACAGACTATCCAGGACGATCACGTCATGACCAGCCTCAATATACGCATCTACGATATGGGAACCAATAAACCCGGCCCCGCCAGTCACCAAGATTTTCATACTTTTGCCTCCAGTTCAATATAAGAAGTTAGAAATGAGTTATGGGTTGGGCGCGTAAGCGCAGCAAAAGATAATGATAATGAGTTTCGCTGCTTTGTCCAATCCCTCTTATGCCGGTCGCCGGCCTCTAATTACTGCGCCTCAGTTTCCACTGTCACGGGGTCGCCGACGCTGATGAGGCCTGGTGTCAGCACCTGCGCATACAGACGCGACCAACCGGGGTACGCTTCCTGGGACATCCGGCGAATGTCGCCACCCGCGAAGGCCTCGGTGATTTTGGGACAGGGCGCGGTATAACCGGTAATCTCGATGAGTACACCCGCGCCCAGACGCAGGCGCACGCCCGGCGTCAGGGTATCCCAGAGCAGGCCGGTGAGCGTCAGATTCTCGCCGGTTGCGCCGGGGAAAATGGGATGTCCCTCCGCCTGGAGCGCCAGGAGACGTTCCAGGGAATAGAGACACAGAGCGCGGCGCGGCCCCCCGTGAACTTTGGTATTATTGTGAGCGTCCCCCACCAGGCCAAGCGGGGCGACCTCAGCGCGGCGCACAGCCAGTTTGGGTACGCCTCCCGATGAAAGGTTGATCTGAAAAATATGAGCAGCCATTATCATTCCTTCCTTAACATCAGTAGACGAAAAATCTATGCGTAGTAACCACTTCAGTGGTTCTTTTAACGATTAAAGTCGTTACGACGAGCTTAAATTCTCATCTAACTGAACCGTATTGGTTCTAAGCCGGCCGTTTGATGGCGTAAGATGCCGGGACTGCCGCGCCTTGTTTGCGACGGGATGTGCGCCACAAGCGCGCCAGTTCCAGTCGCCACTGGAGCTTCCACCACGCCCAAACGGCCGCGCAGCGGGTCATCCTATCCAACGGGCGCGGTGCGTACCATGCCTGGATGTAAGTTTCCACCAACAGTTTGATTTCGTCCTCCCCAGGCGCCAGGATTTCTTCAATGTCGCGGTCGGCGTAGATGGCGGCCAAGTGACGATAAAACGCCTCGGCCACCTCGTAGGGAGTGTCGCCAACCCGCAGTGGAATCCTCAAATTCTCCGCATAACGGAGCAGGCGGTGATAGAGGCGGGTAGCCATCGCCACGGCGTCAGGGCGCGCCAGCAGCAGGAGCGCGTCCACCGCAGTAGTGAGCAAGAGCACACCAATGGACGGGCCGACCACCATCGCCAGCAATCCCAGCAATCGCCATAGCATAGAGAGCTCGCGGGATTCCGGCGACGGCATCAAAGGGCCGGCCGGCGGCAGCGGCGTCGGCAGCGGTGGCGTTCCCGTCACCAGTTCGCCCGAAACCCGCACAATGGGCGGGCGGCCGGCAGTTGGCTCAAACTCGATCCAGCCGTATTCCGGGAAATAGATTTCAGTCCAGGCGTGAGCATCCCGTTCGCGCACGGCGAAGCGGCCCAACTCAGGGTCAAAAACGCCGCCGATGTACCCCAGCACCACCCGCGCGGGCAATCCGGCAGCGCGCGCCAGCACGGCCATTGTGGTAGCGTAGTAATCACAGTAACCCTGTTGTAGCTCGAAGAGGAAATAATCGGCGACTTCCCGTCCCGCCGGCGGCGCCGGGACATCCAGAGTGTACGAATAGGTTCGCATAAACGATTCTAACGCGAGGGCTTTGTCGTAGGTGATGGGGATGTCAGCCGTCAGGGTGTAGGCCAGGGTCAACACCCGCTCCGGCACCTCATCAGGAAGCTGTAGATAACGTTCCAACACCCATTCAGGATAGGGAGCCTCAATTTTCCGCAACTCAACTTCGGTGAAGACGGGAACCAGTGCGTCGGCGCGATAAATCTTGGTGTCGGCGGTCGCGCCAAAGAAGTCCTCGTCAGGACGCCAGGAAACGGTATAGTCGTTATCCACGGCGGCCAGCAAGCCAGCGACATGGACGATGTTGCCCCGGTCGCCGGTGCGCAGCGCCGTCTGGCGCAGCACGCGATGGTGGGTAAGCGTCTGTGTGGCGACGATGGACACGCCCGCTCCGTAGACAATCTCCTGCGTCGCGGTCGTCACCCAACCACGCCCGGTATACACGTCGTAGGTGTAGCTCCGCCAGCGATAGGTGGGAACATCAAAATCCATCATCTCTTCGCCGCGCATGGGGCGAATATCACTGGTTTCCATAAACATCAAGATGCGATTCGTCAGTTCGGCGCCGCCCCGCACATTGTGTTCCGAGGGGAGGCCGGGCATAGAACCAGGGTCCTCCTCCACTAACTCTGGCGGCGGTTGTTGCTGCTCCATTCCCAGGGAATCGGCCAGGTCATCCATCGCCGTCTGATCCTGCTTGCCATAGACCAGTTCATCCAGCCATTCTGCAATGGGGTTGGTATTCCACGCCGGCGTCACCAGACCGAGCATCACCAGCGCTAACGAAATCGGCAGGACCAGCACGAGCAGCTTACCCCACAGGTCACGGGCAAAATCCAGGCCCTGCAACTCCCATTGGGTTTCGCGCGCGCGATGTTCGCCCAAAGCAATCAAGATGAGGCTGGAAAACAGCAGGAGCAACAAGGAGAAAGGGGGAGCGCCGGTGTAGGAGATCACAAATAGCAACGTCACACCCACCGGTAAAATCCCCAACAGTCCCCGATAATGGCGGCGCGTCACCCAGGCCGCCCAGCTTGCCAATGCCCAGATCACCATTCCCCACACCAATGTCGCCCCCAGCGCGTCAAAAGGCGGGCCGCCGCCTAGAATCGTCTGCACCCATTGGCGGCCATGCTCCCACAGGCTGCCGACCTTTTCCCACAAAATCAACCACAACATCCCCATGGTACGCCAATCGGGGAAAGCAACCCACTCGGGGGCGCTTCTCCACACCAACCCCACTTTCTCATGCCATTCCCACTGACTCAGCCACACCAGCAGCGCGCCTAAAGTCTGCCAGAGCCACACTAACAAGGCGCCCAGCAGCCGGAAAACTTCCCGCCAGCAGAGCAGGATCAAGTCACCCAAACGGCCCGCGCTGATCACGACGTATTCCACCCCGAGCACAGCCCCTAGCGCCGCAGCCAACCGATGTGAGACCGGCGCGGCTGCGGCCAATAGCCACTGTAGCAAGAGCGCCACCAGGGCAACCGGAAACAGGAAGGAAAACTCCAGACCCCACAACACATCCACAATGCCGGCAACGGCGCTGGCAAAGACCAGCACCAACAGAACAAACATCGGCCAGCTCCGGCCCCTGACCAACGGTGCTATCTGGGGACGACGTCCAGACACGAATACAGGCGACAAGGTCGCAGTAGCTACCTCGCCGGATGCCATCCCAACCAGGCGATTGTTTTTGTTTGCATTTTTCGTTGTTTTGTCCTGCATAATCCAGATATTCTCCTGCTTCACATCAGAAATTGGAAGGGGTTGTCAGATGAACCAGGTCATACTGAGTCTCGATACCGCGCAACTCAGCTTTGAAATGGCGCACCTGCCAGCCGTTGCCGTCCACAATGTCCCGCACTGCCGGCTCGTCGTAAAAGGAACGGGTGAGCATGATGTCGCGCCCGATTGAAAGGCCCTGCACGCGCGCCGCAATGTTAACCGTGCGCCCGAAGTAGTCCAGTCGGTCGTTGGAGTTGACGGCAATGCACGGGCCACGATGACCGCCTACCTTGATGATGATGTGGCCTTCGGGAATTTTTTCCTGCACGTCGAAGGCTTCAAAGGCCGCCTGCATCGCCAAGAGCGCATACATCGCGTCGGAAGAGACCATGAAGGTCGCCATCACTGCGTCGCCAATGGTCTTGACGACCGCGCCGTTGTGCTTGCGCACGACGTCCGTCAAAATGCGGAAATGTTCTTTGACCAGATAATAGGCGTCCGAGTCGCCCAGCCGTTCGTAAAGCGCCGTGGAGCCTTTAATGTCGGTGAAGACAATGAAGAGGTTGCGGATGGAGAAAGTCTCGTCCGCCGAAATCAGCTCGCTGGAGAACAGGTCGCGGAAATTCTGCAAGGAGGTGATCTCTGCCGCCGAAGTCCAGGGGTATTGTTTGCGGCGGATATAGTAAACCGTCGCCGGTTGGTCGGCGGCGTTCTCAGCGCGGATGAGGCACGGGCCAGGATAGCGCACGTTTTTATCCTTGCGCTGCCACTCCTTCCCATCCCAGGCGATGTCCAAAGTCTGCGGGCCGTCTGCCGTTCCCTCCGCCACAATGACCGGTGGGTAGCCGACGTAGTAATGGCCGGCCGCGAATTCGGTGGGAATCTCCCGCGTCTCGCCAGGGGCGACCTCAAACTGCCCCAGGAAGTCGGCGTAATCCCAATGCTGCGCCAGCTCGCCATACGGCGCTATTTCGACCTTGCGCACGTTGTCGTTCACCCTGAAAGTCACTTCCACCGACTGGTCAAAACTGGCGTCAATTTGAATCTTACAGTAGTCGCAATGCGATTCAGATTTAAGCTGCATCAAGTGCAAGGTATGAGCCGTGACGCCCGTGCAGGAGGGACAGTGAATGCTCCATTCCAGGTCAAACAACCCCACGCGCGTGCCGTAGAGAAAGGCCATCAACACGTCCGCGCGCGGCAACTGCCACTCGTCGGCCATCCGGTATGCTGACATCTGCTGCAAACGCGGAGGCGGCGCACTCTCAATATATTCACCCATTTTGGCAAGGACGATTGGCGCAACGCCGTTTTTTTGGAGATCGGACAACTTGTCTGCCAAGACTGTGTTCATTGTTTACCTCCAGCAGTATTAGGGGAAATCAAGGATACACCAAGATTATATCCCATTTTTACAAAGACGGCGATAGCCTATCCAGGTCGCATTTCCCGATATAGAACAAGTTTTCTATTTATATGACGCCTTCTGACATATTCTTAGTCTATAGTTAAAACACCTCTATAATTGAGGAAGTGTTTTCACTCGTAAGTACCACAAAACAACTCAAAGGAGAAAATTCATGGACAAAATCATTGCTTACTGCGGCATCGTGTGCAGCGACTGCCCGGCCTACATCGCCACCCAGGCGAACGACTGGCCGGCGCTGGAAAAACTGGCGGAGGACGCCCGCGAGAAGTACAATCAGCCCAATGCGACTGCCGAGGGGACGCTCTGCGACGGCTGCCTGACCGGGTCACACAAGTGCGGCTACTGCGCTGAGTGTACTATCCGCGCCTGCGGGATTGAACGCGGCGTCGCTAACTGCGCCTACTGCGGCGACTACCCTTGCGAGAAGTTGCAGGGCTTCTGGACGATGGCCCCTGCTGCGAAAGCGACTCTGGATCAAATTCACCTAACCCTGTAAGGGCACACAAAATACGGAGATTTCCAATGGATAAGATTATTGCGTACTGTGGACTCGTGTGCAGCGATTGCCCGGCCTACATCGCCACCCAGGCGAACGATCAGGCGGCGCTGGAAGCCGTCGCGGCCGAATGGCGCGCGGCGTACAACGCCCCCAGCATCACCGTCGCGTCGGTGCTCTGCGATGGTTGTCTGACCGGGCCGAACAAGTGCGGCCACTGCGCCGAGTGCAACATCCGCGCCTGCGGGGTGCAACACGGCGTCACCAACTGCGCCCACTGCGCCGAGTATCCCTGCGGGCAATTGCAGGAATTCTTTGCGATGGTTCCCCCCGCGCGCATCGTGCTTGACCAAATTCACCAGGCGCTATAGCCCCAACCTCAGGAGAAACACCCTATGGAAAAAGAAGAAGCCATCGAACAAGCACTCTCCCTGGCCGACCGCTCCGGGATCGTCATGCTCGGCACGAACGGCGACGAAGGCACGCCCCACATCAAGGCCATGATCAAGATGGAAAACGAGGGTCTGAAAACGGTCTGGTTGAGCACCAACACCTCGTCCCGGCGGGTAGGACAACTGCTCCGCGATCCACGGGCGTGCCTTTACTTTGTGGATATGGAGAAGTGGATGGGGTTGATGCTGGTGGGCGAGGTGGAAGTGCTGCAAGACGCGGAATCCCGCCAACGGCTCTGGCGCGAAGGCTATGAGCGGTATTATCCCCTCGGCGTCAACGACCCCGACTACACAGTGCTGCGCTTCACAGCCCGGCAGGGCAATTATTACCACGCGCTGAGCAATGTGATATTCGAGCTATGAATTTATCAGCAGATTGAGCAGATGAAGCAGATTGTGACGATCCGCGAACCAAAACTTGCTCAATCCGCTTGATCTGCTGACAAAAATCACCTCGTTCAGGAGGCAAATATGGAAAAGCGTTACGAAACTTATCCAACATGGATTATCATTGTGTGCAAGTCAGTACCTTTTTCTATCTACATCCTCGGCGCCATCATCCTTTCCGGGTTCAGCTTTTGGGTCTCCATCGTCTACCTGCTCTTCTGCCTGTGGTTGGAAGTGCGGGTAATGCAGAAAAGTTGCGTCAACTGTTATTACTACGGGAAGAACTGCGGCACGGGCAAGGGACGGCTGTGCGCGCTCCTGTTCAAACGCGGTGATCCTCAACGCTTTGCCGCGAAAGTGGCTACCTGGCAGGAAATCCTCCCTGATTTCCTGGTCTCACTACTCCCCCTGCTCGGCGGGATTATCCTGTCGTTCCTGGATTTCACCTGGCTCCGCCTCGTCCTGATGGTAGTTCTGGTGGCGCTGGCTTTCGGCGGAACGGCAGCGATCCGCAGTAAGCTGCTCTGCAAATACTGTGAGCAAGGCCGGTTAGGCTGTCCGGCCGCCAAACTCTTTGAAAAAGCAACGAAGTGAAAAGGAGTTGTTCTTATGCGACGGTCAATCTTCGATAATCTCGCGCAACGTGTCGTCAATGGCTGGGTTGAAACGATTCCCGACTTCATCTCCGTCTCCTCGATCCCGGTGCCGGAAACCTCACAGCAGCAGTTTTACACGTTCTTACGCGGCGTCGCCGAGGCCATTCGGGATAACCCGGAACGCCTCGATCTGAAAACGCAGCCTGATGATGCCTATGAGTTCGGAGAAGCACAAAACCACCGACCAGAACTCGTTGACGCTATGAAAAAGACGAAGCGCAAAGTGGACGACTTCGTCGCGCTCTTGGTCAAAATTGGGGTGGCCGGTGTTGTGGATGGGCAGAAACTCCGGGTCCAAAAGCAGGACGTAGCCCTCACTACCCCGACACGCGCGCGGCTGGCCCGCTTTGGACTTGCCCTGGAAGCCGGGAAAACCGAGACGGTCATCGCCTGCGATGCCTTCCCGGAGATGTTCCCCGCCTGGGTCTGGCTCGCGGCGGAAGCCACCCGCACTGCGCCAAGCACCGGCCCGGCGCACGTCCCGCCGGTGCGCTTCTCGCGCTGTCTGTACAGCGACTCCTATCCCTATACCAGGGATTTGCTGCTGCGGCTGGCCGGCGATAGCTCTGGACTGCCGACCTTGATTGGCTTTTTCGAGAAGGAAGGCTATGCCCTGGTCTGCAACCGAGATAACCAGATCAACGTGGACTGGGTAAAGTCCTACGGCAAAGCCGACGACCCTCTTAAAGGCTGGTGGGGCGAGCGCACCCACGGCGGACTCGCCTTTGAGTACGATTGGATCCGCAAGAATCCTATGCTCTTCGGGCTGCGCATCCCGGAGTTCAAGAAGCTACTACAGCATTTCGACGCTATGCCCGATCAAGTCAAGGCGTTTGTCATACAACATACCAAGCATTGCGATGCTTGCGGTTACTGCACCCAGACCGACAAGACCGGCAAACGGCCCCGCGCTTTTATGACGGTGGAATACAACGGCAAGCACGCGCTATGTACCATGTTCCCCGGCTTCGGATACACCTGGCAGAACGTGGATGACGCGGTGGCCGCAGACATCCAGGCCTTCCTGACCTTCACCGACGAGACACTGGCGCGAAGGTAAGAACAGTAGTTACGCGGTTGTTTTCTTTAGACAGGATTTACAGGATTAACAGGATAAAAAAGCGTCTATAGGGCCTTTCCTAATCCTGAAAATCCTGTTAATCCTGTCAAAAATGGTAAACCGCGTAACTCCTGTAAGAATTTGTCAACGGATTGAACGGATTGAAACGGACTTTCTGATCCTATCATTCCGTAAATCCTGTTATTTTTGGAGGAGATAAAACCCCATGCCTGAACTTCCTGAAATCACCGTGATGGCCCGCGATATGCGGAAAGAACTGGTCGGTCGCACCTTCGGTGACGTCGAAGTGCTGCAACCGAAATGTCTCAACGTGCCCGTGGCCGACTTCCAGACGGCGCTCCGTGGGGCGGAAATCCGCGACGTGACGCCGCGCGGCAAGTGGGTGCGCGTGGAATTATCGGACGGCTGGCTATTGCTCTGCCTGGGGATGGGCGGCGAAATCCTGCTGACCGACCGCGACCACCTGCCCGAAAAGCGCCGCCTTATCTTCGACCTGACCGACGGCGCGGCGATTGCCGTCAACTTTTGGTGGTTTGGCTACGCCCACACCATCCCCACCCTCGCGGAACACAAGATGACGGCGGAACTCGGCCCCGACATGATGGACTTGAGCCTGGAAGACTTCCGCGCCCTGCTGGGCAAGCGCAAGGGCGCGATCAAAACGCTGCTGCTCGACCAAAAACGCATCGCTGGTATCGGCAACGTCTACGTGCAGGACCCGCTGTTCCTGGCGCGTATCCACCCGCTGCGCTCCATTGCCACCTTGAGCGAGGCTGAAATCACCGCACTCTGGACGGCGCTCCGCGAAACGTTGCAGCAGAGCATTGATCAGGGCGGCAGCGCGTGGGAACAAAACTTATACGGCGTCAAGGGTCAGTGGGATCAACGCTTCATGCACATCCTGCACCTGGAAGGCCAGCCCTGCCCCGTCTGCGGAACCGCCATTGAAAACATCAAAACCGGCAGCACGCACACGCGCGTTTGCCCGGTGTGTCAACCTCTCTCAACGGATTGAACGGATTGAACGGATTTCCAAGACACTCTCACGCAAAGCCGCCAGGCACGCCAAGTTTTGTTTTTACTTTGCGTCTTTGCGCCTTTGCGTGAAAGACGATCCTATTTTCGCAGGAGAAAACAATGAACGAAATCATCAGAGGCGGTGTGAACGAGGAGTGGGCCTATTCCGAGTACGTGGTCGCTGGGGATTTTGTCTTCCTGGGTTTCTGCGTGGGCAACGTCGGTAAATCAGTGGAAGAACAAGTCCACGGGGCGCTGGATGACATGGAAGCGCGACTTGCCAAGATCAACCTCACGTTGAGCGACGTGGTGAAAGTGGATATTCTTTTGAGAGATGTGTGGAATATCCCCGTCATGGAAAAAGTTTTCAAGGAAAGGTTCAAGGGCGTCTACCCGGCGCGCAAGACCATCGGCACCGACTTTGCCCATGTGGGCGGGCCGGATGGACTGCAAGTACAGATAGATGCCATCGCTTATCAGGGGAAGAAAGAGTAGAGGTGTCTATGGCAAACCAACGTGTTGTTTTAGAAAATGTGCCGCGCGTTCACTTTTACGAAGGCGGCAAGCGCTGCCCGGAAGACATTATCATCCCGTCTGTGATGCGGGCGATCCTGGAATACCTGGGTGATGAGGATTACGGCTGCAAGCACTGCCCGGTGCGCGGTCAGGCTTGCAAGGTCTTCTGCACCTATTCCTTCCTGGTGGGCGTGTCCGGCGCGGCGGCCTTCCTCTCGTGGAAAGAGGGCTGGCACGGCGACAACGTCGCGCTCTTTTACATGGATGCGAATGCCGGAGCGGTGGAGGATCACATCTTCGCCGCCATCGGCTACACTCATGAAGCGGTGATGAAGGAAGATGGCCGCGACAACGAGGCCGTGTTCCGCCAGCGCATCATCGAAAGCATTGACCGCGGCGTGCCCGCCCTGGCCTACGGCGTCGTCGGGCCGCCGGAGCCGTCCATCATCACCGGCTACGACGAAGGCGGCGACGTGCTCATCGGCTGGAACTTCTTCCAGAACTTCCCAGACTTCAACGCCGGCGTCGAGTTCGAGCCGTCCGGCTATTTCCGCAAGCGCGACTGGTTCAAGGACACCGAGAACCTGCTCATCATCGGCGAAAAGCTCCTCAGCAAGCCGTCGCTGCCGGAAGTCAGCCGCGACGCGCTGCGCTGGCTGATCAAGGTTGCGCGCACGCCGATGGTGCGTCCCGAACCGGACGCGCCGGAATGGTATCGCAACCGTCACAACGGGCTGGCCGCCTACGACGCCTGGGCCGATCACTTGCTGCGCGACGCCGAATGGCCCGCCAATGATGAGGCCACGCTCCGCGCCCACCACCAGATTCACAACGACGCCATCGGGACAGTGGCCGAGGCGCGCTGGTACGGCTCCGTCTTCCTGACGGAAATCGCCGAGCACTTCGCCGCCGGCCCCGGACATCCCGGCACGACCGAACACGTCCTCCATGCCGCCGCCTGCTACGCCGCCGAGCACGACTTGATGTGGACGCTCTGGGACCTGGCCGGCGGCATTGACAACCCCGACGCCTTCCGCGCCATGGCCGATCCCACCAAGCGCCGGGCGATGGCCGACATCGTCCGCCAGGCGCGCGACAAAGATGCGGCTGCCGTTGAACACATGGAGCAAGCGTTGAGATGAAAAGAGTCACGTAGTCGGGTAGTCACGTAGTCAGGTCATCGCGACGTGAAAATCTGACTGTCCGCTCCGACTCCCCGACTACATGACTAACGACTATCCGACTTTTTTGGAGAAACGAACCATGACTATCCAATGTCAACCACCCGTGATTTTTGTGAAGGATATGGCGGCCTCGCGCCATTTCTACGAGGAGTTGCTTGAGCAGAAAGTGGCGGTGGATATGGGCATCAACGTGAGCTACGCGGGCGACTTCGCGCTCTGGCAGGTAGCCCACGCGCATCAGATGATTTTCAATGCCCCTGTGAGTGACCCAAGCCCCTTAGGGCGCAAGAACTTTGAATTTTGCTTTGAGACGGATGACCTGGATGCAGTGGCTGCGCGCATGACCGCAGCTCAGACACCGTTTGTCTGCCCGCCCCACACCCAACCCTGGGGACAGCGTGTGTTCCACGTCTACGATCCCGACGGCCACCTCGTCGAAGTGGGGGAGTTGATGACGGTCGTTGTTGCGCGCTTTATGGCGCAGGGGATGTCGGCAGAGGAGACGGCGCGCCGCACGGGGATGCCGCTGGAGATGGTGCGCGAGATGGCGCAAGGTCTCGGTGATAAAGCATAGGAGAGCGAAATGGACTTCGAGAACCGTATCGGCACCGACTTCGACAACGTCTCACAACGCCTAATCTACAACTACATCGCCACCCAGCCCGCCTTTCGCCCGATCCCGTCGGACGCGGCGAGCGAGGTCGCGCAACGCCAGCTCTACGACTTCATCGCCGGGATCTACACGGCGCTTTACCACGACCCGACGCTCATCGGGATGACGACAGACCCTGACGAGACGGAAGATCGCCCCAACCCGGACAGGCTCTACAAAGACGAAGCGAAGAAGTACCTGGAGGCCCGCAAGCTGCGGCGTAAGAACGAGGACATGATCGAGGGCCTGTTCGACAGCCTGCAACGCCTGGGCGAGCTGGGCGCGGTCCACGACGGCGCGCTGGTGGTCGAGAAGGATGCCCTCGGCTTCAACCAGCGCGCCTATACCACGCTGGTCAAGCACCTCACCGCCCTGGGCCTGTCCTGCGTGGACGCCGGCGGAACCCTGTCCCTGTCGAGCCGGGCGTATCCTGAGATGGGGGATGCCTGGAAGCTGCTCGCCACCCTCGGCGCTGCCGAATCCGCCGCTTACGACGCCCGGTGGCGGCAGGAGGTCGGCGACGAAGCTGATCTCCCGAAATGGCAGATCACCAGCCACATACGGTACCTCGGCCAGATAAAGAACCGTATCCTCAAACGCTCCATGTTCGACCCTTCGTATGACTATGCGGTGGACATGATGAGTAAGCTCAGCGACGATCCTGAGAGCTACCGGCAGTTCGCAGACATGCTTCTCGCCCAGGGATTTCAGCAGCGCTCCGACTGGGGCAGCGGAACTGACGTAACGAATTTCATAGACCTGACGTTCACCAAGACCTACGCCGGACCAGAGGGTGAGTCTTTCAGGCTCCAGTTCAGGACGCAGTTCGAGTCACGATACCATCGCCAAATCCTCTACACGTTCGTCGAAGACAAAGCCGCTTTCAAGGCGTTGTTGAGACAACTCGACGCCCTGCCGGAGCCGCTGCAAGACCTCGTGTACAACTTCACCGGCGAGTGCCGGGCATGCGGGTTCTGCAACCAGACCAACCGCAAACTCCCATACAACAATATCCCGACGATCTACCGCGGCAAGCACGTCAAGATGTGTTACTATTTCAAGACCATCCACACGCGCGAGCTGACCCGTGACATGCTCGACGCAGTTACAGCCCTGTACGCCTGGGTGGACGACCACTACGAGGTCGCCGCTTGAGCCTCAGACTGCGGCCGCATCAAACGGCCACAGGAACAAACCACGTAAAGAGAGGAAATCACAAATGGAAGCAACAGACAACACAGCAACAACGAAAAATCAACAGCATGTTGCCTTGCTCGTCATTGACGTCCAGCAAGGGCTTTTCAAGAAGTCCACCCCCATCTACAAAGCGGATGAGCTACTTGAAAATATCATCACGCTCGTTGACCGAGCACATGGGAGCAACACGCCGGTATTCTACATCCAACATTCTGACGCCAGAGCCTTGGTGAAAGGCTCGGCGGATTGGCAGCTCCACGCGCAGCTTCAACCCCAGAACAAGGATACGATCATCCACAAACAGCACGGGAACGCCTTCGAGAACACGCCGCTGGGTGAAATGTTACGCTCGTTCCATGTGGATACCGTGATCGTCGCCGGCCTCGTCACGCATGGATGTGTGAAAGCCACCTGCATCGGCGCGCAGGAGGCGGGCTTCAACGTGATCCTGGCCCAAGACGGCCATAGCAGCTTTAGTAAAGATGCCGCAAAGTTGATTGAAGAATGGAATCAGAAGTTAGGCACCCGACAAATCGCAGTAAAACCAACCTCGGAGATAACCTTTGACTGATGGGGATCTTCGCAATAGCGGAAGGAGCGTGACCGAACCTACGGCACTGCCCCAACAATGAAAATTTTCACATGGATGGACAGGATGGACAGGATTTTTGGAATCTATCCTGTGCATCCTGTCTATCCATGTTATTTAAAGAGGATCTTCACAATGACGGGAGGAGACTCAGATGAGGTCAACCTTTGAGCCATTGGCTCATTCAAATGTGCTGGATTGGCTGTTGGAAGAAGACGACCCGTCGGTGCGCTATCGCACACTGACCGAGTTGCTGGACGTTGCTCCCGACGACCCGCAGGTCCAACAGACCAAAGCCCAAATCCCCCACAGCAAGCCGGTTGAGAAGATTTTTGCCAAGATGCATCCCGATGGCTACTGGCTGCACCGGGGCAAAGGCGCCGGCATCGAGTACGCCATGTCGTCCTCCACGCATTTCATCCTGGCAATCCTGGCCGAACTGGGACTGGATCGGCAGGATGAGCGCATCGCGCGCGCCGTCGAGCGGTATCTGAGTCTGACGGAGCCGGACGTCCCGAATCCGCAAATCTGGCAGATACCGCCGGACTACGGCAACCACCAATCGTGCCTGTACGCCTACAACCTGCGCACCTTCGTCATGCTCGGCTACCACGACGACCCGCGCATCCAGGAACGCATCGCCGTGCTGCTGGCGGACGAGCGCCACGACGGCGGCTATCTGTGCAACCGGCCCTCGTTCAAGGCGAAGACCAAGAGCTGTATCCGGGGCAGTATCAAGGCGTTGATGGCCTTTGCCGTCCTACCGGAATTGTGGGAAACGGCGCGCTGCCGTCAGTTGGTGGATTACTTTCTGCGCCGCCGCGTGCTGTTCCGCACCCGGCAGCCGGAGATGTTGGTGCGCGGCGAACTGGTGCGCACCAGCTTCCCCTTTATGATCGGCGGCAGCCTGCTGGAACCGCTCTACGCATTGAGCCGGATGGGATACGGGCAGGATGAACGGCTGCAACCCGCGTGGGCTTTCCTCGAAAGCAAACGTGATCAGGCGGGGCGCACCATCCTGGATTGGCATCCGTCAACCCTTTTCAAGCCCGGCGACACAGGACAGCCGAACAAATGGGTCACGTTGTACGCCTGTCTGGCTCAAAAGTACCGGCACAGTTCCGTATGGACATTTTCCGTTTAATCCGTTCAATCCGTTGAGATTATTCTTAGAGGAGATATGCCATGCCATTTGCCAAAAAGTTCCGCGCGATGATGAATTTCCCCTTTCCCGGCGACACCGTCGGCGATTTCACTGTCGAGAGTGTAGACGTCCGCGATGAGCAGGGCGGCGCAGAGGGGTACGTGTACGGAGTATCTATGGTGCTGCGCGGGTCTGGGGGACAACAAAGCGTGCAGCGCGCGCTCAAGTCTCTGTTCTCTCAACATCCGACGACCTTTTCAGGCTACGGCAATCCCTACCAACTGTGGTTCAGGAAGCCGGAAATCGAAAGCCTCGGCGATCAACGCTACGCGGTATGCGTGAAAGGCGCCGGGATGCGGGTACACCTTGAGCCGGAGTTGGCGCGTTTTCTGAGCCACCTTGCCAACGCTAACCATTTGACGACGCCGCCCGACCTGGCAGCCCAAGAAGCGCTGGTCGCAGCCTATCTGGATCAATATCGCGCCGAAATCAAAAGCCTGGTAGACCGGTATCGCCGAAAGGTGGCAAAAACCGAGAATGTAGAACGAGACTAAGGAGACAGTCATGATATGTAAAGACAAAATCGCCATCGTGACAGGCGCCGCCGGCAACGGCATGGGCCGCAGTATTGCGCTGACGTTGGCGCGGGAAGGCGCCGCCGTCGTCGTCAATTACCTGACGAGCATGGAGAGCGCCGCCGCCATCGTCGGCCACATCCAGGCGCGCGGCGGGCGCGCCTGCGCCTTCCGGGCAGACATCACCCAGCCGGATGCGTGTCGAGAACTGGTGCAAGCCACGGTAGAGACCTTCGGGCAGGTAGACATCTGCATCATCGGGCCGGGCGGAGGATGGCATCCACAGCCGGTTGACGCTTTGAACGCGGATAGCGCCTGGGATGACGTGCGCCGGGAACTGGCGCCGCTCTATCACTTGCTGCCGCTCGTGCTGCCCGGCATGTACGCGCGCCGCTGGGGCCGGGTCATCGGCCTGGCGCAACATCCCCAAAAGCTCTCACCGGCGTATGCTTACAACGTGGGCAAAGCGGCCAGAATGCAGGCGTTGCTGTTGGCCTATGAGCAAGCCTGGCGTCAGGGCGTGACGGTCAACGTCGTCGCGCCGGGGCCGGTGGCGCCGATTGAGAGCCTGGAGCAAGCCATTGACCTGTGCAATCACGGCGCGGCGTGGCAGCAGCGGGCCAACGTCACCCCCCAGGACGTTGCCGAGGGCGTCGCCTTCCTTTGTTCTGAAGCAGGCAGATTTGTCACCGGCGGCGTGTTGCCGTATCTGTTTCACGGGTAAAGCGGAGTGAACCTGAAATGATTGCACTGGAAACTGACCGACTCATCATCCGCAACTTCCGTCCCGACGACTGGCAAGAACTTCAAGAACTAGCCGTCGCGTACCGGGCTTCCAAATGGGCCAAATACGAAGACCCGTGGCCCACCTCTGAGGAAGAGGTCAAAGGGATGACATCATGGTTTGCCGGCGGTGATGGGTATCTCGCGGTTTGCCTGAAATCCACCGACCAGATCATTGGGCTTGTCGCCATCGAACGGCGAGAAGAAGAAGAGCGTGTGCATAACCTCGGCTACGTGTTCCATCCCAGTTATCACGGGCAGGGGTACGCCACGGAAGCTTGCCGGGCGGCTATGGCCTATGTGTTTGGCTCATTGGTAGCGGATCACATACTCACCGGCACGCACCCAGACAATGAAGAGTCGCTCAAGTTGCTCAAAAGATTGGGATTGACAGAGATTGCTTGTGGCGAATTCGCTATCACCAACGCGGAATGGGCAGCGCTTGAGCCGGCATAGATCGCCTAACCCAAATTGCTACCTAATGCTAAACTTAATAGGACACAGAAGAACCGGACAAACACGGACAAATTCTAGAAAGAAAAATCCGTGTTCTTCTGTGTTTTTCCGTGGCCTATTCTAAAACCGACAATTTGGGTTACCTATTAAAAAAACGCTGAAAGGAGCATAGAATATGGATCCACTGATCGCAGAACTGCAAAGACAATATCACACCACACTGGCGATGTATCAAGGTGTGGTCAAGGCCTGCACGGATGAAATCTGGAAAAAGAAATTCGCGGGCGCAGACTTTTTGACTTTCTGGCGCGAAGCCTACCACGCCCTCTTCTGGCTGCACAACTTCCTGGGCGGCAAAGACAAGACCTTTGCCATACAACCTTTTGGCGAAGACATTGATCCTCGGACATTCACACCGCCCAACAACATGTGTGAGCGTGCAGCAGCCCTCGAATATGCCACGCAAACCCAGGCCCGTATTGATGAAATCTTCAATACAATGACGCTCGATGAACTGAATGGCCCCGATCATTATGATGAGAGCGATTTTCGAAACGTCTACCATCGTCTGATGTACGGGCTGCTTCATGGACAGTATCACATCGGGCGGCTGGCGGCATACCTGGATCAAGAAGGGATTCAGGGGAGTTACTGGCAGGGATAAAGAGGAATAGCAATTCGCCATTTACCTGGAGACGTGGTTCTCTCTGTCACGCAAATCACTCCGGCGTCATATAGTTCTTGGTCCACATCTGACTTTGGACTCAAAACTTCCTCAAAGGAGACTCAAACAATGAAAGATGACATTTTGACCTATTACACCCAACCTGGCCCGATGACCGATCCCGGCCCTTACGCGCACCTGTTCGATGACCTGCCCACCGACCTCCCGGCGCTGGTGAAGACCCTGCAAGGGGTGATGGTTCACATCTTCTGGGCAGAAGCCTACGGCTTGAAACTCACCGACGAGCGCAAGGCCGAGGTGAACTTGCGCCGCGTGGATAAGCAACTGGCGCGGATGCTGGAACTGGACGACCGCCCGCTCACGGAGGCGCGCCCGCACGACCGCAAGCTCGTCGGCAACTGCCGCGACTTCTCCGTGATGCTGGCGGCGATCCTGCGGCATCAGGGCATCCCGGCGCGAGCGCGCTGCGGCTTCGGCACCTACTTCATCCCCGACCACTACGAAGATCACTGGGTGTGCGAGTACTGGAACGCGGCGCAATCCCGCTGGATTCTGGTGGACGCGCAACTCGACGCCATGATGCAGGAAGCCCTCAAACTGGACTTCGACCCGCTGGACACGCCGCGCAACCGCTTCATTGTCGGCGGGGATGCGTGGCAGCTCTGCCGCAGCGGCGCCGCCAACCCCGACGACTTTGGCATCTTCGAGTGGCACGGCATGGAATTCGTGCGCGGCGACCTGCTGCGCGACTTCCTGGCGTTCAGCAAGGTCGAAATCCTGCCGTGGGACGGCGGCTGGGGTTACCTGGTTGAGCTTTCGCCGGAGCAAGTCGAACCCACCTACGCGCTGATGGATCGCGTTGCCGCCCTCATCCGCGCCGCCGACGCTTCCGGCTCCGCCGCCGATGACGCCGCCCTTCGCGCGCTGTACGAAGCAGACGCCAACTTCCATCCGCCGGCGGACTGGTAATCCAAAGCTCACCCTGAAGGGTAGAAATTGAAGCAGTGTTTTCGCGGGCGGTACACCGCCCG
>DAOUGD010000059.1:0-2832 GCA_034429475.1 Anaerolineae bacterium
CCAATCCGCCCCCGGCTGTCGCTGTAAAACTTCCAGTCCAGCGTTTCCCACCAGCCGCGCAGTTCTACCACCGCGTAGTAGCCAGCCGTGCCTGTGCCATTTTCAGCAGCCCATACCGGCTGACCGTACATGTTCAGCATGGTCTGCATGTAGCTCGCCGCCTGCGCGTCCACCATAAACCCCGGCGCAGTGAACACCCGCTCTTTGGCCCCATAGTTGGCCACGCTCTCCGCCCACTGTCCAATGCTGGTCAAATGCCGCACGCCTGCCGGGTCAATCGGGTGATAGGTGAAGTATTCCACCATCACCCGGTTCCACATCGCGTCCAGTTCCACCCGCGTTACAATCTCGCTCCCGCCTGGCGCGGCTGGTGCATGCACTTCCACCGCGCTCACGTACCCCCACCAGGCCGGCCCCCTGTCGCTCACCGTCGCCGGGCAGCGCAGCAGGTCCGTCAGCGCCCACAGCCTGGGCAGCGCCGCCGTCCCAACGGCTGAAACCGCGCCCGCCGTGACTCTGACTCGCCCGCTCCACGGCCCCCCCACCGCCCGCCAGTTCAACCGCTCCACCTGGAAGGTGTAGCCAGACAGCCCCGCCGGGCCGCTAAAATCCCTTTTGTCAAACGACACGCTCAATTCATTTCCCATGACTCACACCTTTTTGTTAGAGATTAGGGATTAGGGATTAGGGATCAGTGATTAGTGAACAGTGATCAGGACACTCGTGTTTCCTGATTGACTGCTCCCTGATTGACTGATCGACTGATCGACTGATCCCTGATTGACTGATCGACTGCTCACTGATCGCCTGATCGCCTGATCGACTATTCCCCAATCACAAATTCCTCCTCCTCGGCCTGTGATACACCGTCACATGCCCGGCCAGGTTCGCGCTGGCCACCTGCCCAGCCGCCCCCGCCCAGAACAGGTAAAACTGAAACTGCGCCATGCAGCGCGGCTGCAGCAGGAACGGCGGCCCGTCTACCGTGTGCGTCACTACCCCGCCCGCAGGCCCCACCATCCCCGACCCGCCCGCGTCGTCCACGGAAAGCGTGTACGATTTCAACACCGGCTTGTAGTAGCGCCAGCCCGTCACCGGGCACATATCCACGTAATCCAGTTTCAGCGCGTGCGCGCCCGACCCCGCCGCCTGCCCTTTCAAGCTCACCCGCAGCTGCGGCGAGGAAGTCCCGTACGGCAGCGCCCACGGCGGCAGGTATACCACCGGCCCCAAAATCATTTCCCGCAGGGTCGGCAGGTACCCGCCCGGAGTCTGGTAAATCACCCGCTCCACCCCCCCGCCGTCCACGTAGGCAATCTCCCAATAATGCCACAGCGCTTCGGTTGCCCCCGATGCATAGCCCCCGTCCGCGATCCGCGCCACAATCCGGAACGGGTAGCCCTTGGCCATCGTCAGGTTCACCGCGTCCAGGTCCACGTACCACAGGCGCACGGCGCTCGCTCCGCTCCAGGCCAGGTTCATGTAGCTGCCGTCGCTGCTGTCGGCGTTGCTCACCGTTGTCCCGGTCACCCCTGCTCCGGCTGCGCCTTCCTGCCCCTCGCGGAACAAATCCAAATTGCCGCCGCCCTTGTTGCTGCGCAGGCCCGCGAACAGCGAAGGCGCGCCGGTGATGGCGGTATCCAGGCTGAACACCACCCGCGCCGTGCTGGGCAGGTCCCAATCGTCCGCCGCGTCTCCCGCTTTGTAGGCCACGTTGCTGTGCCCCCCGTCGCGGTGGTTGGTGACCAGTGCATTATCGATGATCTTCACTTCCGTCGAGGCTTCCCACCAGTTGGCCCGCACCAGGCGCAGCTTGCAAGACAGGTCGCCGTATTCGCGCGTGTCCAGGCCAGTCGCGCCCCACTCAATCCGCCCATCATAGACCAGGCTCCGGTAAATCGCTTCGCCCGCGCTCACCTGCACTTCCAGGTAATAGGGCGAGCTCATCGGCCCTTCTGCCTGCGCCGCCGCGTTCTCCACGCACGCGCTCAGCAGCTTGCACGCGCTCTGTATCTGCGCGGGCGTGCCCGAGAACTGCACGTCAATCTCCTGCTCGATGGTCTCGCCCGGTCCACTGGACGGAACCATCAGCGCATTCCCAAACCCCACAAACACCCCGCCCGGCGTCAGCGTCAGCGGGCTCGCTTCCATCACGCTGTTCAAACGGATTAGATACATAGATTCTCCTTTGGGGATAGTGATTAGTGATCAGTGATTAGTGAGCAGTAATCAGGATATTCGTGTTCCCTACTTGACCGCTCACTGATCGACTAATCGACTGATCGACTGACCGACTGATTGACTGATTGACTGATCGACTGCTCACACATCGTCCGCCCACGATCCCCACGCCGGATCAATCGCGGCCCGCAAATCCGCCAGGCGCGCGGCTTCCGCCGCCCGGTCCGCCGCGGCCTGCACCGCCGCCGCAGCCTCGCGGCTCTCCTGCCCGGTCAGGTGCGCGGCCTGCGCAGTCAGCAGTGCAATCTGCGCCGCGCTCAGCGCCGGGTCCGTTCCGCCCCCCGACCCCGCTGACAGCGCCGCCACAAGATAGGCAGGGAACAGCGTGCCCAGCATAATCTTGAACTCGCGCAGCCGGTCATCTCCCCACGCCTTCAGCTTCACCGCGTCTGCCCCCAGGCTCAAACTGTCCGCCCGGTCCACCGCCCGCGCCTGCACGCAGTACGCGCACGCCCCCCACACAATCGGCGTATCGTGGTCGGCTGGCAGTGTGGTCGCCGCCGCCCCATCCAGCCCGTTCAGCGTTACCGCCACGGCTGCCGGGTTATCAATCTTCGCGGCAAAGTTGTACTCCCCCAGCGCCGTGCGGAT
>DAOUGD010000060.1:0-26898 GCA_034429475.1 Anaerolineae bacterium
GAGCTTCGCTCGCCCCAAAACATAAGAAAGACCACCTGTAGAGCGGATGAACTGTCATCTGCTCTACTTTTTTGTTTACCAATTCGTAACTTCTCTGAAACCCCTATTTTGCTGCTCCTATGCTATCCTAAAGCCAGATGAAGGGAACAGCCATGCACTGGATTTTAACGGTATCCGAATCATTCGCACTGGACAAAGTGCTCGCGCGATCAGAGCGGCTCTTGTGTCCACCGTTCAGCGTCGGCGCCAAAGAATCTACTTTGTACCGGGTAGAAAGGCTAAGCACCGGGCACACGGTGGAGTTGACCATTTCGCAGACGTCCACCGGTCTCGTCATTCGCACTGACGCGCGGCTCGACAGCAAGGAAACCGAAGAGATCAGCCAGAAAGTCTGGCGGATGCTGCGCATCGGCGAGAATCTCCAGGCCTTCCTGGACAAGGCGCGCACGACGCCCCAACTGGCTGCCGCCGCGCGTGAAGGAGCGTTGCAGTTGCGCGGCGCCACGATGTTTGAGGACATCGTCAAGGCGGCCGTCCTGATCTTTAATCCCGAGAAGAATTATGTGCCATCCGTCTCCTGGCTGGTGGATCGCTTCGGCGATCCGCTGCCAAGCAACCCCACCCTGAACGCCTTTCCCACCCCCCGGCAACTGCTCGGCGAGATGGCGTTACAGGAGAAGATACTGGGAACGCGGCTGGCGCGGGGCATCCATAAAATCACCACCTTGTTTCAGGCACAGAAAACGAAGAGCGAGGGGTGGTTCGCCCCCCACCTGACCCTGACCGCGTTTGAAATCAACTTGCGACAAATACTGGACTTAGGCAATGAAGACATTGGGCGGGCCATGCTCTATCTGGGACGTTACGACTACATCCCGGTGGATTATCATGCCCAACAGCGTGTAGGTCTCTATCTGGGCGAACAGGCGCAAGCCACCCCTGAAAAGGTCCGCGCACTCTTCCAAAACTGGCAACCGTGGGGCGGATTGGCCTACTGGCTCTGGGATTGGTCCACCAGCGGAGCAGTCATGCCCCCCAAAAGCGAGGAATCCTATGGAGCGCTTGAAAACTGGCGTCGGACAGGCTAAAGAGAAACTGGCGGAACTACAAAACGCCATTCGCCAGCAGCGCATCGCCGTGCTGAATGGCAGCTCCCGCGAGGAATTGGCCGGCTATTTGCAGCACTGGGAAAAGTTGGTGGGCGAGTTGCAGACCGATATGATGCTGGAAAAGAGCGTGCAATTGAACCTGCTCTACGAAGCCTCCCACACGATCAATGCCTCGCTGGATTGGCGGCACACACTCCAATCCGTGCTGGACGCCGTCATCCTGATCACCGAGGCCGAGCGGGGGATGCTGATCCTCATTGACGACAACAACCAGCTTCAGGTGGAATTGACCAGTACCAACACCGGGGAAGAGTTCACTGAAGAAGACGTGAAGTTCAGTTACAACGTCGTGGAGCAGACGCTCCAGCGCGGGCGGCCCATCCTGACCTCCAACGCCCAACTTGACCCGCGCTTCCAGAACAGCAGCAGCATCGTCGCCTACGGGCTGCGTTCAGTCCTGTGCGCGCCGCTCATCCATCAAGGCGACCCGCTGGGTGTCGTCTACCTGGACAATCGCGCGCGCGCGGGGGTCTTCACGCAAGAGGACATCACCACGCTGGGAGCCTTCGCCAACCAGGCCGCCAGCGCCCTCGCCAACGCGCAGGAACACAAGAAGACCGATCAGGTGCTGGCCGAAAAAGTGCGTGAGTTGACCATCCTCCAGGAAATGGCGCGCGATTTGAACACCAGCCTGAAATTTGAACGGGTGATGGAACGCAGTATCTCGTGGGCCATCGCCGCCGCCGGGGCCGAATCCGGCGCGCTGGGGCTGGTCGCCGAGGAGGGCATTCGCTGGGTGGCGCACAGCGGCGCAGTCGTGCCGGAAAATATGAGCGTGCTGCGCAGCATCTACACCCACAAGCCGATCATTGACGAGAAGCGGATGATCCTGCCGCTGCTGCGGGACGAGCGCCCCATCGGCGCGCTGTACCTGCTGGCCGAAGAGCGCGGCATCCGCCCACACAAGTTGGAATTTGTGCTGCGCGTCGCCGACAACGTCGCCATCGCCGTCGAAAACGCGCGACTTTACGAGGCATTGCGCCAGGCCAACCACGCCAAATCGGAATTCGTCAGCATCGTCTCGCACGAACTGCGCGCGCCGATGACCTCCCTCAAGGGATACGCCGACATGCTGAAAAACGGCAAACTGGGAACTTTGAGCGCGCAACAGCAAGAATTTTTGGACGCGATCCGCCGCAACACGCAGCGCATGGAATTGCTGATCAGCGACCTGACGGACATCTCGCGCATCGAAACCGGCCAACTCAGCATCTCGCCGCGCCCCATCGTCTTCAGCGAAGCGCTGGATGAAGCGGTGGAAACGGTGCGTGACCTGGCCGAGGCCAAACAACAGGTGCTCACCCTGAACGTCTGGAACGGGTTGCCAAACGCTCACGCGGATAAGGCGCGACTGACCCAGGCGCTGATCAACTTGCTCAGCAATGCGATCAAGTACAGTCCTTACCAGGGCAGCATCGCCGTGCGCGTGTGGCTCTCACCAGAGGAGCCGGATTTCATCCGCTGCGCGATCACAGATTCTGGGGTGGGCATCAGCCCGCAGGATCAAACCCAGTTGTTTACGAAGTTTTTCCGGGCCAACGACCCGCAGGTGCGCGAGCAGCCAGGAACCGGGCTGGGACTCGCCATCACCAAGAACCTGATCGAAATGCACGGCGGCCGCATCTGGGTAGAAAGCGCCGTGGGCAAAGGCAGCACCTTCTACTTTACGGTTCCCATCGCCATGCTGGTTTAAAGCGGCGATCTAACTTTGTGGACAACATTGGGTCTGGGCAACCCGATGTTGGGATCCTCCTCTCCTTCCCCCCGTCGAGACTCGTAAGAGTCGCCGGCGGGGGGTATATTTTTTCCTAGGGACAACTCTCTACCTGGACATCATCTACGTACAGCGCCGCCGTGGCCTCGTCCCCGTCGTTGCGCGCGCCGATGAAAAGCTGGACACGCTGCCCGGCGTAGTCGCTCAGGTCAAAGGAACGCAGTTCCCAGGCGCGCGCGTCGCTGGTGTGCGTCGAGAGCGTGTGCGCCTCCCCTTCCCCATCCCACAGGGTGACGTAATGGTAGTCGTCTGTCAGCTCCTCGGCAATGGGATAAGCCCAGAAGTTCAATGTAATCGTCGCGGCGGAGGCCGGCAGCCACAACGTTTGTGAGATAGAAGAGTACACACTTTGGCCGGGCGATCCGGGCGGAATCCCCACCCGCGCGGCATAACTGCCGCTGTGGACAATCTCGCCGGTGCGCACCGCCAGCGCGTTGTAGCCCCAGCCATCCGCCGTCTCGAAGCCGGAATCCAATGTCAGATCGCAGGCCGACTGCGGGACCGTGTAAGCGCGCAACACCAGCGGCAGATAAATCTCTTGTCCCTCATACTCAATCACCACCGCCGCCCAAGCGCTCCACGCGCCGACGTTCCCGGCGGCGTCTATCGCCCGCACGCGCCAGAAATGCGTCCCCTTGCGCAGCATCACATCCAACTGTGTAGCAGTTGCAACGTACAACTGATCATCCAGTTCCACCTGATAGATCAACGGGCTGCCCGTGTCCGGCGGCGCGATCCAATGCAGCCCCGACAATACCAGGGAGAACGTTCCCTGCGGTATGAGTTGCGTCGGGGAGAGCGGCGGGGTGGCGTCGAAGACGAAGGCAATCTGCGCGGGCGTGTCGTCGGGCTGCTCCGCCACCGCGCGCGCCGTGAGGGTGTACGCCGCGTCAGACAGCAGCGGCAGCGGATACGTCCAGGCGAGCGTCCCCGTCGTCGTGAGCCACGTCGCCACGCCCCAGGCCGCGCCATCCCAGAACGCGCCGTCGCCGCGCTGTACCTGCACTTCCACCCGCGTGAGTCCTGCGCCGGCCGCCGTTCCCGCAAATTCCGGCGTGACGCTGTAATAGCCGCCGGGCTGCGGCGTCGTGATGACCGTGTTGAGCGTCGCCGCGCACACGTCCAGGAAATCCAACGCGGCAGCCATCACCGCCGGGCGCGATTCCGGGCGCACGCTCTCAAAGGGGAAGCCCCAGACCAGGAGCCGCGCGCAGCCCGCCTCATATTGCACCGCCGCCGCGCCGCCCGTGGCGTAAGTCAGCGCCACGGTCCCGCCGCCGCCCGAATAGGGCGTGAGCACGTCGGGAGAGTCGGCGTCGTACTCGCCGGAGGCGTCAAAGTAGAAAGTGGGCAGTCCCACCAACGCCCCTGCGGATGTGGGCATCACGCTGTACGTTTCCGCGTCGTCGCCAACGTAATCGGTGCGCAATACTTGACGCAAAAAGTCAGGATCGCGTCCCTGATCTACCAAGTCCCACGCCAGTTCCGAACCGCTGATGAGCAGCGCGCCATCTTCCGCCACAAACGCCGCCAGCGCCGCACGCTCCGCCGCGTTGAGCGTACCATCCACCTCGTTGGCCTCTTCGCCCAAAATCCAATCCACCATGGGATAATCGCCCAACGCAACCAACCCGGCGCTCACCGCCTCGTTGCTGGCGCTGTCCCAGGCGTAAAGCGCGGGCGCGGCCTGCCCGTGATGCACCACGTAAGCCCGCCGGTTGATGTGCGTGAGCCACAGCCGCCGGCTGCTGCCGACCAGCGGGTCGTCGTCCCAGGGTAGTTGCGTATACGCGAGCTTGTCGAAGCCGTTAACGATCAACAGCGTGGGGTCTCCCACCCGCGCGCCCAACACCTCGGTCGGCAGCGACTCGCCGCCGGCGTTGACAGATGTGACGTAGGCGTAGACCTCCGCGCCCGGCGTCAAGCCGGTCAACGTGTAGTTTGTGCCGCTGACCGCGACGGGCGCGCCCCACGCAAAGCCGTCGGGGCTGGTGTAGAGGCGATAGCCGGTGGCGGCGTCACCCGTCAGTCCGATGGTATCGGTCGGCGCGGGCGACCATGCGACGCGCACCGCGCCGCCGCCTACATTCTGGACGTGCAGGTGCGTCGGCGGCTCCGGCAACTCCAACAGGGCCACGCCATCGCGCGTCTCAAAGTAGTGGACGATACCCTGGTAGACCGCCCGCGCCGTTAGTTGGGCGAAACGCGGGTCCTTGAGGGCGTTGGTGTCGTCCACCTGATCGTGGAAAGCGACTTCCAGCAGCACGCCGGGTACGCGCGCGGCCGCAGTGCTGTCCCACAGCATCCGCACTTCACCCAGGTTGGCGGATTTCTTGCCGCGATCGGTCCAGGCGGCATCCCACCCGGCGCGGATGTCGTTGATCAATTCGTCATGGACGGCCTGCTGCAATGCCAGGCTGCCCTCCGTGCGCGGGACCGTCTCGCTGTTGTGGACGTAGGACTCCGTGCCGCGCGCGGTGCCATTGTAGCCGTTGGTATGCCATGAGATGAAGACCGCGTCGGCAGCCCCGGTGAGTTGATGCCAGCGCGCGAAGATGGGGCGGCCCACAATGTCGTTGAAGTACGACCAGTCGTCGGGATTCAATCCCACCCACTGCGCGTAATAGCGCGTGGACGATTCCCACCAGGGCTTATTGGGCGGGGTGGCCGCGAGTGTGTCAATGCCGGTCAGCGCGTCGAAGACCCCGCCGCCGAGCCGCAGGGCATCCGCCATCACCGAGAGGCCCGGCGCAGCCGAGCGGTTGTCCAGCGTGACGGTCAACGGCCCGACATAGGCGGGGAACGTCCCCAGGTAGCGCCACGTCTCCGGGTCGCCGGCCTGGTCCAGGAACACTTCCGCCACACCCCCTGCGTGCTGGATGGTGTAGTGCGCGTCAGGGGCGCGGTCGGTGTAGGGGCGCACCCAGGCATACAGAGCGTAAGTTCCTTGCTGCGGCGCGGCCAACACCCAGGTCGCGGTCGCGGTCGCCGTGTCCGCCACCGTCGTCGCCAGGCGGTAAGTTCCGCCCACGTAGCCGGTGACTTCGCCCGTAGCCCACGCGCCGCTTTCCGTGTAGGTGGGGGCGCCGGCGTCGTTGTCGGCGATAACGCGCGCCGCGTTCCAGTCGCGCTCGCGCACGGGGATGACCGTAGCGCCGGCGTTTTCCAGGTAGGGAATAAGATACTGATCCACCACTTCGGCATTGTTGTGATCTTCGATGATGCCCTGGTAGATGCCGCGCTGCGTAGACCAGCGCGCCGGGTAATCCGCGCTGTAATCCCGGCCCCACTGCCAGCCGTGGCCGGCGCTGAGGTAAACGGTTTTGCCGGAAAGCGCGCCTGAGCCATAAGTCGTAATTCGTAATTCATTATTCATAGTCTGTAACCCGTGGTCCGTAGTCGGGAAGGCGTCCGGCAGGAAATCGGAGACGGGACGGCAGAGGCCGGTCGCGGGGTCTACGGCCTGAACGGACAGCTCGCGCCAGGCCAGCGGTGTCAAGGCGCGGCGGACAGCTTCCACGGCCAGTTCGGCGCCCATGCCGGCGTCAGCAGCGAGGGACGCCGGCGGCGCTTCAAGGCACACGGTCGCCACATCTTCCGTCACCTGGACGCTGTGGACGACCAGGTCTGGCGGCAAGTCGGCGGCCAGGTAAGCCAGCGCGCGCGCCGTCGCCTGCGGGGGCGGCGGGGCTGTCAATCCCGGCAATGGCGACGCCACCATACTCAAAAGCAACAGCCATATCAGACCCGCATAACTGTGTTTCATCAATGTACCCTCCTCCCAAGAATAACAGGATTTACGGAATGGTAGGATCAAAATCTATACTCTCATTATACGGAGAAAATTTGGTTTTGTATGGGGCAAAATGCACTTTCTTTGGCAACCACCCGGCTCTCCTTTCGGCTATTGCTGTAAAGATAGGTTATGATACACTTAGGGGGGAAGGCCGGTTATTCAAAAGGAGATGAAGTATGTCCACTCTATTGCTTAAAAACGCGACGATGTTAGTCACCATGGACGATCAACGCCGCCAGATTCCTGACGGCGGTCTGTGGATACGCGACAATGTCATTGAGCGCGTCGGCCCCAGCGCGGACTTGCCCGCGACCGCCGATCAGGTCATTGATGCCGCCGGGATGGTGGTGCTGCCGGGATTGGTCAACACCCACCATCACCTGTGCCAGACGCTCACCCGCGCCGTGCCGGCGGCGCAGGACGCGGTGCTCTTCAAATGGCTTAAAACCCTCTACCCCATCTGGGCCGGGCTGACCGGCGAGGCCATCTATGTCAGCGCGCTCGTTGGGCTGGCGGAACTCATTCTCTCCGGCTGCACGACCACGTCCGACCATCTCTACATCTATCCCAATGACGCTCGCGTGGATGACGAAATCCGCGCGGCGCAAGAGATCGGCGTGCGTTTCCACGCCAGCCGGGGTTCGATGAGCCTGGGCGAGAGCCGAGGCGGGTTGCCGCCGGACCGCGTCGTGGAGGATGAAGACTTCATCCTCAAAGACACGCAGCGCGCCATTGAAACCTACCACGACGCGCAGGACTACGCGATGACCCGGATCGTCGTCGCCCCGTGCTCGCCGTTCTCGGTGACGCAGGACTTGATGCGCGAGTCGGCGAAGCTGGCGCGCGCTTACGGCGTCCAACTGCACACGCACCTGGCCGAGACGCAGGACGAGGAAGCCTTCTGCCTGGAGAAGTTCGGGTATCGCCCGGTGGGGTACGCCGAGTCGCTGGATTGGGTAGGCGATGACGTGTGGTTCGCCCATGGCGTCCACATCAACCCGGCGGAAATCCGCCAGATGGCGCAAACGCACACGGGCGTGGCGCACTGCCCATCGAGCAACATGCGGCTGGCGTCGGGCATCGCGCCGGTGCGGCAATACCTCGACGCGGGCGTGCCGGTGGGGCTGGGCGTGGATGGCTCCGCCAGCAACGATGGCTCGCATCTGCTGGCCGAGGCGCGCCTGGCGCTCCTGTTGCAGCGCGTGATGGGCAATCCTGCCGGGTTAAGCGCAGCGGAAGCGTTGTGGATCGCCACGCGCGGCGGCGCGGAGGTGCTGGGGCGCGCCGACATCGGCCAACTGGCGCCCGGCAAGGCTGCGGATTGCATCGGCTTGCGGTTGGACGCGCTGACGTATGCCGGCGGCGCCGTCCACGATCCTATGGCTGCCACCGTTTTCTGCCAGCCGCAGCCGGTGGATTTATCCATCATCAATGGGCGCGTGGTTGTCGCCGAAGGGCGACTCCTCACCTTGCATCTGCCGCCGGTGATTGAACGCCACAACCGTATTGCGCGAGAGCTGGTTCAGGCCGCGCACCGGTAAAGCGAGGGAATTATGACCAATCAATCCCGCCAGTGTAACCCGGCGTTGCAAGCGGTCCAGCGTGTCAACCACGCCATCTTGCAAATTCGCACCGACCGCAAAAAGTTGCTCAAGGTCATCGGCGACATTATCGTTGAGGAACGGGGCTATGAAACACTGTGGATCGGCGAATTTCGGCATGGCGATTTGTATCCGTCCATTTCCTGCGGCAACCCTACAGGACACCCGCAGCAGTTGCAGACGTGGATCGCGCAGGCGCCCTTCAACCCGGCTGCGGCCCGGCAAGCCGTCGCACAAAAGCAGGCCATCGTCAGCCGGCCCGAGGGCAAGGGAGTCGCCGCCCCTTCCTGGATCACAGCCGCCGTGCCGATTTTCGTCCACGACGAGGTCTCGGCCATTCTCAATGCCTGTACGTTTAATCCTCAGGTGTTTGACGAACAGGAAATCCTGCTGCTCGAAGAACTGTCGGTAGACATTGGATTCGCGCTGGAAAGTATGGACCTGGAAAATCGCCGGCGCGAAGCCGAAGATGCGCTGCGCATCTCCGAGGGGCGTTTCAAGCGGCTGGCCGAAAACGCGCTGGTGGGAATTGTCCTCATTCAAGGCGATCTGGTGCGCTATGCCAATCCGGCCCTCGCGCAAATGTTCGGTTACGAGACGCCGGAAGCCATGATCGATCAGCTCGACCTGGCCCGTATGATCGCGCCGGAACACCGTAACAGCATAGTGGAAGCCGTGCAGCAAATCCAACGCGGCAATCAACGCACCGTGCGGGATATTTTCAAGGGGCTGCGACAGGATGGCAGCAGCTTCGCGGTGGAGGCGCACGCCGCCCGCACGATTCACGCCCGGCGGCCGGCGGTCATCGCCACCGTGTTGGACGTGACCGAACGGGAACATTCCCGGCAGCAACTCGAGGCGCTGTCGGAGGCCGGGCTGGCCATGTCCCAAGTGCGCACTCCCGATGAGGCGCTGGAAAAGGCGGTACAACTGGCCCTGCGTATCGTTCCCGGCGACGCTGCCAACATCTACCTGCTGCAAGGAAGCTGGCTTCAGCGCACGGCTGAAGAGGGGTATCCTCAAGATACAAAGTCCCCCCGCCCACGCCTAAGCCTGGACGCCACTTTCCAGCGTATGTTGGAAACCCGCGCCTCACTCCTCATCAACGACACGAGCCGCTCAGACTTGTGGACGCCCAATCCGACCAAAAACATCGTGCGCGCCTATCTGGGGATGCCGCTCATCGTGCGCGGCGAAGTGATCGGCTTCCTCAACATTGACAGTTGGGAACCCGACCGGTTTGCCGAAGAGGACGCCCAGCACCTCCAGCGCTTTGCGGACTACGTCGCCGCCACCATCGAACACCTGCGCCTGATCGCCTCACTGGAAGAAGAGCGGCAGCACCTCACCATGCTCAATCGTCTGTCGCAGTCGCTTTCAGAGACCCTGCAACTGGAAGAAGTGGCCGCCCGCGCCCTGGAACATCTCGGCGTGATGTTGAACGCTTCCCAGGGAATTATCAGCCAATGGGATCCGGAGGCAAAGCAGTTGAGCATCATCTCTGGACAGGGTATCACGCCGGAAGACGTAAACAAACTCAACGACGATCTGCATGACGGCAACACAACGGGTCTCGCCAATTGGGTTGTCCAACACCGCGAATCGGCGCTGCTCCCCGACGTTCATCAGGACTCCCGCTGGGTCCCCGTTCCCGGCGTAGACGACTGGGTGGCTTCCGCGCTCGATGTGCCCCTGGAAGTGCATGGCGAATTGATCGGTGTAATCTCGTTGCTCAGTGCGGAACCGGCGGCCTTCAGTGAGGAAGACCGGCGGTTAGTTGAATTTTTGCGGGTGCCGGTGGCCCTGGCGCTGCAAAATGCCCGCTTCTATCAAGCCGCCGCCCATCAAGCCCACGTCATGGCCGAAGCCTTGCGCCGGCAGGAAGAATTGGATCGCATCAAAGATGAGCTTATCCAGAACATTTCGCACGAACTGCGGACGCCGTTGGGACTGGTGATGGGGTACGCCGTCATGCTCCAGGAAGGCGCGCTCGGGCCGATTGCAGCGGAACAAGAAGAGGCAATTGACATCATCGCCCGGCGCAGCAAAATGCTGCGCACCCTGGTCGAAAACATCACCCTGCTCTGGCAACTGGATCGAGACAAGGATGAAAGAGCCGACTTTGAATTTCTCGATCTTGAGGAGCTGGTGCGCACCGTCGTCCAAGAATTCCAAAACCAGAGCAAGGTGCAGAACGTCACAGTGCGGGCGGCTACGGCAGAGCAGCCGATCATCCTCTGGGGCATTCCCCTCCAGATGCATCGCGTGCTGGACAATCTCATCGGCAATGCCCTCAAGTTCACCCCAGAGGGTGGGGAGATCGAAGTGGCGCTCCAGGCGCGGGGCGCAAAGGCGGCGCTCATGGTCAGCGATACGGGAATCGGGGTGCCCTCGGAAAAACTGGATAAAATTTTCGAGCGTTTCTACCAGGTGGATGGCAGCGCCAAACGGCGCTACGGCGGTACAGGGCTAGGATTGGCCCTCGTCAAGGCCATTGTGGAAGCGCATGGCGGTCAAGTCTTTGGGGAAAGTCCGATCTCGGCGGATCCCGAACATCCGGGGCTGCGGGTGACGGTGCTGCTGCCGGTGAAAAGCGAGTAGCGAGTGGCGAGTTAGGAGTGAGGAGTTAGGAGCGCCCGATGAGGGTATCTATGGCGCGAATCCAGGAATCGGCTTCCTGGTTGGTCAGCGCTTCGTGGCGAAAGCGGTAGTCGTTTTTGCGGATGAATTCATCCACTTCCCCGATCAACCTCTGCCACGCAGCGCGCTGAGCTTCCAACAAGAGCCGGGATACTTTGCCAGCCCCCGGCTGCGAGAGCGTCATCCGCAAATGCGGCAGACACAAGCCCCCACAGTCTCGCAGCAACGTCTGCACCTCCGGCACGGCGATGTCTTTAAGCAGCAGTTCCGCAAACCGCTGCGCCGTACCCTGGCCGATCTCGCAGACCGGACACGGGCCGGTCGTCTCCAGGTCGCGGGCAAGCTGCCCCGCCTCGGTGCGTCCCCGGCGCAGGAATCCGCCTGACGGCTGCATGGCCGCCTCCGTCTCGCGCAGCAAGTCCAGCACGGCCACGCGGTATACAATCGCCACCCCCAACGCCCCGCCCTGCAAGTTCTGCCACTGGCGGCTGTGAGCAGCGCACAATCCCCGCGCAGCCTGCAACGCCGCGCGCGTCTTGAGGTCCAGCACCCGCTCGTAGCTGAGGGAATCAATGAAATTGCGCTCGGCGCGGTCGGCCAGGCGACACAGAGGGCAGCCCCACCCCGCCATCGCCTCGCGCAGTTCAATCTGTAAAGGGGCCAACGTCTCGTTCTTGTTCATACGCTCAGTATAGTCACAAAATGCAAAAGAGATAGTCTGGCGTTGTCAAGTCGTTAGTCGTGTAGTCAAGTAGTCAAACGCAGGGAGTGAAAAAAAGACAGCCTGATTGGGTGATCAGGCTGTCTTGGTTGGCGGAGAGGGTGGGATTCGAACCCACGGTAGTCCTAAGACTACAACGGTTTTCGAGACCGCCCCGTTCGGCCACTGCGGTACCTCTCCACGTTGGGTAAATTATACCACGAAGAGTGGCTGACGCAACAAACCGGTTGCCGTCTCTCTAAACCATGTTACACTCGCTCCCACAATGACATCGCAAATCGCAAATCACAAATCGCAATCCACCTGGCGTTTGTTAGTGCATGGCGACGCCAGCGCCTTCGACAATATGGCAACCGATGAGGCGATCCTGCGGCACGTCGTTGAAGGGAAGTCGCCGTGTACCCTGCGCTTTTACGGCTGGACGCCGTCGGCGGTATCGCTCGGCTACTTCCAGAGCGTGGAGCAGGAAGTGGACGAAGCCACGTGCCACGCGCAGAGCGTGGACGTCGTCCGGCGACTGACCGGCGGTGGGGCGGTCTACCACGATCAGGCCGGCGAGATCACTTACTCTCTCACCCTCCCAGAAAGTTACCCCGCCATGCCGCGCAAAGTGCTGGATTCCTACGCGGTGTTGTGCCGGGGGTTGGTGTTGGGGTTTGCGCGCCTGGGATTGAGCGCAGAATTTAAGCCGATCAACGACATCCTGGTGAACGGCAGGAAGATTTCGGGCAACGCGCAGACGCGGCGCTTCGGCGGCATCCTACAGCACGGCACGCTCCTGTGCGACGTGAACCCGACCGTGATGTTCTCCCTGCTCAAAGTCCCCAACGAGAAGCTACGGGATAAGCTGATTGCCGGCGTCGCGGAGCGCGTGACCTCGATCCGGCGTGAGTTGGGGGCGGTGGATAAAGCCGTCGTCGTGCAGGCGATGATCGCCGGATTCGCCGAGGCGTTGGACATTGCGCTGACGCCAGGGGAATTGAGCGCGTCGGAGCAGCCGCTGGCGGCGCAGCTAAAAGAGGAACGGTATGGCAACCGCGAGTGGATTTACAAACGCTGATTACAAAGTCGCCGGGGGCAAACTGCTGCGGGTGCGGCTGCATGTAGTTGAGGGCGTGATCCAGGCGATCACCCTCACCGGCGATTTCTTCATGCATCCCGAAGAGGCTATCGAAGACCTGGAAGCCCGGCTCACGGGCGTCCCGCTCACCGCGGAAGCTCTCCGCGCCCAGGTGGATGCCTTCTTCGCCGCCGATGTGCAGGTCATTGGCGCGGACGCGGTAGACATCGTCCACGTCATCCTGCTGGCAGCCACTTCGTAAATTTTCAACCTGTGCAATAAGGAGAAATTTATCAGCAGATTAAGCAGATTGAGCAGATTTTTTTCTCTTAATCCGCTAAATCTGCTCAATCTGCTGACAGAAAATAGGCTATTCCGTAATGCTATTGCACAGGTCGAAAGTTTTCAGGACGCTGGTTTTCGCAGATGAACGTAGATTTCAAACAATCTGCGTTCATCCGCGTTTATCTGCGTCCAGTTTGTCTCACAAGGCGGTGTAGCCGCCATCTACCGGCAAGGCCACGCCGAGGAGCAGTGAGGCGGCATCCGAGCACAGCCAAACGACGGTTTCGGCCACTTCCTCCGGCTTCCCAAACCGGCCGATGGGCTGGTGCAGGAGCAGGTTCTTGTCGGCACCGGGATCGCGCTGCAAGAGGTCCTCGATGGGCGGCGTGCGAATCCACCCCGGACACACGGCGTTGATGCGGAGGCCCTGCGTGGCGTATTGCAGCGCCGCCGATTTCGTCAGCCCCAGGACGCCGTGTTTGGCGGCGGAGTAGACCGGATCCCACGGGAAGGCGCGCAAGCCATCCACCGAGGAGTTGTTGACAATCGCGCCCCCACCCCCTTTGAGCATCAGCGGGATTTCGTGCTTCATACACAGCCACACACTCTTGAGGAAACCGTCTATCGTCGCGTCCCAGTCCTCCTCGTGGATGTCCGCCACCCAGCCGCCCCTGCCGCCGCTGCCGCCGTTGTTGAAGGCATAGTCCAGCCGCCCGTAGGCATCGGCGATGGTTTTGAACAGCGCCTCCACCTGCGCCGCCTGGGAGACGTCCGTCTGCACCCACAGCGCCTTCCCGCCGGCAGACTCAATTTCCGCGACGACCTGCTCGCCGCGTTCGCGCGCGCGGCTGGCGATGACCACCGTCGCGCCGCGCGCCGCAAATGTCAACGCAGTCGCCCGGCCAATGCCGGAACTGCCGCCAGTCACCAACGCCACTTTGTTTTCCATGTCCTTTGTCATTGATTGCACTCCTTTGGAAGTAGTCTTGTAGTCTTTAGTCCTGTCGTCGGATAGTCATTTTCGTCCAACTGCGGGTATGCGCAAGTAGGGAAGGGTTTCCTTGAAGATAGAGAATTTCTCTTGTCAGAGGTTGCTTTTCGGAATAATTTAGTATATAATAATCATATAAATAGTAAATATTCACTACTTCAGAAACACCCTAAGGGAGGTTACTATGTTAGATAATATGGTCATGCTGGAAGTACACAAGGCGCATCACCAGGAAGCTCTGGACGAGGCGCGGCGCGAGCGATTAGTGCGGTTGACTCTGGGGCAAAAAACCGATCTGTGGGCACGGTTGCAAAAGGTCTGGGCAGCACTGGAAGCCGATCTCCATGCCCGGATGGCAACTCCCGTCGAGTGTACACTCGAACCGACCATGTGTTATGCCTGATGATGAAACGTGAAGCGTGAAACGTGATGACTTGATGGCGCCGGTCTCACGTTTCACGTTTCTGGTATGTTCCAAAGAAGTGATAGGCCAGCGCCCACGCGCCCCCATTCAACAAGGCCACGATGAAGAAAGGCAGGCAGGCCGCCATGTCCACCAGCGCGCCGCCGAGTAGGGAGCCGAGGATCATCCCGGCGTTCCACGAAAGGTGAATGACGCCAAGTGCCCGGCTGCGCTCTATGGGCGGGATGGCATCGGCTACCAAACTCGGCATCAACGTTGACAGCGACCACGCCGAGCACGCACCGAGGATGCCGAAGCCGTACAGTCCCCACAGGCGCGGCGCAGAGAGCGCCAATCCCAATGCCGCCGTGACGACGCCGGCGAGCATCACCAAGGTGGGGATGCGCCGGCCCCAGCGGTCGGCGGCCCGCCCGACGAGGAGCTGCGTCATGGCTGCGGCGATCAGGCTGACGGTGCTGTAGAGGCCGACGGCGGTGTTGTTATCCGCGCTGCGTTTGATCAGGAGGGGCATCAGCGTCATCACCATGCCCCAGTAGCACGTGGGAAGAAAGCGCAGCAGGCCCAGAACGATGACGCGCGGCTGGCGCAGAGCGTCCCGGTAGCCGCCGGACATGCGCAGGAGAGACGGTCTGACTCCGGTTAAGTCGCCGCGCGAGGCCGGCATCCCCAGGGCAAAGGCGCAACCCAGCGCGGAAAATCCGGCCAGCGCCCCGCCAAAGATACCGTAATTCCAAAAATCCAGCAACCAGCCGGCGAGGGGACCGATCAGCGCGCCGCCCAGGGTGAAGCCCCAGTTGTAGAAAGCCGACAACATCCCCAGCCGCGCCGGCGGCGCTACATCAATCAAATAACTCTGCCCGCCCAGCGTGATCAGCGCCATCCCCGCGCTGCCGAGCATCCACAAGATCATGACCCATCCTGGTAGGGGGGAAAGGTAGAGAAGACTGCTCAACACAAAGCCGACCAGCCCCAGCGCCAACGTCTGCTTATGTCCCAGGTTATCGCACAACGCGCCGCCCAACATGGAAGCGGCCATCCCCACGACCTGCCCCAACGCGATCCACACGGAAGCCGCCGCCGCCGAGTACGCCAACTGTTCGTTGAGGTAGATCGGCAGGAAAGAACGGAGCGGCGTGAAGACTACGCCGCTCAGCAGTTGGACGATCAGTAGGGCAATAATCGGCCAGCGTTTCATCCGCTAAAAATCCATTGCCCCATCAGGAAGCTGGCGAGGTTCATGGCGAGGCTCAGGACGCCGGCTTCAACCAGGGTGAGGGATTTCCGGCTCAGGAAAAAGAGCAGCGCCGCTTCGGTTATGACAACGAAGAGTTCCGTCAGTAGCAACATCCAGCCATAAGGCAGGCCGGGGACGACCACGGCGTAATTGCCATACGCGGTCACAGCAAATATAATAACGAGGCCAACTATCGTCACCGGAAACGATAGTAGCGTCACAATCAGCGCCAAGAGGCGCATGGACTTGTCTTTAGACAGGGAAATCCACAGCAGCATTGCTATGTAGAAAACCGCCAACGCCGTCACATAGAAGCTAAGTGTGCGCCGATAAAGCGGCTGGAATTGCGTCCAGGCGGGAAACACCGACCAGGCCAGCAAGTATGAAAACGGTTGGATCACTTGCACCCACAATAGCCGTTTACCCAATAGCTTACGCTCCGACTTTTTCCAGAACCATAGTACTGCTGCCGCAACCACCAGTTCTACGATAAGGGTCAAAAAAAAACTGGTAAGGAAATCGGGGCGTGCGGATTCGGGCGCAACGAACGCCGCGTCTTCTGTCAAGACCAGTTCCGTTCCCTGCACCTGAACCTGCCAGGCTTTATCGTCGCTCCAACTCGTCGGCATCCCCGCGGTGATCGGACTGACGCGCACTCCGTCGGAAAACTGGGCGATCAGTTGAAAAGCAGTCCCGGCTTCTCCATACGGGATCGTCGCCAAACACAGCTCTCCGGCGCACGCAAACGTAACTCGCGGCAAGGGCGCCCCCAACACGCAACCCGGCAGATCACAGACGCCGTGAGTCTGCACAAACGCCGGCGGATCACACGTTTCGTCGGCGCAAACCACCCACTGCACACCCTCCAGCCGGGGATGTGGCTCCGTCGAATACACGAAGGTGAACCACAGCTTGGCCGGCGGCGGCGCGGCGTTGGCGGAAACAAGGCCAGCGCCAAGTAGAAGCAAGGCGGTCAGTAAAAGTCCCAGAATGGTAGATTTCACGATAGGTTTCATCTTTCTTCCGCTCACAGTTGATAATACACAATCCGATGCGCCAGCCGCGCCACTTTGAAGGCGCCCGCCAGTTGGTAGGCCAGGCGATACCCCCAAGGGAGGCGGGCCAGGTCGGGGTCTTGGGTGAAGTACCACTCCTCCAAGAGACGCACACCAGGCGCCCAGGTCTCGACTTCATGCGGGTCGTCCAGGCCCCAGCCGAGGGTCGCGCCGGTGGAATGAAGCGAGGGATGGTGAGTGGCCGCGCGCGCCGTCATCCGGCTGAAGACGTCCGCGATCAACCTACAGCCCGGAAAGGTTTCGCGCAGCCGGAGCACCAGCCGCCGGACATCCGCCTCGTCCAGGTACATCAGCAGGCCCTCGGCCAGCACCAGCACCGGCTGGGTCGTCGGCGCGACGCTGTCCATCCAGGCGAGATCGGTGACGGAGGAGGCGATCAGGTGGTAGCGCTCAGTTTCGGTGAAGAAACGGCGGCGCAGGTCGGCCACGGGCGGCATGTCCAGGTCGTACCAGGTGACGCGGTCGTTGTCCACGCGCCAGAAGCGGGTGTCCAGGCCGCAGCCCAGTTGCAGCACCACGCCGTCAGGGTGGCTGGAGAGGAACCCCCGCGTGACGGCGTCCAGCTTTTTGGCGCGCTGGCAGACCAGCACGACGGTCTTGTAGGGGACGTGCAGGCGGGTGAAGTCGTAATCCACCTGATTCAGGATGTCCTGCGCCAGCGGGTCAAAGAACAGGGGGTTGCCCGGTTGGGCTTTGGCGTAGAGCGTGATCAACAGGGTTTCCTGCTCAGGGGTCAACGTTACTTTGGCTTTGGTGTTCATAGGGGCTCCTCCTGTGATAGTGTGTAACTTCGACTTATCCGATAATGATTCCGCTCCAATCTTTCTTCATAACCCACATACCTAAACCCATTCTTCTCCAGAACCCGGATGGATGCTTTGTTATCCCGATGCGCAAAGGCGTTGATTTCTTCCAGTCTATGCAGCGCAAATCCGATGTCAACTGAAGTTTTCACGAGTTCGCCAGCAAATCCTCTTCCCCAATAGGCAGGATGAAAGAAGTAAATGACCTCTACCCCCCACCCCGGATCAAACGGGTCTACGTTCAATCCGCCCCAGCCAATGATCCGGTCCTCCGAGCGCAAAACGACTGTCCACGGGGCAAATCCCAACTCGTCCTTTTCCCTGGCATATGCCCGCAATCGCCTTGCCGCCGCCTCTCTCGTCTTGGTGCAGACGGTGTATTGCATCGCTATGGGGTCGCTTTGGATGAGAAAAAGCGGGTCAATGTCGTCTTCGACGAAGGGGCGTAAACATAACCGATTGGTTTCAATGACCTCGTTCATGATGAGCACCTGCTATTCGTTAGACTTGTGCCTGAGTAAATCACAAAGAAATATGGGACGCAGATTCACGCAGATTCACGCAGATAAATTTTAAAAAATCAGCGTTCATCGGCGTTTATCTGCGTCCAAATCTTTTAAAAGTCGTTGACCGGGCCAGTACCTACACCGTCTCGCCCATCTTGATGGCCTGGAACAACTTCATCTTCATGAGCGAGCGCACCAACACACCCAGCGCGACGACGAACAAGGCCGCGAACAGGGCGTAAAGGCGCAGGATCGCCGGCCACGAAATTTCGACGATGAAGGGCGGCGTGTAGGCGGTCGCGTCCGCGCCCATTTGCAGGTAGGGGATGAAGGTGTGGCTGGCCCAGATGCCCAGGCCCGTCCCGGCGGCGCTGCCGATGACGAGGAGAAAAATCAGCTCCCAGGCGATGAAGGCCGTCATGGCGCGTGTGGAGAGGCCCACGGCGCGCAACACGCCCAACTCGACGGCGCGGCGGCGGAACGAGAAGAGGGTGTACAGGATGAAGCCCAACGCGGTCAGCACGGCGGCGGCCCCAAAGCCCACCGAAAGGAGGCCGAAAAGTCCCTGGCGTTCCGGCTGCCGCTGCGCTTTGAGGATGCGCTGCGGAGCGGACAGCATCGCTTCTGCCCCCAGGTTCATCTCCCACATCTCATCAGCCAAGTGATCATAATCCACATCCGGCTGCGTGTCCAGCCACACGCGATAGGGAAGCTGTCCCTGAGACTGCATGAAGAAGTAATCCAGGTTGCCCACCACCAGTGGACCGGTGTCGGGATACCACGTCGGGAAATAGTCAAAGCTGCCGACGATCTTGAGCGCGAGCGCCGCCGAGACGTCATAGCCCTCCACGGTGATGTTGAGGGTGTCGCCGACGTTGAAGAAGTACGTTTCCATAAACTCGCGGGGGAGCAAGACGCCGTTCTCGGTGATGGCAAGGGCGTTCATCAACTCCCCCAACGATGCAGGGGCGAAATCCGCGCGCCAGAAAGCGACCTGTGGGAAATCCAGGCGATCCACGCCGAGGAACGTCCCGGCCTTGAACCTGTCGCCGGTCTGCACCAGCGCCTTGTAGCGTCCGAGGCGCGCCGATGCCGCCACGCCGGGCAACGTGCGGTACTCCGTCACCGGGAGAAAAGCCCAACGCGCTTCGTCGTCGTCGAGCGGGAGCAGCATCAGATTGTCGCCGCTGCTGCCGGCCTCGTCGCCGGTATCCAGCAGGCTCGCGTCGGCCCCCACCCAGTAGAACTGCTGATCGTGCAGGTGCGTTTCCAACGTGGCCGATAGCGACGCCGTATAGGTCGCCATGCTCAGGGTGAGGATGAGCAGGCCGAGCGGCGCGGCGTAGACGCCAGGGGCGCGCGCCAGTTGCCGCGCGGCGAGCAGGAATCCCACGCTGCGCGTCTGCGCGCTCAGCCAGGCCAGCGCCTTCATCAGCCAGGGGAGAACGCGCAGGATGACGAGCGCCAGGGCGAAGAGGCTCAAGGCGGGCGCCAGGAACAAAAGGGGATTTTGCAGCGGATCGGAGGCCGCTATCTCTGTGGACGGCGCCAGCCCACCCTGTTGGCGCAGCAGATACGCGCCGTATCCCGCCGGGATGAGGAGCAGCACGTCTAGCCAGGCGCGCTGCCACCAGGGGGGGCGCAAGACGCGGGCACGCTCCTGCTTGTACGTGACGATAGTATGCCGCGCCGCCTCCAAAGTCGGGATAACCTGGGCGATGACGGCGCAAATCGCCGCTGCGACGCCGAAGCGCGCCGTGGCCCACGTCATCCCCACACGCAAGTCGGTCGCCAGCGAGAAATCCAGGAAGCTGCGCGCCTGGCCGATGGCGTAGGCCAGCAGGAGGCTAAGGGGCAGCGCGACGATCAGAGCAATTGCGCCCAATACCACACTTTCCAGTGCGGTGATACTGCTCACCTGGGATGCGGTGGCCCCCCGGCTGCGCAGGATCGCAATCTGGTTGCGGTGGTGCTCTACCGTCAGGGTGATGACGAGCACGATAAAGACGACGATCAGGCTGAGGATGGGCACGCTGAAAGCAAAGAGGAGCGCGGTCAATCCGTTGGCGGCTTCCTGATAGCTCTGCAACACCTTGACCGGGTCGGTATCCAGATTCGTCCCCGCCAGCAGTTTCGTGACGTCGCGCCGCAGGAGTTCGATGCGCGTCAACAATGGCGCTATATCGCTCATATAGAGCTTTTCCGCATCCAGCGGCAAGTACCAGACCGCCTGATAGATTTCGTCCTCAAGCGCCGGGCTGATGCGGTTGGCGAAAGTGGATTCTGACACAAACAGGGTGTTTTCCAAAGCCACCTGATAGACCCAGAAGTCTTCACGGGGGTCAGCGGGTTCCCATATCCCGGCGACGCGCATCTCAAACTTTGCCGGCGCGTCCTCATACCCTTGCATGGCGCGCAGGTCATACGCGATGTAAGTCTCCCCTATCTGCACGCCCATCTTCTCGGCGATGGTTTTGTGGATGGCGATCTCGAACGCGCCTTCGGGGTTCGTGGCATCCGCCGGGAAGCTGCCTTCAAGGATGCGAATGTGCTGCTCAGGCTGCCCCACACAGGCCAGCTCGATCCGATACCGGGGTTGTATCTCGGTGACTTTGTCGGCATCCTGGGCGGAGAAGAGGCCCAGCGTGCCCGTATTGAACATCCGCGCGCCGGGTACGTCGGGCGCAGGCGGCAACTTCAAATCGCGGTACACCTGGTCGGCGAAGTAGCTGTCCAGCGGGCCGACGTGCTCCCACTGCACCGGCCCGGTAAACGACCCTGAATAGCGAAAAAGCAGGGCCACCGGGGGGCGAATGGTCTGGCCGCGATACCGGGGCGTATCGGAGAACAAGCCCTCGCTCAACATCCGGTAATAGGTCGCCTCGGCGTAGAGGGGGATGCTCATCACCAGGGCGATGACGACGACCAGCCCCAGCAGAATTGCCAGCGCCAGTCCACGCAGCGCGAGCAGGCGCTTGAAGGCAATCAGACAGGAAGACCAGAGACGGAGGAAGGGTTTGAGTATAAACAAAGTAGGATTTATATCAAGTCATCCAACCTGGCAACGGGAGACCGGTAACGCAATGCTATCATCTGGGCAAGAATTTCATTGGCCCTGGCTAATGACCAATACTCCTCCCGCACTGCGCGAATCAGAATACCGATTGTGCCTGTCAAACGCACATTCCTTCCGCTTGCCATACGACGCGCAGCCAGATCGTCACTTCCCAACACGAGACCACGCGCCAGCGCCAGCGCCAGACAAGAAGCCTCACCCGACGCCAATGGAGGAGATAATTGGGCATACAGTTTCTTCTCTTCAGCGAGGTCCAGGGATAGAACCGGCAACCAACCGGTGGAATGGAGAGGTGTCAAGATCTGTTCGACAGTCTGAAGCTGATGGTATCCGGCATAGAGGCCCTGGTGAAGTTCCTCGACGACCATCAACGTCGTGCAGGCCCTGCCACGATACAACGTTTCTAACAGCGCAACCTGCTCTACAATTGCAAAGTTAGACAGAAGCGTGGTGTCAAAGACAAACTTGAAACCTTCCGCCCCTGGCTCACGCATACTTGGCGTCATCGAGACACTCCTGGACCGTTTGCGGTCCCAGGTGAATCGAAACCCCCGCCTCGCGCAGGATATCCTTCATCTCCTCCTGAGAAACCCCTAAAAGCGTGGCGGCCCGCCCCAGGCTGATGTCGCCAGCCGCATAGGCACTAACAAGCATTTTGATCTTAATCCGGGGATTCGCTTGAAACAGTGCTTGTAAAGCATTACGCAACACCGCCTGTTCATCAGAGTACAACCCGCTCTTTATCAACTGATCGAACTGCCAGCGAATCAAGTTGGGTTCAAGCAAATTCTCTAAGACTGCCATATTGCCTCCTTGTTGCTTTCCTTCATTATAGCATGATTCAAACTGGCAAAACCTGCGGCGGATGCGGCGCGTACATCAACTTCTCCAACGGAATCACCCCCGCCTTCACCTCCACAAATGGCTCGCCATTTTTCACGCCGACCGTGCCATACCCCGTCGCCGTACTGAGGAAGACGCGGAAGTCACCGGGGACAGCCGGATGGATATAAAGCACCTTCTCCACCACGTCGTAGTACACACCGATCAGACCTTGCAGCAGGCCGTAAGATAACAACATCTCACGAGCATATCAGTGGCCTATTCGCTAGTTATGTGAGACTGGCGACCAATCGGGTTCCATATCGTTAGCGGGATCAGTCGTCAGACGGTGTATTTTCTTTGTTGCAGTATCAAGAACATATATATCCACATTACCATCCAGTCCCCTCGCACTGAATGTAATCCAACGTGAGTTAGGAGAACGAGAAGCAAGAGTAGAGGAATGCCAACCATGGGCTAAAGTAAGACGCAACCCATTATTAGAAATGATGTCGTTCATTTTTTCGCTCAAGACAACTCTTGTTGTAATTAGTTCTGGTTGAACATCATGCTCCCAATCTATAAGTATGACATCTTCAGGTTCAAAACAGGGGTAATGCCTGGAACTGGTTGTATCAACTGGTGTTCCGTATAGATATGATATCGGAGAGCCATGACTTAATGAGAGTTCCCATGCCAAACACCTTCCACCATGGCTCCACCAAAAGCCGGTCAACTGATATCCACCAGAAAGTTTATCATACACTTGGTGTTCAATCCCTGTGTCCAAATCAAGCACATGTATCCATGTGCGCCCCCCTGGTCCAATTTGGACACGCATAAATGCTAACTTTGCACCGTCAGGAGACCAAATAGGATAGACTATCGCGTCCCCGGCGTCCCCATTATATGTCAGGCGACGCAATCCTGAGCCGTCAGGATTTATCACGTATAATTCCTCTTTCCCGTCCCGGTCAGAGACAAAAACAATACGCCCCACCAGAGCCGATGCTCTGTCAGAACATACTGCTACCGTGATCATCAACAACAGGATTATTCTTACAATAGATAGTCCGACTTTATAGACTTTCATATTGAGGAATTCTTTTACCGTTCAATCCGTATCCCTATTCACCCTTCCGACGTATAAACGATTTTCTCAACCAAAATCACCCCCGCCTTCACTTCCACAAACGGCTCGCCATCTTTCACGCCGACCGTGCCATACCCCGTCGCCGTGCTGAGGAAGACGCGAAAGTCGCCGGGGACAGCCGGACAGATGGTCAGCACCTTCTCCACCGCGTCGTAGCGCACGCCGGTCAGGCCTTGCAGCAGGCCGTAGGACGCCATGGCGCGGGCGTACCAGTGGCCGCACTCGTACTCGTTGAAGGGATTGCGCACGCGCCCATCGTAGCGGTCGCGCGCGGTGCGGACGATGTCCAGCCCGGCCTCGACCTCACCCAGCAGCATCAGGTGCGACGCGACCTGGTATTCGTAGCCCGTCCAGACTTCGTTGGCGTAGGGGAACGGCAGCGTGAGTGCGTCGCCGTGAGGCCAGGTGCAGAGCAGCAGGCCGCCATCCTTGCCGAGCGCGAAGGCCGGGCGCTGCGGATTCGCGTGCGTCGAAAGGTCGTGGCGCAGGTTGTAGCGGTAGACGGACAGCAAATGCGCGCGCACCTGCTCCCGGTCGAGGAAGTCCCCCACCCCGCAGACCGCCGCGATCCACGCGCCGAGCACGCCGTCGGCCAGGCAACCGTTACCGTACTGGTACTTCGGCCCTTCCGTTCGCAGCAGATCAAGCGCTTCCGGTGAATAATTCACGTTCCAACTCTGACCCTGCTGCGTCGGATCGCCGGCGCGCAGGCCCTCCCATTGGATTTTCTGGATGAAGTATTCGCCATTCCACAGCTCAGACGCCATCTGCGCCACACCTTTTTCCAGCAACTCGCGGTACAGTGGTACACTTTCGCCCAACGCTTCGGCCATCGCCAGCGCTGCTTTAAGGGCGCCGAGGTAGAAGGACGTACACATGCCGTCCGGCCCCCAAAATTCGATGTCGTAGGTGTTGTGGTGCGGTTCCACCAGCGTCCCGGTGTGATCGGGATCCCACGTCGCAATGCAGTAGTCGAGGCTTTGCTTGACGCGCGGCCAGAACTTGCGCAGCCACAACTCGTCGCCCAGGATGCGCCACTCGCGGTAGACCTTCATCACGCCGCCGAGCTGGCCGTCAGCCGCCGCGTGGAAGTCGTGGTCGGGCGGGCGGATGGGCAGCGTGGCGCGGAAGGTCTGGTGGCCGCGCGCATCCTGATCCACAAAGAACTCGGTGTAGCGCAGCGAGCGTTCCATCTCCGGGAACAGGTGCGGGATGGCCTGCGCGTAGTTCCAGACGTGGGTACACGAGCCATGACAGCAGCCCGCGTGGTCGTGGCAGCCCTCCCAGCACCACAGCCGGCCATCGGTCTGCCGCTGCACCGTCGGCGACTTGAGGATGGTGAGATTCGCGGCGACGGCCTCGACGACTTCCGGCGGCAGCGTCGTGTCGTAGAAGCAATCGGTGAAGGCGGCGGTGCGCGCGCGCAGGTCGGCGTAGTGGCCGCGCCAGTAGGCGTTGACGGACTCGATGTCGGGGAAGACGCTCGCGTACCACGGGATGTGCTTCCCCTGGCGACACTGGCAGGTTTCCTCGGCGCACGCGGCATCCTCCGGCGAGCGCCCGGCCTCGATGTCCGTCTGCGGGACGTGCCACGCCAGCCGCAGGCAAAGCGTCTTCTCCTCGCCCGGTTCCAGGCGGAACGGGACGTAGAGGCTGCCGCCGGGGCTGGGCGCGCCTTCGGTGAGCGGGCCGGATTCCGGCGCAGCGCCCTCGGCAACAGACTTCCACACCAGCGTCAGCGCGTCGAACCAGCCGCCCCGGAACCACGCGCAGTTGACGCGCGCCGCCGGGTCATCCACGGCAGCGCTGAACGCGCCCTGCGCGTGCGGGTGTCCCACACTCCCCGGCTGCCAAAGGGTGAAGCCGCCCGGCGCAGCCAGCACCGCCTCGCCGCCGGCCGGCGTCGCCATAAAGTTGCGCGCGTGGAACGAGAAAACCGCTGCCACCGGCGCGTTCGTGGGATTGCGGAAGCGGTATTCCAGCGCGGCCACCGGCAGGCTGGAAGCGTCGGCGTCGCCGGGGACGAAAGGACTCCAGCCGGTCAGCTCGACGGTCAGCGGGACTTTGGGATCGGCCAGCGTCACCGCGCCGAAGGGGAAGCGCGCCCGGAACGCGGCCTCGGCGAAGCGCGGCAGGCCGTAATCCGTACCGCCCAGGCCGTTGCCCGCGTTGGGCAGCCCGAAAGCTTTCCACATCGGAACAGGGCCTTCCAGCACGCGCGCGACGCCCGCACCCTTGACGGAGAGCGCCGCAAACATCAACGGCTCGTGGAACAATTCCATCTGGCCGCGCAGCGAGACGTGCGACAGCGCGCCCGTCCCTTCCAGGCAGAGCATCCCCGCCCCCATCCCGCCGAGCGGAAAGGCGACGCGGTTGAGAGTGTCGCCAGTGTAGCTGTCGTTGTATTCTCGACTGCTCATCGTCCCTCCCCACAAAATACTCAACGGATTTAACGGATTCAACGGAAAAATCCGTTAAATCCGTTGAATCCGTTGAGAAAAAGTTTGTATAAGGCGAAACGCGAAATTCAAAAACATCACGTTTCACGTTTTACGTTTCACGCTTTACTTCGGTTCGGCTTGCGCGTACACCTGGTAGCTGCTGTAGGACACGTAGGGGATCATCACTTCAAACGCCGCTGACTGGCCCGGATCGATCATCTCGATGACCACCACCGAGTCCACGCTGACGACGGCGCCGGCGGCATCCAGCAGCGCGCCGGTCACAGTGGTGTTTTTGATGGTGAAGGGGTTGTCGTTTTTGACCCAGCCGGTGATGTGGACGTACCCGACGCTGTCGCGCGAATGGCCGGTGACGCTGACCGTGACGGGCGCGCGGCCGCGGTCGGTGGGGCGGCCTTCGGGGTGCAGGACCACGGAGACGAGGTTTTTCGAGGTCGCCTCGACCACGAAGGGGCACACGTCGCCGGGGGCGATGAGCAGGCAGCCCGCGTCCACCTTGATCGGGCCGTAGCGGCGGCCATCGCTCATATAGAACGTGGCGACGACGCCCAGACCCGTGTAATTCTCGCTGCTGTCATTGCGCAAGAAGCCGGACACTTTGTGGTGATACCCCTCCAACAACTGGTTCGCGCTGACGATGACCGTCAAAGGCGGGGCCGGGTTGGGATCGGGGAGGATCTCCACCGCGCCGGAACTCACTACGGAGGGGGCGCTCACGGGTGGAACGGCCGTGGCAGCCTGCCAGGTAGGCGCGGGCGTGCGCGTCGGACGCGATGCCGACGCCGTAGCCGCTACAAAGGCCGGGGTGTTCGTGGGAAAGGGGGTATAAGTTGGCTGCGGCGTGTAGGTCGGCAAAGGCGTATAGGTAGGACGCGGGGTGTAAGTCGGCGCAGGAGTGTACGTCGGCTGCGGGGTGAGTTGCGGGCACGGCTCCGCTGCCTCGCAGACCTCACACGCCTCGCACGTAGGGCACGGGGTCACAACCACCGGCGTCGGCGACGGCTGGATCAACGTGCATCCGGCCAAAGACAGCGCCAATACTGCTACAATCACAAAAAATGGGAATCGGAAACGCATGCAAACCTCCAAGAAATATGGTAATGGGTAATGAGGAATGGGAAATCAGAAATCGGTGATTGGGAACAGCCTTGTAAAGATGACTAATTTCCAGTTTCCAATCACTGATTTCCATTCCTCCAATCCTTAGAACCTATCCGAAAATTATAGCGACGATGCGCTGTCAGGCCGAACCTTGCGGCTGAAGCCGCTTTCGGGAGGGTGTTTTTTCGTGGGCGGGCGCAACCC
>DAOUGD010000061.1:0-3606 GCA_034429475.1 Anaerolineae bacterium
CGATTTCATACGGACGGGCCATCGGGATACCTCCAGTAGCATATCAAGATGAGATGGTATTATACACAGAATTGTTATTCTGACAATATAATTTGACGAACTTGCGGATTTTGTTCCTTGGAAGGGAGTAATGACGTTTGACGTTTGACGCATCCAAAATCCACAGACCAAAGGAGCAGTGTATGGCAGACAAAGTACGCATTGGCATCATCGGCGTTGGACAAATCGGCAAGAGCCATCTGCGTAATTACAAGAACATCCCTGACGCGGAGTTAGTGGCGGCGGCGGACATCAATGCGGCGGAACTGGGCCGCGTGGCGGCGGAGTTCGGCATCCCCCACACCTACACGGACTTCCGCGAGCTGCTCAAGCGCGACGACCTGGCGGCAGTGGACGTGTGCCTGCACAACAACTTCCACATGCCCGTCACCGTCGCCGTGTTGGAATCGGGGAAGCACGCCTACTGCGAGAAGCCCATCGCGGGCGCGTACACGGACGGCGCGAAGATGGTGCAGGCGGCCAAAGACACCGGGCAAATGGTGCACATCCAACTCAGCACGCTGTACAGCAAAGAGACGAAGGCCGCGCAGTATCTCATCGAGCAGGGCGCGCTCGGCAAGATTTACCACGCGCGCTCCACGGGCTTCCGCCGGCGCGGGCGACCTTACGTGGACGGCTACGGCACGCCGGCCTTCGTCCAGAAACACAACTCCGGCGGCGGCGCGTTCTACGATATGGGCGTCTACCACATCGCCAACATCCTCTACCTGCTTGGCAACCCCAAAGTGCTGCGGCTCACCGGCAAGACGTACCAGGAGACGCCCATTGACCCGCGCCGGTTGGAGATCAGCCATTACAACGTAGAAGAGCTGGGGATGGGCTTCGTGCGGCTGGAGAACAACATCGCGCTCGACATCATCGAGTCGTGGGCCATCCACCTGGACGGTTTCGAGGGATCGTACATCGTCGGCTCGGAGGGCGGAATCAAGCTGGAGCCGTTCGGCTACTACCACGCCATCGGCGACGTGGCGCTCAACAGCGCCGCCGACCTGGGGCAGTTCGACTACCGCCAGCACAACGTCCACGAGATCGGCGACGTGTATGACAGCTCGCAGCATCACTGGATCGCCGCGCTGCAAGGCCGCGTCCCGCTCCTGCCCACCGCCGAGGTCGCGCTGAACACCATGCTCATCTCCGAAGGCATCTACCTCTCCGAAAAGCTGGGCCGCGAGGTGACGGCGGAGGAGATTGCGGAGATGTCGGAATCTACGGCGGTAAAGGTGTAGGTAGACGGAAGACAGAGAAGATGTCTGCCGTCTTTTTCATCAAAAGAAGTCGAAGGGAGCTAGTGGACTATGAGCAACAGAAAACAAACCCAGGGCGCATGTGGCTTTTGTGGTCGCATGATGACCAAAAGCGGACTGAGCAAGCACCTGAAAACCTGCGTCAAACGGCAGGAAGCGGTTCAAGCGGCAGCGTCCCAGGCAGCAAGCCAACCTCCCATCCACCTCTATCATTTGCAAGTCCAGGACCGTGCGTCGTCCGATTTTTGGCTGCACCTCGAAATGAAAGGCACGGCCACCTTGCAAGACCTGGATCGCTATTTGCGCGCCATCTGGCTGGAGTGCTGCGGGCACCTCAGCCAGTTCTCGGTGGGCGGCTGGAGCGGTAACAAAATTCCGATGAGCCGCAAGATTGAGCAGGTGTTCCAGGTGGGCACGGAGTTGACCCACATCTATGACTTCGGCACGTCATCCGTCACCCTGGTCAAAGCCGTAGATGTCCGGCAGGGTCAGCCGTTATCCAGACATCCGATTTATCTGATGGCGCGCAACGAAATGCCGGAGGCGATCTGTGCGGAGTGCGATCAGCCGGCCACCCATTGGTGTCCAGAATGTTTGATCGAAGAGGGCCAATGGGTCACCTTCTGTGAAGCCCATGCCGCAGAACACCCGCATGAGAATTATGGCGAACCGATGCCCCTGGTGAACTCGCCGCGCGTGGGGATGTGCGGGTACGATGGCCCGGCGAAACCGCCCTATTAAGGGAAGATAGGACGAAAGCCGGTAGACAGGGGGATGTCTACCGGCTTTTGTTTGCGACATTCAGTCAGCGCTTGTCCGGCGTTACGAAAACTTGCATTGGGCCGTCCCAGTAATCGCGTTGGACTTCTTCAAAATGACCGCCGGTGTAGTCGCCGATGACGGCACGCCAGAAAGCCTGCCCCGGCAGGTTCGTCGGAATCTGGCCCACCTCCCACGTCCCTGGGAACATATCGAAGAGGCGCCGGGCCACTTCTTCCCCCACCCCCTGCCGCCGGTATTTGCGCATGACGAAGAACTCGGCGATGCTGTGAGCCGGTCTGCCATCCGGCAGCGTCACCTCCCGCACCAGCGCCAGACCGGCCCATTTGCCATCCACACGGATAAGGAAAGGAGAGCGCCCTTCATCCGTCCAGTAATGGTCAAGGCGATGGTAGCCGTACAAGCCGTGAATATCCACGTCGACGGCGTCATACTCGGTAAAATCGTAAGCGTAAAGCTCCAGCAGATGGCGCAGGACGGCTTTGTCTTCAACTGTGGCAAGATGCAGGTCAATTGAGTCCATCCTTATCCTCCAAGAGCTGTATCAGGTCCTGATCCTCGAATAAAATTCCGCCTTCCCCTTGATGCCCAACTGCACGCGGTAGAGCGCGCCCGCGCCCGACCCTTCACGCACCTTGTTATCACCGCCGGCGGTGGTGACGTAGATGTCGGCGTAATTTGGCCCGCCGAAGGTGACGCTCGATACTTTGCGCGCCGCAAAGGGGATGGTGAGGTCTACTTCGCCGCCGGGCGTGTAGCGGACAAGCATCGCGCCGTCCCAACGCGCCGACCAGAGATAGCCGTCGGCGTCCACCGTGAGACCGTCGGGCACGCCCTGCCCCGCCGGGATGCGGATCAGCGTGCGCCGGTCGGTGAGGCCGCCGCCCGAGCGCTCGTAGGTGAAGCGGTAAATCTCGCGGCTGCCGGAATCGGTGAAGTAGAAATACTTCAAATCGGGCGAAAAAGCCATGCCATTGGGGACGCCAATCCCCTCCAAAAGGCGGCTCAGGCCCCGATCCGGCTCCAGGCGATACAACCGCCCCAGGTGATCGCCGGTCGCCATCGTGCCGCAGAATACGCGCCCCTCCGGGTCGGCGATCACGTCGTTGAAGCGGCTGTCACGCTCGTCGGGGAGGTCCTCAAAGACCGTGGTGAGCCGCCCATCCTTCCACTGCTTGATCGCGCCGTGCTCCATGAACAGCAGCAGCGCGCCATCCTGCTGGATGGTGAAGCCGCCGATCATCAGCGGGTCCTCCAAAACCATCTCGTGCTTGCGCGATGAGGGGTAGTAGCGGAACAGGCGACCCTTGGGGATGTCCACCCAGTAGACGCATTGTTCCTGCGGATGCCACAGCGGACATTCCCCAGTGATGCAACTGTAATCCACCAGGAACTCAGACGGGATGGCAGTCGGGTCTGGCGTGATAGGCGGGCGCGGGATGGCGGTGAACGGCGCAGTGGTGGGGCGGATGCGCAGGCCGGGCGGCGGTTCGAGCGTGGGCGTGGCGGTGGGGGAGACAGG
>DAOUGD010000062.1:0-7592 GCA_034429475.1 Anaerolineae bacterium
CGGGCGGTATACCGCCCGCGCCAACACACCTCTTTTATTCGCCGCTTTAGCGGCCCATTTTCGGAGGGAGGCAGGCTCTTATGCCTATTTGCCGCACATGCCGTGGGGAATACGATCACCGGAGCAGCTTATGTCCCAGTTGCGGACAGCCGCTTGGCCGGAGTAGCAACATTTGCCATCATTGCAATGAAAATCTTGATGGCAAGCGGCTCTGTCCCCGCTGCCGCAGCGACGTTATGGCCTGGGAACGTGAAAACTTCTCGCTGATGCAGTTCATCCAGCGGTGGGGCGCCCTGGGAATCATCCCTAGCCTGATAGATGTGGGCATCTGGTGGTTTTACTGGCGCACCCACGCCAACAGCCTCTACCATCCCATGATGACCATCCTCAGCGTGAGCATGTCGCAGGTGCTCTTGATCCTGCTCTACGTCAAGCGGCTCTTCTGGCGCGAACGGTGGTGGGCGTCGCAAATCTACTATTCCAAAGGCTCGCCGCTCACCCTGACCATTGCGATAGGATTCATCGGGGGCGGAGTGTTAGGGCTGGTCGCATTCGTCCTGCATAAACTTTGGGAGGCGCCGCAATTCTGGCAAAAGCTGCTCTTCGCTGCCGCCTATTCCCCGATGTTTATCCTGTTCACGCTCGCGTTCACCCTGCTGGCGATTCAAGATTTTATGGATCGGCTGGATCAGCGCGTGCCGCAGCCTATTTTCGTGCATACCCACCGACTGCTGCGCGTCGTCGTCGAAACGGCCATTGAAAACCTCAACATCCTCGACGGCGCGACCGCCCACAGCAACGCCGATCCGGAACGGCGCTACGAAATTTTGAAAGTGGCGCGCATCCTTGAAAATGGCGGCATCCGCGTCTTTATCCGCGAGTACAAACTCGCCGAACACCCCGACAACGCCAGCAATAGCCTGATCAAAACGTGGATTGAGAGCATCTGGCACATCGAGGCCGACCGTTGGGGCCACATCCGGCTGCTCCAACCGACTGACATGAATATCGTCAACGAAGACATCGGCTACGATCCCAATCCAACGTTAGGGGCCGGGAGTTAGAGCCTGAAAGGGCGGAAGCAATGAAATACCTCGATCATGCGAAAACGGAGTGAGAGACAAACGATGAAACTGCGACCGCATCACCTGCTTGACATCCTCAGCGACTATGGACACGGTGTTGTTGAGTACACCCCGCATCCCTACGGTCACGCCCTGCACACGGTAGCCGCGCAGGTGTTGAACGCTCTCTCTTTGGAGATAGAATTTGTGCTGGCCGCCGATGACATTTGCGCCCCGTGCCGGCATCTACAGCCCAACGGCCTCTGCGACGACATCCTGTCACAATTAACCGAGCCGGTATCCAAGCAGACCTACAACGACGACTTGGACGGCAAGCTCTTTCCCTATTTGGGGATAGCACCCGGCGCGCGGCTCACCATGCGCCAATTCCTGCAACGAGTCCGCCAACATTTGCCCGGCATTGAACAGGTATGCACGCATCCCGGTGAAGAAGAAGCGGATCGCAGGCAGGGGTTGGAGGATGGGGTGGCGAAGCTTGGAAGGGGCCTGACATAAACAGATAAAAGCAGAGTACGATCTAATGATTGCCCCAGTCGGTCAGTACGCGTTCGGTCTACTGCCGGCAGGGATTGATGTGCGCGGCGCTGCTCGAAGGGTTACGCCGGTTGCAGGCGCGCGGGATGGAGTGTGGGTGCGTCTCCACCGCGTGACGAATACGTCGGCGCTGTGGCTGATTTGGTGGGCTTCAGGGTTGTGCAACGGTATCTCGATTATGTGAAAATGGAGTGAGAGATAGGCAGGTGACGAACCCTGTAAAGTCATAGTCGGCCAAGGTGGGGGGTATATGACAAGGAAAAAGCAACAATCTAGCAACCTTAATGAGATATTGAAAAAGGCAGCAAGTTATATTACTAATCTTGAGAAATCTTTTACGGATACGCCCGGCCCCTTCTCGAAGACGCGCCCTTGGATGTCATTTTCGAGAGGTGAAGATGGAGGTTTGATGCTATCGGGAACCGAGGCACAGCAATATCACGAATGCCTTGACGGCCTAACTAGCGTTGTTGGCGCTGACAAAATCAGCAAGAAAGCCCTTGACGGTTATTTCAAAGACACCATCATGGTAGCACTCGACATAAATAAACGCCGTGTAGGTAAGTCCTTTGATCAGCGTCTTGATGATGCTATTGCTGAATTGAAAAAGCGTCTTACAGCAAAACCAACACCTTGGAAAGTGTACTATCGAGTATCTGGACTAGAACGTACGTCCGCCACCAACACTTTTGGGAAGGTTTGTTTTGCTGTTTTCGATGAAAATCACTTTGATTCATTCAAGGAAGCTATAAAACAACATGTCAAAGACGAGTGGGTAAGAGAGCAAAGACTTCAACACATTCGCGATTTCACAGAGACTCCACTAGCCGGAAAGACTGTTGCCATTATCGAAGTGTATGCTCTGGATGCAGATGCGGCAAGGATACAAGCGCTCAAAGAATTACAATTAACCCTGGATGTTATTAACTTTTACAGTGATATACTTTATCCGTCGAAAAATGCTTTTGCTTCAGTTTATGGAGAAGACGAAAGAACTTGGGAAACCGTACCCGTCTTTGTACCAGGCGATGAACCAACATTATTACAATTTCAAAAAGCCATTGGACGACTATCAGACTTCTCCATGTATGAACTAATCCACGGCAAGGGCCATAAACTTGGTGTCGCTAGAATTAGTGATATTCTTGCTAAAAGTAGTCGCAGTACCATTGAGGAAAGACTGGTTTCTGCAATACAGTGGGCCGGAAGGGCGACTATTGACGAACGTAACGAAGAGGCGTTTCTATTGTACGCCATCGCACTCGAATGTCTGATTATGGAGAGAGGTAATGAACCAGAATTAGGTTATAGATTAAGAATGCGGATCGCTCATCTTTTAGGCAAAGATTTGGACACACGAAAAGAAATAAGAAATGCGGTAGGCCGGCTATATGGCATACGGTCAGCTATAGTGCATAAGGGTGAATATGTAATTTCAGAATCAGAGCTAAACCTCATGCGATTTTTTGCCAAGGAGTCTATTATGCAGGTATTGACTGAAGAACCATTCACTGCGATGCAGAGTGACGATGACCTATCGGGGTGGTTCGACGAGCAGTTATTGAATTAACTACCTGCTAAACAATTAAAACCTCTCTTAAAAGATGCCACACGGCCCACCAATGAGTTGCAGTGTCAAGTTTCATTTTTACTTTCCGAGAAAAAACGCTCTAACAAAACTCCGCTATTTCTGTGCCTGAACAAATTTATCCTCATAACATCCCACAAAACTTCATTCAGGAGCATTCATCATGGCAAAAACCGCCGACCAATATCTCATCATAGACCCCTGGAAGCTCATCGAAGAAGGCTTCCACCCCAACCGCAGCCTGGTGTCAGTTGCGCATTAGAAGGTATCCTAAAGAGTGCATAAGGTTGGTAGAAAATGCGCAGATGGACAATCCAAGACCGCTATGGTAACACGATCTATTTTACCGAAGAACGCTGGCAGCACATCTTAGAATCCCGCCCAGAGTTGGAATCCTACTTCGAGCGACTTTTGGATACCCTACGCACCGGACGACGCACACAGGATCCACTGATTCCGAATGAGTATCGCTATTACAAACGTTTTGATGCGCTCTTGCCAGATAACAACCATTTGGTTGTCGTAGTCATCTTCAAAACGGTATTGGACGAACAGGGACAGTACACGCCCAATAATTTCGTAGTGACAGGATGGGCTAATTATATCTATTCGAGAAGGTGAGTGTATGAACACACTAAAGTTGCAAAAAACAGAACTTACAGCGCAAGATGGCACATCGGTGCGGTTCGTCTACGATCAGGAAACCGACATTCTGGAAGTCTTTTTCGGCGCGAACGAACCGGCCACCGGAGTAGAATTGACCGATCACATTCTACTGCGTCTGAACCGGACGCTGCGGCGGGCGGTCAGCTTGACTTTGATGCATTTTTCCATCCTGGCGGAACGCACCGAATACGGCCCACGCAGCTACCCGCTGGACAAGCTATTGGCCGTGCCGGAGGATTTGCGCGAACAGGTATTACACATCATCACCTCCATGCCGGTCAGTCAGTTCTTGCGCCTCTCGTACTTTCAGGCGTCGCCGACCGAGCGTGTGCCGTTTACTTACGTAGAATCACAAGCCGCAATGGCTATCGCATAACCAAGAGGTGACTTTGCAATGACCCCCTCCGAATTCTACAACCGCATCCGTTTTCGCGGCAACCCCGTCGCCCATCCCGACGCCGTCGTCGTGCGCGGGAACGCCCGCTTCACCGTCCTCGCCCCGCGCCTGCTCCGCCTGGAATGGTCAGAGACCGGCCAGTTCGAGGATCGCTGCACCTACGCCTTCCCCACCCGCCGCGCCGATCCGCCGCCCTCCTTCACCGCGCGCGACGAAGACGGCGCGCTGGTCATAGACACCGGCGCGCTGACCCTCCGCTACGACCGCCGACCGCTGACCGCCGCTTTTCAATCTGCTGAATCTGCTCAATCTGCTGAGGGAAAATTCACGGCGGAAAACCTCTCCATCACCTTCACCCTGAACGGCGCCCCCGTGACCTGGATGCCCGGATTGCCAAATCCCGGCAACCTGCGCGGCACGCGCCGCACCCTCGACGGCTGCGAAGGCGACGCCGCCCTGGGCGAGGGGCTGGCCTCCCGCGCCGGCTGGACGCTCTTCGACGACAGCCGCAACGTCATCTTCGACGCCACCGGCTGGGTCGGCCCGCGCCCTGATGGGGCCGTGCAGGACTGGTATTTCTTCGGCTACGGTCACGACTACGCCGCCGCCGTCGCCGAATACACCCGCTTCGGCGGCGCGATCCCCCTCATCCCCCGCTACATCCTCGGCGGCTGGTGGTCGCGCTATTGGGCCTACAGCGCGCAGGATTTGCGCGATCTGGTGGCCGAATTTGAGGCGCACGCTGTCCCCCTGGACGTTTTCGTGATTGACATGGACTGGCACACGCCCGACGGCTGGACCGGCTACACCTGGAACCGCGCCCTGTTCCCCGACCCGTCCGCTTTCCTCGCCTGGCTGCACGCGAAGGGCCTGCACATCACGCTCAACCTGCACCCCGCCGACGGCGTCCATCCCCACGAGGCGGTCTACGCCGACTTTGCAGCGGCGGTGGGGATTGACCCGGCCACCCGCCAGCCCGTCCCCTTCCGCATCGCCGACAAAGCCTACGTGCAGCACTACTTCGAGATGATCCACCACCCGATGGAGGACGAGGGTGTGGACTTCTGGTGGATGGATTGGCAGCAAGGCGAAATCTCGGAAGTCAAAGGGCTGGACCCCCTCCCCTGGATCAACCACCTGCACTTCAACGACATCCGCCGCAAGGGCGTGCGCCCGATGCTCTACAGCCGGTGGGGCGGCCTGGGCAACCACCGCTACTACATCGGCTTCTCCGGCGACACCTACGTGCGCTGGACGGCCCTGCAATTCCAGCCGTACCTCACCGCCGCCGCCGCCAACGTCGGCTACGGCTGGTGGAGCCACGACATCGGCGGGCACATGGGCGGCGCGACCGATCCCGAACTGTACACGCGCTGGGTGCAGTTCGGCGCGCTCAGCCCCATCCTGCGCCTACACTCCACCAAAGACCCGCGCTGCGAGCGCCGCCCCTGGGCCTACCCCGCTCCCTATGGGGAAGCGGCCATGGCGGCCTTCCGCCTGCGCTACCGACTCATCCCTTACCTCTACACCATGGCGCGGCTGACAAGCGACACGGGCCGCGCCCTGTGCCGCCCGATGTACCACGCCGATCCCGAAACGCCGGATGCCTACGTCACGCGCTATCAATACTACCTGGGAACGGACATGATCGCCGCACCCTTCGTCTTCCCCCGCGACCCAATCACCGACCTGGCCAAGACGGACGTGTGGCTGCCGGAGGGGACGTGGATCGCCTTCGACACGCTGGAAACCTTCGACGGGCCGCGCTGGGTGCGCCTGCTCGGCAGCATCGAGCGGATGCCGCTGCTCGTGCGCGCCGGCGCTATCCTGCCGCTGGCCGCCGACTTCGCTCCGGCGGACGACGACGCGCTCAAATCGGGGACGACCGGCGCGCAGCCGCAGGATTGGCTGGAACTGGCCGTCTTCCCCGGCGCGGGCGACTTCCGCCTGTACGAAGACGACGGCCTCACCGAAGCCTACCGCGACGGTCAAGCCGAGTGGACGCCCTTCCACACGGCGCAGCCGGATTCGCACACCTGGATCGTCACCGTTGACCCGGTTGAAGGCCACTGTGACGCCCTCCCCGCCGCGCGCGGCTACACCGTGACGCTCAAAGGCTGCGCCGAACCCGCGCAGGTCACAGTCAATGGGGAGCCGGCGGACTGGTCTTACGACGCCGCCGGGCTGACGCTCAGCATCGTCGTCCCCCGGCAGCCCAAAGCGCAGCCGATCACGGTGAAGGCAACGGCGGATGGCGACATCGTGGCGCTGGGCCAGCATCATAACTGGCGCGTGGCCCTAACCGACCTGGAATGTCTGGTGGGGGAGACGTGTCCCCTGGAGTTCGACGAATCGCGCCGGTGGCCCTGGACGGAATTGATGACGCCGGATACGCCGGCCTTCGCCGACGCGGCGGCGCGGGTGGGCGGCCCGTTCGCCAGCTTCATCGCCTACGCCACGCCGGAAGAGGCGACGCAGCAATTGGGCCACGTCATCCTCGCAGCGCCCGCCGCCGGCGAGCCTTACGACGCCGACGTCGCCTTTATCCTGCACCGGGGCGGCCAGGGGGAGACGCACACCACGCATCTGACCGGCGCGACCCAGTCGCACGTCCTGCCGACGCCTTTTGCCGCTGCGGCCGTCGCGCCGACCCAGTGGGAAGCCAGCGTTCACCTGCGCTGGCACGGGGCGGAGATTCGCACGCACTACCGCAGTGCGCCGCTGTTCCCGGCGATCCCGGCCTGGCGCGTCGTCACCTTCAACCGCGAGACGGCGCCGCTCACGCCGGAAGAAGTGCTGTCCGACGCCGCCTGCCCCACCCCCGCGCTGGATTGGCGCACCTTCGCCCAAACGCTAAGCGACGAAACCTTCCAACGCGCCTACTTTACCCCCCTGTGGCGCGACCACTGGCAGGTGATGATGGCAGACGAGCCGCTCACCGCCTACCTGCTCGCCGTCGTCGCCAGCCCGGAGGCGCGCGACGCGGTGATCGAGTTCACGTCCAACAGCGCGGTGACGCTTTACCTCAACGGCGAGCCGGTGGCGGAGAATGTGGATGCGGCGGAGAATTCCGCCCTGGGACGCTTCGTCCACGGGACGCGCAAGACTGTTCCCGTGAAGCTGCAAGCCGGAAAAAACACCCTGCTGGTGGACTGCCCGGCGGAGCACAAAGGCTGGCCGTTCTGGTTCTTCGGGGCCGCGCTCACCACGCCGGAAGGTGACCTGTTGGCCGACCTTGCGTTCACATAACCGACAGAATTTCACCGCAGAGCGCGCAGAGATCGCAGAGTTTCTATAAAAAAAGAGGCAGCGCCGGTGGCGC
>DAOUGD010000063.1:0-4429 GCA_034429475.1 Anaerolineae bacterium
GGGCGCAGCCCGCCCACGAAAAAATACCTTCCCGAAAGCGGCTTCAGCCGCAACGTTCGGCCTGGCGGTGCATCGTTGCTATAATTTTCGGATAGGTTTTAAGTAAAACATACTTAGGACTTACGCAAGGATGGCGTTTTTGCACCGCAGAGTACGCTGAGGTCGCTGAGATCCTATAAAAACCTCTGCGATCTCTGCGTACTCTGCGGTAAATTCTCACTTGTTCGTGTAAGTCCTGATACTGTTCCCCTTTTGGGAGGACTTGTTGTGTTAGACATCCCCAAAATGTTGACGGAAGAATACCGTGAGGCGCTGTCGCATTGCGCCCACTGCGGTCTGTGCCTGGAAGCGTGCCCGACCTACGCGATCTTCGGCACGGAGATGGATTCGCCGCGCGGGCGCATCGCGTTGATGCGCGCAGCGGTCCGGGGCGACTTGACCGAGGAACAATTCCTGACGACGTTTGCCGAACACATCACGCTCTGCCTGGAATGTCGCGCCTGCGAAACGGCCTGCCCCGCCAACGTTCAGTACGGCAAGCTCATCGAGGGCGCGCGGATCGCGTTGGAGGAACTGCGGCAGCCCGGCGTGGTGGAGCGCGCCGTGCGCTGGGTGGGGATGACGCAGCTTATGCCTCACGTCGGCCAGATGAAGTTGCTGGCCCGGCTGATGTGGCTGTACGAGGTGTCGGGGCTACAGTGGCTTGTGCGCACCCTCAACTTTTTGCCGCAACCCCTGCACGCGATGGAGGGCATCCTGCCGCCGATCCCGGCCCACTATGGCGATTACAGCCAACCCGCGCCGGCCGCCGGGGAAAAGCGCGGCGTGGTTGCCTTCTTCTACGGCTGCATCCAGGAGGCGTTTGTGGGCGCGGTCAACGCGGCGACCATCCGCGTCTTGCAGCGCAACGGCTACGAAGTCCACTTCCCCCAATCCCAGACGTGCTGCGGCGCGGCGCAATGGCACACCGGCGACGAATCCCTGGCAAAGAAGCTGGCGAAGCAGAACATTGACGCCTTCGCCGCCTACGACGTGATCATCAACAACGCGGGCGGCTGCGGCCTGACGCTGCAAGAATACCCCGACCTCCTCAAAGACGATCCCGACTACGCCGAAAAAGCCGCGCAATTCGCGGCCAAAGTGCAGGACTTCAGCGAGTTCATCGCGGCGCACCTGCGGGAAGCGCCGCGCGGCGCGCTGCGGGTGCGCGCGACGTATTCCGATTCGTGCCATCTCCGGCACGGGCAGAAGGTCATTGACCAGCCGCGCGCGCTGCTGCGGTTGATCCCCGGTCTGGAACTGGTGGAATTGCGATACCCGGATCGCTGCTGCGGCAGCGCGGGCATCTACAACATCGTGCAGAACGCCACCGCGTCCGCCGTCCTGGACGCCAAGATGATCGACATCGCGCTCACGGGGGCAGAGATTGTGGTGACGAGCAACACCGGCTGCCACATGCAGCTTGTCGCGGGCGTGCGCCGCGCCGGGCTGAACGCCAAAGTGCTGCACGTCGCCGAGCTGCTGGACTTGTCCTACGCCGTGGCGGAGCGCGCCGACGGCAAGGCGCGCAAGCGCCTTGAGGCGGAGGTGCGCCATCCCAAGCGCCTGCTGGCCGGCCCGCAACTGCCGGAACATTGGCTGGCATGGCAGGAGCAGCGGCTCAAGCGCGCGGTGGATACGCCGCTGGCCTCGCTAAAGGCGCAGTTGGATCCGGGTCAGGTGTTGGATGACTCGGTGGAATTGTTGACCTACTACGCCGACAGCGGCGTGGATCGCGCCAAACCCCTGGGCGTGTTTTTCCCGTACACTACAGCGGACGTGCAGACGGTGGTGCGATGGGCGCGTGAGCACGCCACGCCGCTCATCGCGCGCGGCGCCGGGACGGGATTGGCGGGCGGCGCGGTGGCCTTGCGCGACGGCCTCCTCACCTCCTTCTCGCTGATGAAACGCTTGCTGGACTTTGACGTGGAAGGCCGCAGCGCGGTGGTGCAGGCGGGGATGGTCAACCTGCGCCTGGACGAAATCGCTCAAGCGGAGGGTCTCTACTTCCCCCCAGACCCGGCGAGTGGGCGCACGGCCACCATTGGCGGCAACCTCGGCATGAACGCGGGCGGCCCGCACTGCTTCAAGTACGGCGTCACCACGAACTACGTCCTCGGTTTGGAGGCCGTGTTGGCAGATGGTCGCCGCGTGAGATTGGGCGGGCCGGCGTTGGATTATCCCGAACTAGACCTGGTGGGCCTGTTCACCGGCGCGGAAGGCACGTTGGGCATGGTGACGGAAGCCACCGTCCGCCTGGTGCGCAACCCGCCCGCGGTGAAAACGCTGCTGGCCGCCTTCGAGTCGGTGGCGCAGGCCGGGGCGGCAGTGTCGGCGGTCATTGCTGCGGGTCTCGTCCCGGCGGCGATGGAGATGATGGGGCAAAGCATGATGCGCATCATTGAGGAGTACAATCATCCCGGCCTGCCGTTGGACGCAGGCGCGGTCATCATCATGGACGTGGACGGCTATCCGGCGAGCGTAGACCCCCAAATGGCCGAGTTGCAGGCGGTGTTGGCGGCCAACGGCGTGCAAGAAATGCGCGTCGCCCAGACGGCGGCCGAGCGCGACAAACTCTGGTACGCCCGCAAAAGCTGCTCCGGCGCGTTGGCTTCCGTTTCGCTGGATCATTACACGGTGGACGGGTCGGTGCCGCGCAGCAAGCTGGCCGAAACGCTGCGCGAAGTCATCCAGATTTGTGAGAAATGGGAACTGCCGGTCGTCTTCCTGCTGCACGCCGGCGACGGCAACCTGCACCCGATGGTGCTGGTGACAGACCCGGAGGACGAAGCCTTCCTGCACCGGTTGCACGCTGGCGGGCGCGAGATGGCCGCGCTGTTCGTCGCCAAAGGTGGCACGATCACCGGCGAGCATGGCGTCGGCATCGAAAAGCGCGACTTCATGCCCCTGATGTACACCCCCGACGAGTTGGATATGATGCGCGAAATCAAGCGCCTCTTCGATCCCACCGGCCTGCTGAACCCGGACAAAATCTTCCCGGTGGAGAATCACGAATTACGAATTACGAATTACGAATTACGAATCAACGGATCAACGGATCAGCGGATCGGCGGATCGGCGGATCAGCGGATTGACGACTCAGCCCTCAGTCCTCAGTCCTCAATCCTCAGCCCTCAGCCCTCAGTCCTCAGTCCTCAGTCCTCAGTCCTCAGCACTTCCTCTGGAATCGAACATCCTGCTTCCGTGGAGGAGGCCGCCGAGCTGATCCGCGCGTGGACGGCGGCGGGGCAGCGCATCCGCGTGCGGGGGGCGGGGACGAAGTCAGGGTTGTTCCCGGCGGCGGACGTGACGCTTGCCACGGAGAAACTGCGCGGCGTGCGGGCGTATGCCCGCGACGACCTGTACATCACCGTGGGCGCGGGAACGACGTTGGACGAGATGCAGGATTATCTGGCCGCCGACGGGATGTGGACGCCGGTGCTTTCGCCCTGGCCGGATGCGACGGTGGGCGGCATGGTCGCCAGCAACTTCAACGCGCCGCTGCGGATGCGTTACGGTGGCATCCGCGACCTGGTGCTGGCGGCGACGGCAGTGTTGCCGGATGGGCGCATTCTCCGCGCCGGGCGGCCCGTGATGAAGAACGTAGCCGGTTATGACCTCGTCAAGGTGTTCATCGGCTCTTACGGCGCGCTGGGCTTGATCACCGACGTGACCTTCAAGCTCAGCCCGCGCCCGCGTGAGCGCACTACTTACGCCATTTCGGTGAACAACTTGCTACGCGGCGTCGCGTGGTGCAAGCGGCTGATGCGCGGCGCGCTGGTCGCGTCGTCGGTGCTCCTGTGCCGCAACTGCCCCTTGCCGGGCGTGGACAGCGACTACGTACTGCTCTACACCGCCGAAGGACTGCCGGAGGACGTCCAGACGGAGATCGCCGAAGTCCGCGAGGCATTGCAGGAGACGCTCCCGCCGACGATGGTGGGCATTGCGCAGTCGGGCAACGACGTGTGGGCCGCGTGGATGCGTACGCCGCCGGCCCATGGGTTCATGCTCCGCCTCGGCTTTGCGCCCAAGGACCTGCCCGACGCGATCAGCCTGGTGTTGTCGGCTTCGGCGGAGCGCTGCGCGTTCCTGGCCGATTTCGCCGCCGGCCATCTCTACGTGCGCGGCAACGTGGACTTGCGGGCGGTGCGCAACGTCGCCCGCCAGCGCGGCGGCTACGCTGTCGTCCTGAACGCTGACCCTGCCCTGCGCGACTCCCTCGACTTGTGGGGGCACACGCCCGACGCCCTGGACATGATGCGCGCGCTCAAGGCGCAGTGGGATCCGCAAGGGTTGTTCAACCCAGGGGCGTTTATCGTCTGAGGAATAAAGTTCTACGGCCTGAAGGCCGGGTTTTAAAGGAATTTTGGTGCGGGCGGTATACCGCCCG
>DAOUGD010000064.1:0-15537 GCA_034429475.1 Anaerolineae bacterium
CCGTCAGCGCCGTCTCCGTCCGCATGAAAAGTTGCTTGAGTTCCGTGCTCAGTTCCATACCGTTCCTCCTGGTCATCATGGGAGAGAGTGTACCCGATTTTGGGATGATTTAAATTCTGGAAACGCCTTACTTGGCAAGATTTGTGCGTTTCAGGAGAATCTTTGTCGGGCATGGATTGACGGATCAAACGGGTAATTTTTGAATCTGATCCGTGTTCATCCGTCCAACCCGTCTAATCTGTGGTCCATTTCTAGTTGTGGCTACGCCACCTTACGTTTTACGTTTCACGTTTTACGAAAGGAGTAAAAAATCTATGGCCGAAAAAATCTGTTGTGTGTGCCACCGTCCCCTCAACCCTGACGAAACCCGCACCCTCGGCGGCCGGACTTATTGCGCGCAACACTACGCCAAAGCCACCCAGGATCGCCCCGGCCTCTGGCGCGCCGGTCTGGGCATGATCGTGGGACAACTGGTCTTCGTGCTGCTCGTCGAGGTGCTGGTCGGCGTCTTCAAGCCGACATTCTCCGGCTGGATGCTGGACGCGGTCGGGCTGTTCCTGGCCTTGAGCGCGGCGCTGATCTGGCTCATCTTCTTCTACCAGCAGGATCGCCTGGAGCCGGAGCCGAAAGGCTACATCCTCGGCGTCTTCATCCTCGGTGCGCTGCTGGCGCAGGGGGTGGGCATCCCTCTGGAAGAGGACGTCTTTGGGGTGGGCCGCTGGCTCTCCCTCAGCCCGCTGGGGGGCCTGTTGGGCGCGATCCTCATCGTCGGTTTCCTCGAAGAATCCCTCAAATACTTCGCCGTGCGCTATTCCGTCTACGCTCTGCCTGAATTTGACGAGCGCATTGACGGCGTCATCTACGGCACGACGGCCGGCCTGGGCTACGCCACCGCCCTCAACCTGCACTACATCATCACCACCGGCGGCGTGAATCTGCAAGCGGGGGTCATTCGCATCGTCGTGACCGCGCTGGCGCAGGCCAGCTTCGCCGGGCTGACCGGTTACTTCCTCGGGCGCGCCAAGTTCGAGGACGAGCCGGTCTGGTGGCTGCCCGCCGGGGTGACGCTGGCCGCCGTCCTCAACGGCGTCTTCACGACGCTGCACGGCGAACTGACCACGCCCGCCCTCAACCTTGCCGGCGGCGGCTTCAATCCCTGGCCGGGACTGGCCCTGGCCGCCATCGTCGCCGGCGGGACGTTCGGCTTGCTCTATTACCTGATGCGCCGCGCCAACCGCCTCACGCTGGCCGGCGCCGACAAGCAAGGAGGTGAAGCATGACTGAGTCCGCCGTCATCCCTGAACGCAAAATGAGCGCCGCCCGGCACGCGCGCTGGGCCGACCTGGCCGTGATTGCCGTCGTCGTCGTCGCGCTGCTGGCCGGCGTCTGGGTGCGCAGCGCGACCCTCCACCGCACGGAAGGGTTCGCCTTCGATAACCTGGGCATCTCTGGCCGCGCCCCGGCGGGTTGGGCCAGGCAGTTCGGCGACGACCCGCTGCTGCGCCTGCGCGACCTCCGCAGCGGCACGTTCGCCACCACGTTGGAGATGCGCCGCCGCCCGCTGGCCGCTGAAGCCGACGTCGCGCTGGCGTTGGATGCGCTGGTCCTGGAACGCGCCGCGAACGCCACCGCCTACACCTCCCTGCGCACCGAGCAGGTGGCGGTTCACGACGCCGTCGCCACGCAACGCGGTTTCACCTACGTGGCTGTGAACCGCAACCCCTACGTGGATCAACTGCCGGTGGTGGTGCGCGGGGTGGATGTGGCGCTGCGTGTAGCGGATCAGGTGTACGTGATTACGTACATGGCAAACGCTGACGAATTCGACGCGAGCTACGCCTACTTCCGCGCCTTCATTGAAGACCTGGAATTTTGAGGTGGAACTATGAAGCAACAACGATTGCGCTTTTGGATCATCTTACTCACTTTTGCGATTCTGTTGAGTTGCGGCCGGCCTGATCCTCTGCCCACCGTCGCGCCGACGACGGCGCCGGAAGCCACTGCGGCGCCGGAAGCCACGCCGGTTGCGGCCCCGGAAGAGTCAACCCCGGTTCCCGCCGAGACGGAGAAGATCCCGGTTGCTCCCGATACCGAAAAGGTTCCCACCCCCAGCGGCGGCGACGACCGCGAGATTCGCCAGCATCTGCTCCGCGCCACCGTTCAAATTCTGGCGCTGGAGAAGTACAAAGGCCGCTTTGAGCCGATGTGGACCGGCTCCGGCACCATTTTGACGCCGGAGGGCCTCATCCTCACCAACGCCCACGTCGTCACCGACCCGGACCCTGACTACCGGCCCGACGCGCTGGGCGTCGCCATCACCGTGCGCTCGGACGATCTGCCGGAGCTGAAATATCTGGCGGAGGCGCTGGTGGTGGATACGACGCTCGACCTGGCCGTCATTCAGATCGTCAGCGATTTGAGCGGCGATCCGGTGGACGTGGAGGCGCTGAACCTCGATTACATCTCCCTAGGCGATTCCGATTCGTTGGAACTGGGGGACCTGATCCACATTCTGGGCTACCCCGGCATCGGCGGCGAGACGATTACGTTCACCGAGGGCGTGGTGAGCGGCTTCACCCGCGAGCCGGGCGTGGATGGGCGCGCCTACGTCAAGACGGACGCCACCATCGCCGGCGGCAACAGCGGCGGGCTTGCGGCCAATTTGGAGGGCGAAATCATTGGCGTGCCGACGCAGGTGGGGTACGGCGGCGCTGAACGCTTCGCCGATTGCCGCTATCTGGCCGACACCAACGGCGACGGCGACATTGATCAGAACGACAACTGCATCCCGGTGGGCGGCTTCATCAACGCCGTCCGCCCCATCAATCTGGCGAAACCTTTGGTGGAAGCCGCGCGTCTGGGCATCCAGCCCAGCACTGATAAGCCCAAGCCGGGCAAGCCCACCGGCGATAGCGAGGCCAGCTTCACCAATCTCGTGTTTGCCCCCGCCGTGGACGACCGGGATCAGCCGACCAGCATTGTCACCCAACTACCCTCTGGCGCAACCGAGCTGTACGCCTGTTGGGAGTACGCCGGGATGGGCGACACGCTTACCTGGGAGGCGCGTTGGTATCGTGACGGCGCATACAATGAGGAGGTAAGCTGGACGCCGGCCCTGTGGAAGGGTGGGGAAGAGGGCACCTGGTGGGTGAGTGTCTACAACGAGGACGGCCTGACCGAGGGACTATACCGGCTGGAACTGTACGTGGAAGGCCGGAAATTCGTCGAGGGCGAAATCCAGGTGGGCGGCGACGTGTCCGGCCCGGCCATCACTAACCTGGTCTTCTCCGCCGACATCACCGACGACGATCAGCCCGTCGAGCCGGCCACCATCCTCCCCTCCGGCATAGACACGGTATACGCCTTCTTCAACTTCAGCGGTATGAGCGACGGGGCGACGTGGTCGCGCTTCTGGTATTACGAGGGCGAAGAAGTCGCCTCGCGCGAGGCCAGTTGGGACGAAGGCAGCGACGGCGCGACGTGGCTCTCGCTCGGCTCCGACGAGCCGCTGACCCCCGGCGAGTACCGGCTGGAGTTGTACGTCGAAGGCGTGCTGCTGGCAGCCGGCAACTTCATCGTGGCGGGCGACCAATCGCAGGAGGCCATCGGCCCGATCCTCTTTGCCGCCGGCATAGATGACGAGGGGGAGCCGGTGGATCCCGGCGAGACGTTCTCCAGCGGTACGGATGAGTTGCACTTCTTTGTCGAATACAACGGGATGCAGGATGGCTTGAGCTTCGATGAGCGCTGGCTTTTCGACGGCGAGGAGCTGCTCACCGTGAACGTGACCTGGGATCAGGGCGACCGCGGCACGTTCTCCGACTACATCTACCGCAAGAACGGCGAGCCGCTGTGGGAGGGCGAGTATACGCTGGAACTGTACCTGGAAGGCGAACTGGTGCAGAGTGCGACGACTACTATTGGCGGAGGCGAAGTTCCGCCCACGCCTGTGCCGACGCCCGGCGAAGGGCTACAAATTCAAGGCTACATCCTGGATGCGGACACGGAGCGCGGCATCGAGGGTGCGCTGTACGTGGTACTGGCCCCCGGCGTGACTGTGGACGATTGGGAAGGCGACGAAGAGGACATCTACACCGCCGGCGTCACCGATGAAGACGGCTACTTTGAGTTGGGCGGCCTGTTGGAACGCGGCGAGTCCTACAGCATCATCGTGTGGGCCGAGGGCTACGAACCTGTCACCGGCGATAACATCGAAATTGGCGATGAAGAATCGCCGCTGGAAGTGGAGATTCTGCTGCAAAAAGAATGAATTTCGTTTGTTTTTGGGTGGCGAAGCCCGCCCAAAAACAAACATCGCATCATTTTCAGAGGTGTTTTTGCATGAGGGGCATTGCCTATTCTGCAAAAACACCTTTTTTATTGGCTTTTATACGTTTTGTACTACACTAAGGGGACAGGTAAGCCCGACCTGACCCTTCAGAAGTGAGGATGACCATAGATGGATATAAGTACGATCGAGGCCCTGGCGAGTTACGTACCTGTGCAGCTTTTACGGCTGCTGTCAGTGAATCCCACCCCGGCTCGCAAGCCCACCGACCAGCATTTCGACGCTGCGGTGCTGGTTGCCCACCTGGAAGGCTTCACCGCTTTGTTTGAACGGCTGCGTCAGGATGATGACGGCGCCGGGATGAAGAAGCTGTCCCAAGTCCTGAATGCGTATTACCCCCTGCTGGTGGATTTCGTCAAAGCTGAAGGCGGCGACATCCTCAGTTTGACCGGCGACCGGGCGCTGGCCCTCTGGCGCGCGGCCGACGCCCCCTCCGGCAAGGCCGGCCGGCGCAGTCCCATCGCGGCACTGACCGCTGCCACGCGCCGCGCGGTGCAAAGCGCGCTCTCGCTCCAAAAGATGCTGCACGAGTACGAGGCGTTGGAAGACCTGCGGCTGGCTATCCGCATCAGTGTGAGCGCGGGGAAGGCGCTCACGGCCTGCGTGGGCGGCGCGCTAGGGCGTTGGGAATTCCTGACTTCGGGGGAGGCGGTCGTTCAGGCGTGCGCGCTGAATCGGCAGGCCGCGCCGGGCGACATCCTGCTGACGCCGGAGAGTTACGCCCTGATGCGCACGCAGAGCATCGGGCAGGAACTTGAGGATGGCAGCTTTCGCCTGGAAACCATCCGTATCCCGCTGCCCTCCGCGCCGCTGGAGTCGCCGCCGCTGACGCCGGAGATCGCTGCGCCGCTGCGGGCCTACATCCCCGGCGCCGTCCTCAACAGCGTGACGACGGGGCAGGCTGAGTGGCTGGCGGAACTGCGCCCGCTGACCCTGCTGTATGTCAACCTGCCGACGTTGCATCACACCACGCCGCTGGATCAGATTCACAACACGATGCGGACGATGCAGCGCGCGTTGTATCGCTATTCCGGCAGTGTGAGTAAGTTGCTGTTGGAAGACGCCGGCGTCGTGTTGGTGGCCGCGCTGGGGTTGCCTCCGTTGGAGTACGCCGACACCGCGCTCCGGGGGGTACAGGCGGCGCTGTTGCTGGTCGGAGAATTGCAGGGGGCGGGGCTGCCGTGCAAAATCGGCGTGGCGACCGGGCCGGCCTTTTGCTGCTCGGTGGGGAATCCACGGCGGCGCGAGTACACGATGATCGGCGCGGCCGGGGAGCGCGCGCGGCAGTTGATGGCGGCGGCGGCCAATACCGGCGTTATTCTGTGCGATGCGGCGACTTTTGAGGCAGCAAAGGCTCAGATTGACTTTGAGAAGGTCTCTTCGCAGCCTTTTTATCGTCCCAAAGGTGAACGTGGGCAGTAGCTTGGCTGCCCAGTAGGCTGTAAGAAATTTAGGACGCGGATCAACGCGGATGAACGCAGATTTTTAAAAATTATCTGCGTGAATCCGCGAAAATTTGCAACCTGTGCAATAGGGAGAAATTTATCAGCAGATTGAGCAGATTGAGCAGATTTTTTCTCTTAATCCGCTCAATCGGCTCAATCTGCTGACAGAAAATAGGCTATTCAGTCATGCTATGGCACAGGTCGAAAAAATTTATCTGCGTGAATCCGCGAAAATCTGCGCCCTGATTCTTCCCTTATTGTCCGCTTGTCCTACGCCACTATGACAAATATCCCCCAGGTATTTGACAAGTATCACGGCGTTATTATAATTTTCATTTAAGGGTTTGTTGAATGAACCCCGCGCTTGTGACCAGACTCGTTTCCTAAACCCACTTCGGCGGTGAGGGAGTTCCCGAAAGGAGGCGGTGATCCGAAGGGAAGCTGATTCTGATCGGTGTCACGTTTTTGTTACCCCATTTAGATATTCAGGAGGAGAATGATGAAACGCAAATCTGTGATCTACGTGATCCTGTCGTTGGCGTCCCTGTTAAGCTTTGTCTTAACGGCCTGTGGCGGCGGCAAAACAACCCCGACCGCCGCTCCGACGGCAGCGCCCGTCGCAGCGGACCCCACGGCGACCCCGCTGCCCCCCTTCGAGGGCAAATCTGTCGCGGCCCCGAACTGCGACTACGGCGGTAAAATCAAGGAAATCGCCGCTACCGACCGCTATACGGTCAAGTTCAGCCTGTGCAAGCCCGACCCGGCCTTTATGGCGAAAGTGGCCTTCATCCCCTTCAATATTCAACCCGAAGAGTGGATCGCGGAAAACGGCGGCGGCGGCGCGCTGTTGGAAAAACCCATCGGCACCGGCCCCTATAAGTTGGATACCTGGGATCGCGGCACTAGCATCATCCTCAAGCGCAACGAGGATTACTGGGGCGAGAAGGCCAAGACCGGGACACTGGTGTTTCGGTGGGCCTCCGAGGGCGCGGCCCGTTTGTTGGAACTGCAATCCGGCACGGTGGACTACATCACCAATCTCAGCCCCGACGATTATGAGAAGGTCGAAGGCGATGAAGCCATGCAAATCCTCTACAAACAGACGCCCAATATTCTTTACGTGGGGATGACCAACACCTTCGAACCGTTCAACAACGTCAAGGTGCGCCAGGCGATTGCGATGGGCATTGACCGGCAGCGCATCGTGGACAACTTCTATGCCGAAGGGTCGGAAGTAGCCTCGCATTTTACCCCGTGCAGCATCCCCAACGGGTGCGCCGGCGAGGCGTGGTATGAGTTTGACGCAGCGAAAGCCAAGGCGCTGCTCGCCGAGGCCGGGTTCCCCGAGGGGTTTAAGACCAGCATTTACTACCGCGACGTGTTCCGCGATTATTTGCCGGAGCCGGGCCTGGTGGCGGTTGAACTCCAGACGCAGTTGAAGGAGAACCTGGGGATCGAGGCAGAAGTCGTGGTCATGGAATCCGGCGAGTTCATTGACGAATCCACCAGCGGGCGGCTGGATGGCATCCACCTGCTTGGTTGGGGGGCGGACTATCCGCACGTCACGAACTTCCTCGATTACCATTTCGGCAAGGCGAACCCGCAATTCGGCGAAGCGCACCCGGCCATCTATGAAAAACTGGAACAGGCTTCACAAATTGCCGATCCCAAGCAAGCTGAGGCGCTTTACATCGAAGCTAACAATGCCATCCGCGAACTGGTCCCGATGGTGCCGGTTGTTCACGGTGCAGCGGCTCATGCTGCGCTCAAAACGGTCCAAAACGTGAATGTCCCGCCCTTCAGGTCGCCGGAATTTGCGGTGATGGATTCGGGTAAGGACACCATCGTCTTTATGCAAAACGCCGAGCCGATCAGCCTTTACTGCGCTGATGAGAGCGACGGCGAGTCGCTGGCGCCCTGCGAGCAGGTGTTGGAGCCGCTGTTCAACTATGCCAACGACTCTGGTGAGGTGAAACCGGCCCTGGCGACTGCCTGCGAACCCAACGCCGACCTCACCGAGTGGGTATGCACGCTGCGCGAGGGTGTCAAGTTCCACGATGGGTCTACGTTCGACGCGAACGACGTGATTGCTTCTTGGGCGGCCGGCATTGACGCGGCCAACCCCAACCACAAGGGCAACACCGGCGCGTTTGAGTACTACACCTACCTGTGGGACAACTTGATGAATGTCCCGGAAGAGTAGGCGCGCGATTTGATACGTGAAGCGTGAAACGTGAAACGTGATTGCTCACGTTTCACGTTTCACGTTTCTAAGATGTTCCCGCAAGGTTATTCTATGTTCCAATACATTCTACGCAGACTTTTAATGGCGATCCCGGTGTTGCTTGGGATTCTGGTGGTCACGTTTGTATTGACCCGGTTGATCCCCGGCGATCCCTGCAAGGCGATGCTGGGGGAAAAGGCCACGGCGCTCGTCTGTGAGCGTTTCACGCGCGAGCATGGGCTGGACCAACCGATTTACGTCCAACTGAGCATCTATATGCGCGACGTGCTGCGCGGCGACTTTGGCAACTCCATCCGGTTCAGCCGGCCCGTCACGATTATTCTCATCGAGCGGCTGCCGCTCACCCTGGAATTAGGCACCACTTCGTTGATTTTGGCAACCCTGGTTGGTATCCCGCTGGGCATTATTTCGGCGGTGCGCAACAACACCGCCGTAGACATTGTCACGATGATCGGCGCCAATATTGGCGTTTCTATGCCCGTCTACTGGCTGGGGCTGATGTTGGCTTATTTCTTTGCCCTGGTGTTGAAGTGGTTGCCGCCCTCGGGACGTCTGACCGCCGGCCTGGTCAGTGTCCCATTCTACGAAGTGTATGCGATGGCCGTAGCCCCGGAAACGGTGAAGTTTCATTTCTATGAATTTATTGCCAACCTGTATCTGCTGAACTCTTTGCTCACCTTTGACTGGAAAATTTTCTGGGACGCCCTCAAACATCTCATCCTGCCGACGATGGCGCTCAGCACCATCCCGATGTCCATCATCGCGCGGATGACGCGCTCCAGTATGTTAGAGGTGTTGGGCCTGGATTATATCCGCACGGCGCGCGCCAAGGGGATGCCCTTGCGCCGGGTGGTGCTGCGCCATGCGTTTCGCAACGCGCTGCTGCCGATCTTCACCATCATCGGCCTGCAAATGGGCACCATCTTTGCCGGCGCCGTCCTGACCGAGACGATCTTCGGGCTGGCCGGGGTGGGGCGGATGTTATTTGAAGCGATTACCGCGCGCGATTATCCGATTGTCCAGGCGTTCACCCTGGTCATTGCCATCGGCTACGTGGGCATCAACCTGCTGGTGGATGTCTCCTACGCCTTTATCGATCCCCGCATCAAGCTAGATTGAGGTAAACCATCATGGGAAAGGAACCTCCTCCATCGTCCCCCGCAGTGTCTCAATCGCCTGACGGCGAACTGTCTGACGTGCGAAAAGCAGAACTGGCCGCGCTCGAAGGCAGTTTCCAGAGCTACCGCGCCAACAGTTTGTGGCGGTTGACGCTGCGCCGTATTTTTCGCCAGCGCTCGGCCATCGTCGGTATGGTTATCCTGGGTTTTCTGATTTTGATTGCCGCCTTTGCCGGCGTTTTGGCCCCGTATGACCCGGAGAAAGTGTTGATCGGCATCGAGCCGGTCAAGAAGCGGGACCTCCCTTGTATTCACCTGCTTGGCTGCCCTGCCGACCAACCGCAGCACTGGATGGGGATTGACGGCAACGTGCGCGACCAGTTCAGCCGGGTGCTCCACGGCACACGCGTGTCGCTGTTTATCGGCTTCACCACCATTGGATTTGCGATCATTGTGGGGACGGTGCTCGGCGCTATCGCCGGTTATTGGGGGGGCTGGGCAGACAACGTGATTATGCGGCTGATGGACGTGTTGATGGCGTTTCCCTCGCTGCTGCTCGCCATTGCCATCGTCAACGTGTTAGGGCGGGGGTTGCAAAACGCGCTGCTCGCCATTGCCATCGTCAATATTCCTTCCTATGCGCGGGTGGTGCGCGCCAGCGTGCTTTTCCTTCGGGAGCAGGATTTTGTGGAGGCAGCGCGGGCGTTGGGCGCGGGGCCGCTGTGGATTTTGTTCGTGCGCATCCTGCCCAACGCGCTGTCGCCCTTGATCGTACAGGGGACGCTGGGGATCGCTGGCGCGATTCTGGAAGCGGCGGCGCTATCGTTCCTGGGGCTGGGCGCGCAGCCGCCGATGGCCGAATGGGGGTCGATGCTAGGACAGGAACGTAACCAGGTCTTCACCGCGCCGCACCTGGTGTTTTTCCCCGGCATCGCCATTATGATCACCGTGCTCGGTTTTAACCTGCTGGGCGACGGCCTGCGCGATGCGCTCGACCCGCGCCTCAACGCTGCGCCGCAGGGGTAATCTCAAGAAGCAGTCCGCTGTGGAGACGGCCTGCGGCGTGGCAGGCTGCCCCGGTTGCGCTGCGTTTCACTTTTCAATGCGCTGAGCTTGTGCCGTCTGACTCCCCAACGGATGCTCTCAGGCGCGCGGCGAGTTACCCGTCGAGGCTTTCACTTAGAGACCCCTCATATAACCCAATGGGGCGGCGATACCAGGCCGCGAAGCGGCGTCGCCTGTAGTGTGGGGCGGGCCGCCCACTTGTAGAGAATCCCTGCACAAATGGCAGCCTATCCCTTTTTCCGCTGCTTTGCTGCGGCTCTTTCCAGGTTTTCCTTCACCCTGAACTTCACAACCTCACCGATCAGGTCGAATGGAATTGGTTTGTCCAGCGGAAACTTGACCGAACCCTTCATCACTTCATAGCTTGATAGCTCCGCCTCGAATGCCTCAATCCCTGTGGGGGTAGGGTAGAACCCGATATGCTTTTTGAACGCAGCGAAATGCACCAAGTTACCTTTCAGCGTGAAGGTCGGTATTTGATACCGGATTGTTTCTTCTGCGTCTGGCGCCGCCTCTCTGATGATCCTTCTTACTTTCTCCAGAATCTCTTGAATCTCGGGCGGGAAGGCCGCGATATACTCGTCTATGGTTTCGATAGCTTTTTGATTAGTTGCCATACTCATCTCCTCAACCGTTCCTGGAATGCACTCTGGCCCGTCCAACGGCCACGCTTAAGCTGCGTCCGCTATGGTAAGCGTATCACCAGCCAAAGGTATGATTTCTCTGAGAAAAAAGGAGAGTTTCACGCAAAGGCGCAAAGTCGCAAAGATTTTTAAGATCGGACTAAATTTTATAACGTAAACCACGATTTTCAATAAAGAATATGAAGATGGCTCTGCATTTTCCTTGGCGTCTTTGCGCCTTTGCGTGAAATAGTTAGTTTCTTCAGCACCGCCAGCACGCGCCATAGGCGCGCTCGGTCTTGATGCGATGTTGGGCGGCGTTTTGGGTGGGTAAAAAATTACAGTGAGAATGGTTTTTCCGGTGAGTATATGTCATCAAAGAAGCCCATATAGGGAATTCCGTTTTCGATACATTTTATCTTGTAATTCAACTCGCCTTGTAACTCCTCATCTGGTTCGTCAAGGTATTGGGCATAATGTAAGAATTCTTCAACTTGAATCAATTGGATAAACAAGGGTAAACGCTCCAGCCAGCTATCGAGCAACGAGTTCTCTTGGTGGTATCCTTCCATCACCTGTTCCATGTAGTGTTCCATAAACGACTGGCGCTGACCCAATCCACGAAACATTGTCCTGCCAATCCCCCCTTCCCAAGCCGAGGCAATCTCGTACATAAACCAAAAATAACAAGCGTCGTCAAAGTCGAAAACGGTGATATCTCCATTTGTATAATCTACCGTGAAGTTCCCATCGTTAAAATCTCCATGTATCAAACCGAAAGAATCTTTGTCTCTGGGCAAAGATTGCAGTTCACCCAAAAGGGATTGTATTTGGTTTTGAACATGATGCAACCGATCTGGCAACTGAGTTGCCAATGCCAATCTACTGTGGTGCAGGTCCAACCATTCTGGACGTTGGATGACATCACTTGCTGGGTGATAGTTCTTTGTTAGCGCGTGCATTTGCCCCAGTATTCGCCCCCAATTGCGAAAATACTCCTCGATAGGCGCGTCGGTTCTGTAACGGTATCCGTTATCAGGCACTCGCATTCCTTGACCTTTGACAAATGTCACGATATGAAATGGAATACCCGCGGCTTGAATGGTTTCAACCCAATTTCCATTTTGGGATGGTACGGGCTTGGAAACATTGACACCATTTTCAGCCAGGTAATTGACAAAGTGTAATTCAGCCTGAATTTGTTCAAATGTCCTTTCTGGCGTGAAGGAGATTCTCAGAATCAGAGGCTTCTTGTCAATTTCGTACTCATAGACAAGGTTGGCTGCGCCTTCATATTCTGGAAATATATTTAATGCGTCCTTGCGAGTACCAAATCGCGCTGTGGCTATTTCAAGGACTTGACTATCACAGATTTGAATGATTTCATCTCTTTGCATATATTTCTCCTAGGTCGTTGCCGCCCAACGATTCGCGTGAGCCGTACGCGGAGCGAGCGGCGCGTGTCGGCTTGATGCGCGTGTTGGGCGACTCATCCTAAATAGCTCGTAATGATTGCCGCTGCCCTCGTCACACCATCTTCAGTGTGAAGCTTCTCACCGAGAGCTTGCGCTTTTTGTCGCATCATTTCATCGCTGGTCATCTGGCGCATGGCTTGGGCCAAGTTCTCGATATCTAATTTCTTTTGCGGGATTGGCTGTGGCCCGACGCCTAATTCATACACACGACGCCCCCAGAAAGGTTGGTCGCCGAAAAAAGGACAAGCCAGAGTTGGCTTACCAGCCCGTAACCCTGCGGCGGTGGTGCCTGCACCACCGTGGTGGATTACTGCTGCACAGCGCGGGAAGAGCCAATCATGTGGGGCAGATTTCAGAATATATGCATACTTGGGCAATTCCGTTGCTGCCAACCCACCCCAACCGGTTGCCAATAAAACACGTTGACCACTCTCGCAGGCAGCTCTCAACACAATGCGAGTCAGCCGTTCAGGGTTCTGTAGAGTCATGCTTCCGAAACCAACGTAGATGGGAGGGGCGCCAGAATCCAGAAACATCTGCAAATCGGGCGGCGGCTGCCAATCAGTGGAGGGCAGCCACCAATAACCGGTCACATGCACAGAATCATCCCAATCTGGCGGGTTGGGCAAAACAAACTGACTGTAGCCATACAAGTTGGGAATCGGCTGGTCACGTAGGGTTAGATCGAGCTTGCCAGGTGGCAGTCCCAGTTTTTCTGCGCGCCACTGGGTGAGCATTTTGCTGTAAGGCAGGAACATGGCCTTAATCATCAAGGTATAACTCATCTTGTTGAGCCAACTGCCATAGTTGCGATCACCTAAAACCGGGTTTGCAAAAACGTGTGTAGGGGACAAAGCAGGGAGCACCATAGCCAGGAAACAAGGGACTCCCAGTTTCTCGGCAATATGCTGGCCTGCCATTGCCTTGGGATGGTAGATGATAGCATCCGAATCCCGCGCTGCTTCCCAGGCATCATCGAGCATATTTCTTAACATCGGCATGACTTCTTTTATCAGGTTCAAGGACCTTTTGCCAGATAAAGCCATTTTACCCTTGTCGCTCTGGGCCAGTTGGATGAACTCCGCTCGCAGAGGGGCAAACTCAAGACCATATTCATTCACAAAAGATTCAAAACCACTCTCGGTCGTAAGTCGCACAGCAAAACCTGCACGCTGCAAACCCAATCCCAACGCAACATAAGGTTGAACATCACCACGGGTACCTACCGTCAAGATCGTTATTCTCATGATTCTAACTCCATTGAGGATGTATCGCTGTTCCCTCGACGAAGCCACCCAACGGGTGAGTTCAGGCGCGGCGCGAGTTATCCGTCGGTCAGTTCAAAGTCGTCGCACATAACCCAATCGAGCCGCAATACAAGGCCGCGAAGCGGCGTCGCCTGCGGTGTGGGCTGGGCTGTGCTCCTATTTCAATTGACAGACTTCAAGTGCTGTTCAAAGAATTTCAGCGTAATCTCAGCCACCTTTGGATCTTTGAAATTACCATGCCCTTCACCGATGACTGTATAAAAAGAGACGGGGACGCCATGGGCAACTAAGGCATCATACAAGATAACGCTTTGTTGGTAGGGCACCAGCGGGTCTCGGTCGCCATGCACTATCAAAAACGGCGGCGCATCCCTGGTGACATAAGCGATCGGGTTCGCTCTAGCTACGCGATCTTTATGCATTTGAATGGCTCCACCAACCAATTCTGATTCGGGCGAATCGGGAGGATCATGAACCATCCCTCCCGGCAGCCGTTGTGTATCCATCTGTAGAAAATCGGTCGGGCCAAAATGATCAACTACTGCTTGCACCTGGCTGGAAATCTCCAAGTGCTCACCCACGTCAAAAGTGTTTGTGTTGCCTGTCACACCTAGCATGGCGACCAAGTGTCCACCGGCAGATTCCCCCCAAGCCCCAAAGCGGTGGGGATTGAGACGATATTTCTTGGCATTCGCGCGTAACCAACGTACAGCCGCTTTGACATCTTCAATCTGAGCTGGAAAGATGGCATGGTGACTGAGGCGATAATTGAGACTGGCCACGGCAAAACCGCGCTCAAGATACGCCAGTGGAACGTGATCTTTTTTGCTTCCCATACGAAAGCCGCCCCCATGAACCCAAATGATGAGCGGCCATTTTTTCCCTACATCGGGGATGAAAAGATCGAGTTTTTGACGAGAACGCCCATTGGTTACATAGGCAAGATCATGATACGTTTGCATTTTTCTTTTTCATTCCAAATTCAAGATGTCTGACCGCGCCGCCCAACGACCTGGTTAAGCGGCGCGGTGCCTGCGGCGTAGTTCCGTCGGGGAGCGATCCCTTCGCGCGCATGGCCCCTGCGCCTGGCGGCACCTAAGCCACGTCTGTTGCAACCTATGTTGAGCGGGAGTGTTTACGCAAATAAGTCTGAATGTGTCCCTGTACGGATCAGAACGATCTCGGTATCAGTCACTTCATAAATCAGCAACCAATCTGGTGCAATGTGACATTCCCGGGTGCCCTTGTACTGCCCAACCAGCGTATGATCCCGATATCGGGCTTCCAGTTCTTGTCCTGCCGGCAGTTGGTTGATAACGTGCTTGAAGTCCGTGAAGTCCTTACCCCGTTTCTGCTGTCGCTTGGCATCCCGCTTGAATTGGCTGGTACGACTTAAGCGCTTCATTCGATCCCTAAGTCGGCAAACAAAGCATCGGCGTCCGTGTAAGTCGTGAGGTTCTGGCGTGTTTGGGCTTCTTGTAAAGCGGTTTGGGTGGTGGCGTTAGGTACTTTAAGATTGAAGGGTAAACCTTTCTGCAATTCTACCTGTCGCAGAAACAGCGTAATAGCTTGGGTTGTGGTTAACCCTAATTGTGCGAAGACTTGCTCCACACTTTCCTTGAGTCTAGGCTCAATCCGGGCCGTAATCACCGCAGTTTTACTCATTGTATCCTCCTTCAGTTTGTATGTCTGTCGTAAATACATTTTACCACAGGTTCGCCAAATGGATACAATGAAACCCGCAATTACACCCAATTTGATGCGGTAAAGAGGCCGTACTATGCTCGAACGCCGCCCAACGACCTGGTTAAGCGGCGCGGCGGGTGCGGCGGAGAGCCTTCCAGCGCCAGTGCGGTTGCGCGCAGTGTCTCCGCCAGCAGCGGCGTAAGCCGCGTCCACTGCAACCGATGTTGGGCGGCGGCCCCCAGAGCCGCCCTGCCCGCCCCGCCC
>DAOUGD010000065.1:0-1817 GCA_034429475.1 Anaerolineae bacterium
CGCACGGGCGTCAACGATACTGTTGATAAAATAAAGATTGCACATTAACAGCCGATAAGAAAAATAACTCAGGTTGGCGCAAGCGCCGCGAACGGCGAACGCCGTGTAGGCGCCGGTTTAGTTCCATCCCACCAGTTCGCCAAGCGCATCAAATTGATAGCTACGGCAATCAGCAAGTGTTGGATATGGGTTTTAGCTAAGCCAATATAACGCGCCCGGCGCAATCCAAAGCTGCGTGTCCCTTGAGAAATCGTGCCCTCTATCCCGGCACGCTGACGATATTGGGCTTTGAAGGCATCCGTTGTTTGTCGCTGACGTTCATGTTGTAATGCCACATGTTGTTCCTTGACCAGCAAGCTGAGGGTGCGGGGATTTTCGCGGGCGTGGGTACATTGCCCGCGCTGGGAACAAATCCGGCAGTCTTCCTTAGCAAAGCGGACATAAATCCGCGACGTGTCGTAACGGTTGCGGCCCAGGGACCAGCAGACGCTCTGCCGCCCTTGTGGACAAGTGACCACTTGAGCCTCCCAGTCAATGTCAAAATCCGCGAGAGAGAAGCCTTGAGCGGCGTGGGCTTGCCAGGATGTATCCTGGGGTACGGGGCCAATGACATTGACATTGTAGTCGCGTTGCCCCGTAGTGAGGACATCCGCGTCCACATAGCCCGCATCTACCAAATGCGTGCCAGGAAGCACTGCCTGTTCTTGAAGATGCTGATGAATCGTGGTGGTGCTGGCGACATCAGGCGTCGTACTGGCTATGGTCTCAACATTGGTGATTAGCCGGGGCTGATCGAGGTCACACGTCTCCGTCAGGTGCACCTTGTAACCAATCCACTGGGTGCTCCGTTTCTGGCTGTAGCGTGCGGCAATATCATAAGGCGAATGGATCAGCAACTCGCCTGGGGGCACTTCATCACTCGTGCGCCAACGTAACCGCGTATCCTCGACATAATATTGTTGCAGCCACACTTGGCGCAAGATGTCGACTGCGGGTACTTCCCGCAACCACAAGGGCGCGCCAGATGCATAGCAGAGCATGAGCAATTCCCGACCGTCGTTTCCGATGATTGCGGCTAACTCCCGGCGTTCATTGGCGTCGCCGGGCAGGTGATATTGCTCAAAGCGTTGTCCATAGCGATCAAACCACTCGCCGGGCACGCGCTCTTGTAGCCACGCCGGGCAAACCTGGGCCAATGTGTTCAGCGCATAACGCAGTGTCTCCCCAACACACTCCAGCCGATTCAGATCGCGTACTGCGCTCAATACATGCGTTGAGTCCGTTCGTTGTTGCCCACGTTCCTTGATCAATCCTTGTTCTTGAATCAATTCCAACACCGCTTTGAACAACGCGTATTCCAGATTTCCTTCAACCAGGCGATTACGAAACAGGCTGAGCACTGAGTAATGGAAACCCGCATCGCCTAAAGGCAACCCTAACAAGTATTTCCAGTCTAGCCGCCCCCGCACCGCATCCGCTGCATCGCGGTCATCTTTGTCCTCCGCAAATTGCAATACCAAGACCAGCGCCAACCGCCCTGGCGCTTCTGCGGGTCGGCCCCGTGGACTAACGAATAGCGGCGCAAAGCGTTCATCGGTATAGATGCTGCCCAGCTTATCCCGCAGCGTAAGATAGGGATGTCCCTTAGGAAACGCCTGGTGTGCGTAATGCGCGGTATCCTCCGGCACTTGGCTATAGTCCTGCTTCTTCATCATGTTCCCACCTCCTTGATACGACTCTGGCTATTTGTGCGTCAGTTTACTCGATTTTGCCCCCTTATGCTGATCTACGCTATTCAGAATATCTTACTTATCGGC
>DAOUGD010000066.1:0-21979 GCA_034429475.1 Anaerolineae bacterium
TGTAGGATTTCATAATTTTTGAGACTGAGAAGGCCTAAAACGGCCCTTATTTCACGGTTTTTGAGACTGGCATTTCACAGTTTTTGAGACTACCCTAAGAATTTGGCCGGTCCATTTCATAATTTTTGAGACTATCCTAACCTGCAAAGTCCCGTTATTTCGCAATTTTTGAGACTATCCTAACACAGAACTGCCCGGCTGGGTAGTTCCGTGCCGGGTGTATGGCGGCGCACCATTTTCTGCTTTCGCTGTAGCCGGACTACAATGAACGTGGGTGTTGTTCATTTAGTAAAGGAGGACGTTATGGCTGTCAGAAAAGTATCCAATCGGGGTGGCAATATCATCGGCCACTATCCCTCACTCAAACTGGGCCGGATGGTCGCGTTCGAGTCGTTGCTCGAACGGGACTTCGTGTATCTGCTCGACTATGAACCCGCCGTGGTGGATTTCAGCGAACAACCGCTGACCATCCAGTATGTCCATGAGGCCCAGTCGCGCCGCTATACGCCGGATTTTCAAGTGCGCGGTCACGGGCGCACCTGGCTCTGTGAGTGCAAGCCCGCCGCGCGCGTGGCGGAACCGCGGAACCAGGTGAAGTTTGCCGCCGCCCGCGCGTGGTGTCAGGCACAGGGCTGGACGTTCATGGTCGTGACCGAGGCCCAACTGGCGGCCAACGCACGGGTCACGAACATCAAGTTGCTCGCCCAGTTCGCCCGTTATCCCCGCAACCCGGCGGTGCAGGAGCGGATCTTGGCCGTCCTGGCAGAGCGGGCGCAACCGCTGACCATCGCGGAGGTGATGCAGCAGGTGCAACCGCAAGCGCCCCAAGCTGTCCTGATTCCCATTCTCTGCATGGCCTTTCATCACGAAGTTCACATTCCCCTGAATGGGGCGCCGATCACCAGCGCTTCTCCCATCACCCTGACGCCCATCCCCGAAGACCATGGAGCGTGGTTACCATGAGCGCGCAGCGCTTCTCCACCGGCCAGCACTTCCTCTGGCAGGAGGTCGAGTACGAGGTCAAACGGCTGTTGCCTGAGAGTCGGCTGCTCATTGAACAGCTCGCCACCACCGAGTTGCAGCAGGTCGCTTTCACCGTCCTGGCCCAGGCTCTCTTTGCCGGTGAGTTACGGTTCGTGACCGCCGCCGGCAGTGCCCCGCCCGCCGCCAAGGAGTCATTGATCACGTTGGCCGACTATCCCCCCCACTTGCGCGCCTTGGCCGAATACCGTTGGGAAGTGATTCGCCCCCTGCTCGCCCTAGCGCCCACCGCCCGCACCCGCGCACAGGTGACCGCGCGCGTGGCGGAAGTCCGCCAAGCCCACCCAGCCGCTGCCGAGTTCCCCGCCGCGCCCGTGAGTGTCGCCTCGATTTATCGGTGGCTCCAAGCCTATGAACGCAGTGGCCACGACATCCGCGCCTTGGTGGGCAACTCCGCGCACCAGGGCGGCCCGCACCAGCCCCGGTTGACCGCGGCGACCGAGGCGCTCCTGGATACGACGATTCGTGATCGCTACTACATTCCGGAACAAGTCACCTGTGACGATCTCTACTTAGAGGTGGCCTTGCGCGTCGCCGAGGAAAACCGCTTCCGGCACGCGGATGAGCAGCTGACACCGCCCTCCCGCACCACCGTGTGGCGCCGCCTCGCAGGGCAGGATGAGCAAGAGAAACTCTTAGCCAAGCGGGGTAAGCCGGCCACGGAGCGCCAGACCACGCAATACGGCCAAATGCCTTACCCCACGCTTCCGCTGGAACGCGTGGAGATCGATCATACCCCGGTGGATCTCATCGTCGTGGATGCGGCCGACCTGCTCCCTCTGGGCCGGCCCACGCTGACCTACTGCCTGGACACCGCCACGCGCTATCCGCTGGGCTTCTACCTGGGATTTGAGCCCCCCAGTTACCTGACGGTGATGGCCTGTCTGTATCATGCCATCCTCGTCAAACCCGATATCCGGGCCCGCTATGCGACGCAGCATGACTGGTTGGCGTATGGGATTCCGGGCGCGTTGATCGTCGACAATGGCAAGGAATTCATCGGCCATGATTTGCAGGACGCCTGCCAGGCGTTAGGCATGGAACTCCGGCAAATGCCGCCCCAGACCCCGCATTTCAAGGCCACCGTGGAACGCATGTTCCGCACCCTGAATACCGGGCTGGTACATACCCTGCCGGGCACCACCTTCTCCAACCCGAGCGAACGCGGCGCCTATGACAGTGTCGCGGCCGCGTGTATCGATTTGGACGATCTGCACGCGGTCCTGCATCTCTTCTTGGTGGACATCTACGCCGAGAATTGGCATCGCGGCCTCGGAGATATTCCCGCCCGGCGCTGGGAAGCCCTCACCCAGGCGGGTTTCTTTCCCCGCCTCCCCGCCAGCGCCGCGGAACTGAAGATCCTGTTGGGGCGGGTGATCGCGCGGGTGATTGAGCCCTACGGCATCGAGTTCCTGCGATTGCGCTACAACGCGCCCGCGTTGGCCCCCCTGCGCAGGCAATTGCAGGGCGCCAAAGCCAAAATCAAGTATGACCCAGCCGACCTGAGCCAGCTGCACGTTTTCGACCCGCAGGCCCAGCGCTACCTCCCGGTGCCCTGCCTGGAAGCGGACTATGCCCAGGGACTTTCCCTGTGGAAACATCGCGTGATCTTGAATCTGGCCCGGCAGGAGACGACCGCCGTAGACAGCTTGAGCCTGGCGCGCGCCAAGCGCCAGATTCAGGAGATCGTGGCCCAGAGTCGCGCGGACCAAAAGCGCCGCCCCCGGACGCGGCTGGCGCGGTGGCAAAGTGGCGCAGACGCCACCCCCCAGGAGCAAGCCGCTGCGGCACCGGCCAGTGACACCAGCCTGGGGGGGCCGGCCCTGACCCTGGCGTCGCCAGACCTGGTAGCGCTGACCCCGGACTGGCCCACGCTGCTGACGGAGCTCGAAACCGAGGAATGGAGGGTGGGCTATGACTTACCAAACCCCAGTATCGCTGATGGCCGCCGCTGATCCCCTGACCACGCCCGTCGGACGGGCCAACGCGCTGCTAATTCGCTATCCGCGCTTCAATCAACTGGTCAGTCACATTCAACTGTGCCGCGAAATGTCCCAGATTGCGGGCGAACCGCAATGCCTGATCCTCGAGGGCCAACCGGGCACGGGCAAATCCACCTTGGTGCAGAGTTATGCCGCCACCTGGGCCCGTTACGAAACCGCCCACGGCACGAAGCTGCCGATCTTCTACGTGGAAACCCCTTCACCCGCGACGGTGAAGGGGTTGGCGGCCCGCTTGCTCCAGGCCCTGGGCGACCCGGCCGCGGATCACGGCACGTTGTGGTCCATGAATACCCGTTTGGTGCATTTCATTCACACTTGCGAGGTGCAGTTGATTATTCTGGATGACTTTCACCACCTGATTGATACCGAGACCAATCGGGTCTTGAACCAGGTCGCCGATTGGCTCAAGGTGCTCATCAAAGAAACCCAGGTCCCCTTCCTGGTGGTGGGCGTGGAGGGCAGCGTCACTCGCATCCTGGAAGCCAATGCCCAGTTGTCCCGCCTGTTTGCCATTCGCGAAACTTTGCGCCCGTTTCAGTGGGACAGCCAGCACCCGGAGACGATCCAGGAGTTTGTGACCTTCGTGACCTTTGCCGAACGCCTGATCGGGGTGCCCTTGAGTGCCGAACTGCCGCGTGAGGAATTGCTGTACCGGGTGTATACGGCGACGGCCGGGGTCGTGGGCAACGTGATGAACTTGTTGCGCTACGCCGTGGGGCTGGCCCAACAGCAGGAGGCGGAGGTCCTCTCCCTGGCCACGTTGACCGCCGCCTTCAATTTGCGGCTGGCGGCCCATATGCACAAACCCAGTCCGTTTGTCCTCGCGCGTGAGCCGCTGGTGCGCCCCGCGGCACCCCCCGCCGCCCCCCCGCCGGCTGACACGCCGCCGGTCGCCGCGCCCCCTGCGGAGCCGGCCGAGTAGGGTCCGATGACTACGTACCCTGTTCCGGAGCGCGCCTTACTCTGTCGGCCAGCGCTGCTGCCCGACGAATCGCTGGGGTCGTACCTCCAGCGCCTGGCGGACGCCAACGCCTACGTCCCCTTCTCCCTGTTCACCGGCCTCTGCCAGCGGCGCCTGGCGGCGCTGGGTGTGCGGGACAACCTGGTACACCCCCAACGCCCCGAAACCTTCGCGGTCCTGGCTGCCCTGGCGCACCTTTCCCCCCGTGTGCTGGCGAATGCCTCACTCCATTCCTTCATGGCGGCCCCCCTCTTGCAAGGGCGAGAGTGTACGACCGTTCACCTGACCGATGGCCTCCCCTTGGCCCTCTTGACCCCGTTCTGGCGGACGCGGTATATGTTACCCTCGGACCATGCCCAGTTCTGTCCTGACTGCCTGCGCGCCGCAGCCTACCAGCGGCGGGCGTGGGTGCTCACCGATGTCTCAGCCTGCCTGCGCCATCGGCGGGTGTTACGGGATCGCTGTCCGCAGTGCGACGCACGGGTCGCGGTCCAAGACGTCGTCCGGCGGCAATGCCAGCGTTGTGGGGCCAGCCTCACTAGCGCGGATCAGGAGAGTGCGTTAACGCCGGTGGGGGCGGTGGCCCAGAGTGTCGCCCAGACCTGGTGGGGATTACCCACCCCAGTCGTCCCGACTGCCGAATGGCCGTTGTTGGCCCAGCCCTTCCCTAGCTTCTACCGCCTGTTCCGCTTTCTCACGGAGCGCTACAACGCGGGCATGGCCCGCGACCATGGCGCTGAACTCCCCCCGGCCGCCCGCCACCGGGCGCAAGTGGCCGCCTTCAGCGCGTTGACCAACTGGCCGGTGGGTTTCACGCAGTTTCTGGAAGTGTGCCTGCGCCACGACGTGCAAGTGCAGAGCACCTACTACGGTCAGGATTTCAGTCTACCCGTTTACTTACAAAAAGGCGCCCTGCTCGATGTCTGGGTGCAGCACTTCTGGGAGTGCGAGGGCTTTGAGTTCGTGCGCGACGCCTTGGCCAACTTCTTTGAGACGCATCACCTGCAACTCTGTCACGAGAACCGCCGACTGCACTTGCTGATCCAATGCGAGGCTGAATTGCAACAGCTGGCATCTCGGCTGGCACAACCCCAGCAAGAACGCATGGCGCAGCTTGTGGAACACTTATGAAAAGACCCGGCCCAACGTCGGTTGGGCCGGGTCTGGAGCGCGACCAGTCTCAAAAACCGTGAAATACCAGTCTCAAAAATTGTGGAATGCAGTCTCAAAAACTATGGAACGAGTCTCAAAAACTATGAAATCCTACAAATGTGCATCATAAGTGGCGGAAAGCTCTAAGTTTCGCGCCAGACGCGCAGCCTGATAATGCAACAAAATGTCGCCATAAAATGTGATTTTAAAAACGCTCACCATTTCTAACGCAGATTGGGCTTCTTCTGGCAGGAGATCGTTGTGGCGGACTTGCTGATGCAAAATATTGCATATTTCATAATACAACAAAGTCGGGGCAATGAGATTGACTTCAGCTTCACACCATTGCGCCCACAGAGATTCCGCTTGACGAGTCCATTTTGCCTCTACAAGCAATTGCAGTAAAAAACTTGCATCAACGCAAACCGATCGCTTCGGCAAGTTGAACATCCCGCTCCTCCCGTAGCTGATGAAGAATCTCCGCCGGGTCTGGCAAGGGTGCGCCGCCTCTCCTGGCAGAAATTCTCTCCCGTAATTGACGGGCTTGTTCCAACGCGGCGCGCCAATCTGCCTGTGGTTCTTTGGCCTTCAACCGCTCGTATTCCTCGATAGCCATAATGACTGCATAGGGCTTGCCGGCGTGCTGGATAATCACCGGTTGTTGCTCTATGTTTACATAGCGCAATACCGCGCCAAAATTAATCCGCGTCTTGGTTGCACTCATCTGTCGTTCCATATCCACCTCTCTTGATTAATCAATTGATTAATCAAATTGTAAAACTAAATAGACTGAACGTCAAGAGTCACTTTTACGCGCGCCGCCGTTGGTATTCTCTCCAATACGGGGACAGCTTGAGGATCGCCCGGCGCGCAAACGGCCGCGCGAGCGGCACGAAGTATTTCCGCCAGCCCAATAACGCGGCGATTTCTTTCACAATATCATCAAAACTGGCGCGTTGGTACTGCAAGAGCCGCTGACTTTCTTCCGTGTCCAGCCAATCCGTGACATATTCTTTGGTAGTGAACGCCTCTTCGGGCAGCGTTCCGATGCCCATCGCGGTCAGGATTTTCCCCAGATACTCGCCATACGTTGGCTGGCAGGTCGGGCCGCCGCCGATGAGCCAGAGCTTGCCCCACACTGCGTCGCACCGGAGCGCGTTCGCCAGCGCCAGAGCCAAATCTCGCGGATGGATGACTTCCATGCGGGTGTCCAACCGGATTTCAAACGCAATGGGGTGCGCTTTGCGCAACGCGATCTGCGGCACGTCAGAGAAGCGAAAGATCGTCCAGGTCAAAGCAGAGTCCTTCACCATCGCTTCGCCCGCGATTTTGTGCTCGGTATAGGGATCGGTGGCAAAGACGGGATCGGTCACGCGGCGCGGCGGCGGCAGATGCCGCGTGTGGCCGAACAGGTCGAAGGTGGAGGCGTACAGGAGCTTGGGCGGCGTGATCTGGGCTTGCGCCGCGTCCAACACGTTGCGCGTCCCATCCACGTTGACCTGGCGCGCCAGCTCCGGCTGCTCATTGCTCAACGGCGGGATGATGGCCGCCAGGTGGATGATGACGTCGCGCCCGGAGACGGCGGCGCGGACGGCGGCCGCATCCCGCACGTCGCCCCACTGCACTTCGGCGCGGCCATCCAAGCGCGCGGCGACGGCCTCAGTCTGCTGATGCCGTACATCGAAACAGCGGATTTCATGGCCCTGCTGCAACAACTCTGCAATGCAATGCGAGCCAACGTGACCAAATGCGCCCGTTACCAGGATTTTCATAGGGATACCTCTTCACAAGATGAGGGCATTGTAGGGCCGGCAGCAGGGGTTGTCAAGGTCAGAAAAATTGAACTGCTCCTGCACCCGAAGCTGGGTGCAGGAGCAGTCCACTACATCCCCAACGTCACCCGTATTTCGGGCGCGCCGGACGCCCACGCGCCGTTGTCGTCCACGAGGACGACGCGCACGACTTGCCCTGCCGTCTTCCGCAAGTTCAGCGGACGCGGGCCGCGCAGCAAGTCCACCAGGCGGATGGTCGCGCGCGGCAGCGCCAGGTCGCCGACGTAGAGCAGCACTTGCAGGCCGCGATCCAGCTTTTGCTCCCCGCCGCCGACGAAGTGCAGCGTGAGGCGCGCCAACGTCGCCTGCTCCGGCAGCCGCGCCGTCTGCGTCGAATCGAACAGCACCGCCTCCCCGTTCTGGAAGACGGGGACGCCGGAGAAGATGTCCACATCGCCGCGCGACGCCAACGTTGGCTCCGCCTCGGTCGCGGCATAATGCGCCATATCGCGGGGGCGCGCGCTGCTCTCCCGTTTCTGCTTCCCCAGCTTGAACACCGCCTTGGAGTCGGCCGCCGCCGGTGGGGGCGACGGCGGGGCCGAGGGCATCGCCATCGCGCGCATCACCGGCATACCGGCGCCCGGCGCGAATCCCATAGGCGCGTCCAGGAAGTCATCAGACCAACCCTCCGGCAGCGCGTTGGCGACGGCGACCGACGCCTCCACCGGCTTGCCGGCCTCCGTGCGCACCGCAATGAAGGCCATTTCGGAACACACGATCCCGTAGGCCAGCGATTCCTGCACCAGCAGCGGTTTAAGCGCCTCCGCGGCCGCTTTGTAAGCGTTCTCGGCGTAGACGCTATCGCCGCGCTGCATCACGGCGGCGGGATCATACCCCATGCGCCGCAGTTGCGCCTGAAGCTGCTTTTCCTCATAGCGCGCGTGCATCAGATACTCCAATCCCAGCAGCCGCCGCGCGCCGAAGAGCGCCTTGAGCGCCGCGCCGCCCTCCGCCTCCGTCAGGGCGACCGGCGGGATGGCGACGGGCATTTCCCTGGAAGCTGAGGTCAGGCTGAAAGTCAACCCATCGCCGGTCGGGACGCGCCCGACGACCCAGACAGCGCGGCCACACGGCAAGTCGCCCAGGTCTATGGCGGTTTGCCCGTGAGACTCGGCGGCAGGATAGCCGGACGCTTCGCCGCGCGCGCGGTTGAGCGTCAACTGCATCCCCACCAGGATTGGCTCGTCCCAATCCGCCAGCACGTCGCTCAACGCCGTGGTGACATCCTCTTCGTCGGGGCTGCTGGTGAGGAAGTAGGCCACGCCGCCGCCGCGCTCGGCCAGTTCTTGCGCGAGGAAACTGTTGGGGGCTGCGTCAATGCACAGGATGCTGATCCGGCGGCGTAGCTTCTGCTGCGCTTCAGCGTCGGCCAGGCGGAACAGCCGCCCGGCGTCGCTCACCTGGGCGTCGGTGACGATCAAGACGTGGTGCGCGCCGTCCTTCGCCGCGCCGCGCTTGAGTTTCAACGCCTGCTCCAGCGCCACACCCAACTCGGTGCCGCCGCTGTCGCGGTTCCTGTCCAGGAACTCCGCCGCCGCCCGCAGATTGGCTTCCGTCGCCGCCGTCGGGTCCGGCTTGAACCACTTGGTCGTGTTGTGGAACAGGCCGAGCGCGAAACTGTCGTGCGGATTCAGCCGCCCCAGGAAATTGTTGACCGTCCAATCCGCCGCCTGCCACTTCGCGCCATTCATCGAGCCGGAATGATCGACCAGCAGGGCGATTTCGCGCGGTTTGCCGCTGCCCGGCTGATATTCCGACGGCGGCGCGACCAATGCCAGGAAATACGTCTGCCCGGCGGCCTGGTCGGTGTGGAGCAGCACGCTCAACGTCGGGCGGTCGGGGGATTGGGCCGGCGTCCAGGTCAGGACGAAGTCCCGATCCGGAATCACCTCGCCGTCGCGCAGTTGGATGCGGCGGTCGTGCGCGCGCTCGTCCAGCAGGATGTCCAGGCGGTGCGTCGGGCTGGCGATGTCGCCCACGTCGCGCAGCCGCAGATCGAGCGCGAACCGATGGCCGGGGTCGCGCAGCAGGGCGAGCGGCTGGCCCTGGGCGTGGCGCGTCTCCAGGTCATCCTGGCGGACGTAGCGCGGCGCGGTGGTCAGCGGGACGCGCAGCAGCCAGCCGGCCTGGTCGCCGTGGGGGCGGGCGAGTTGGACGTAGGTGGTCGTCACCAGCACCTCCTCGTCCGGCTGAATCCCGGCGACGCGCAGCGTGAACACGTCCGGCGCTTCGCGGGTGAGCAGGGCCGCCTGTTTCCCCTGTTGAACGGCTTCTTGATACTCGGTCTCGGCCTGCGCGCGTTCCTTCAACTGCGCGACAATTTCCACGTCGCCGAAGCGGACACGCGCCCCGGTCACAGCCGCGTCGCCGGGCAGAGGGAAACGGTAGACGGCTTCCAGCACCTTGTCGCAGACCTCGCGGCGATAGCCGTAGGTGTGCGTCACGGTGAGCGCAGCCAGCGGCCCGATGATGTCGCCGCGCAGTTCCGTGCGTTTGAGGGGGACGAACTGCGGCCCGCCGGTCGTTTCTTCCCCCACCACTTGCAACACGCCCACGCCATCCGGGCGTGTGTTCAGATACATCTTTGGATTAAACATGGCTCCCTCCACACAATGCTATGAAACGTAAAACGTGAAACGTGATGACTTCACGTTTCACGTTTTACGTTTCAGACCAGTAGACTGAGAGATAACGCAGGGTCTAGCGCTCTTTACTTCTTAAACTGCGCCTCGCGGATGTTCAGCCCGTAGCCCACGGAGCCGGTGGCGAACTCGCGGGCAGAGGCGGTATCATCCACCAGCACGTTTTCCGGGTCGGCGGCGTCCACAATGAGAACGCGCACCTTGTCCACGGTCATCAACGCTTCCTGCTGTTCACTGGTGAGCTTCTTGCTGCCGGTCAAGACGATGTTGACGCCCACCGTAAATTTGGCTTTTTCGACGCCGGCTTCTTCTTTGCGAATGATTGGCATGGTGTCCCTCCTGATTGTTATGGGGTTTAGATACATTCAGATTATAGTCAGAATGAAGGGGATTGACAAATAGAAACGTAAAACGTGAAACATAAAACGTAAGGCTTTCATTGTGTAGACTTTACGTTTCACGTTTTACTGACCGGTTGATCCAGGTGGAGCAGCGCCAACAGGGCGAAGTGCGGCAGGGCCAACTGTCGCCGCCAGCGCCACGGTTCGGCGAGCAGGCGGTGGAACCATTCCAGGCCGATGCGTTGAATCCAACGCGGCGCGCGTTTGCGCACGCCGGCGATGAAGTCAAACGAGCCGCCGACGCCCATGCCCACCTTCGCGCCGGTGCGCGCCAGGTTGCGTTGGAGCCAGAGGTCTTGACGCGGCGCCCCGTAAGCCACGAAGAGCAAATCCGCCTGGGACGCCTGAATCCGCGCCACGATGGCGTCTTCTTCGTCCAGGGCGGGGGAACCGGCATAGCAGCCGGCCACCATCAATCCCGGATGCCGCGCGGTCAGGATGGCGGCGGCTTTCTCGGCGACGCCGGGCGCGGCGCCCAGGTAGAAGACGCGCCAGCCGCGCTGCGCCGCCTCCGCCGAAAGGCGCGGCACGAGGTCGGAGCCGGGGACGCGCTCGCGGAGACGCTTGCCGCGCAGCCGCGCGGCCCACAGCACGCCGTAGCCGTCAGGAAGGCAAAGGGCGGCCCTGTTTAGAGCCGCCCTAAAAGCCGCGTCTTTGCGCGCCTGCATCAAGAATTCGGGGTTGACGGTGGCGATCTGGTGGATGCCCCCGATTTCAATCCACCGGGCGATGTACGCCACCGTTTCCGCCAGGGTCACGTCGTGGATCGGCGTCCCCATCAACGTGCAGGCGACGCGCGGGGTTACATCAAGTGGAGCGCCCAATCGCTGATCAGCCAATAACGGAAATCCTCCCCCTTGGAACAACGAATCCCGCCGACGATGCCGTAGATGACGGCGACCACCGGGAACAGCAATAACACAAACGTCAACACAAGCGCGAACGGGATCAGCAGGATGCCGATGAGAATGGCGCTGAGCGCCCCCACGATGGCCCACATCACGCCGATCAGCAGGCCGCCGCCGGCCCAGAAGATGAGCTGCATCAGAAAAGCCTGCATTGCCTGGTAAGCCACGTAACGCGAGCGGTCTTTGTAAACCAGGTAGACGACGAGCGCCGCGCCGACGCCGAGGAACCCCGTCACCAGATTCAGGAGCACGCTCAAGTGCGCGAGCATCGCCCAGGTGCGTTCATCCGCCGGCGAAAGCGGTTGAACAGGTGTGGGATTGGGCGCCGGTAAAACTTCCCGCTCTGGGGATGGCGAACTGTAGAATTCATTTTCCGTATTCATTGTTTCTTTATCCTCCATAAGATTGTGCTTAATCACGAACCTACTTCTTACTACGCACAGATCCATTGGAGGTTGCAGGTCGGGAAAAGGTATACATTTCTCACTTTCTCGCTGATTCGCTTTTTCGCCGATCCGCTGAAGCCACAAAGGGGCAATTCTACACTTCTTCCTCAAACATCTCCACCTGATACGTGGAGACTTGCAGGTCGGGCCAGCGCCAGGCGTTGGCGGGCAGGCCGGCTTTGCGGCATAGATGGCCGAGAAATTCTTCCGGATCGGGAATTTGCTCCCACACTTGCGGCAAAAATGTGGCGCGATTCCAGCCACGTTCGATCAGCACGCCGTCTACATTGGGGCGCAGCTTGCGGAGCAGGTCGTCCGGCCCGTCGAAGTCCAGCGGCTCCGGCGCGCTCAGCACCGACACCTCGACAACAAGGTTAGACAGCTCGCGGGCCTGCACCGGCAAGAAGCGCGGGTCCTCGAAGGCGGCGGACAGGGCGTTGTGCCGGACGTCTTCCATCAGCGAACGATGCGCCATCAAAGAACCGATGCAACCGCGCAAATCCCCGCCGCGCGTGTGCAGGGTGACGAAGGCCGCGCCCGGCTCGCGCAAGCGCGCCGTGGGCGGATCGGGCATGGACGATGACCGCGCCCCGCGCGCGGAGTCCTCGATGACGCTGCGCGCCAGGGAGAGTAAATAATGCTGTTCTTCTATATTCAATGGTTGGGTTGTCATTCTGTTTGGATCCCCCCTATCTACCGTCTGCCGGCTACCCGGTATACGCCACCGCCCCATACCCGACGACTTCCCACGTGCCGCCGGTGACATCACCGGACGTGCGATAGTCCAGCAGGCGCGGCTGCCAGCCGCGCGCCGCCGCAATCGTCATCAGAGCCAGCGCGGGGGCCTGTCCGCACGCTTCACCGTCGGCGACTCCCTTCTGGTCGCCACACAGCAGGGCGTCAAGGAACTGGTGGTCGAGAGTGTGCGCTTTTTCGTTGGAATGAAAGTGGCTGAGGTCCGAGCTGACCACAATCAGGTCGTTCGACTCCACGAATGCGGCCAACTGTTGCCCCACGGTGATCGGGTTCACCTGCCCGAACAGCATCGGCACCAACGACGCTGCCGGGCAAATAGTCTGCAAGAAGGGAACTTGCACTTCCAGGCAGTGTTCCGGCCCGTGGGGCGCGTTCTGGGTATTAAAGACGCCGCCCGATTCGGCCAGGCGCGCGATCTGGGCGGTATCCAGGGGATAGTCGCCCAGGGGGGTCTTGAACGCTGAATAGCTCGTCATGGCGACGCCGTGAAAGGGCACGCGGTGCGCCGGTCCCAGCAGATAGACGCGGCGTGGCGGGACGGGTTGCTGCGCGAGCAGTTTGTACGCAAAGGCTGCGACGCCGCCGGAGTACATGTATCCGGCGTGGGGGACCAGCACCGCGCGCACGTTCTCCAGCGCGGGCGGCGTGGCGGCATCCAGGTACGTTTCAATATCCTTCCGTAGTTTATCCGGCAAGCCCGGATAGAAGGTTCCCGCCACGGCGGGGGGGCGGATGGCTTCATTTTTCATAGCACACCTCCACTGATGGCTATCTCATTGCCAGACACCGGGGATGACGGCGCTGCATTGATGACAGACGCCGGACGTCTTCCAGTGCGGCTTGGCCGAAAAACCGTAACGTTGGACGAGCAGGGTGTGACAGGCGGGACAATAGGTGCTTTCGTGTTCCGGGTCGGGGACGTTGCCGACGTAGATGTGCCGCAATCCGGCGGCTTTGCCGATCTCGTAAGCGCGCTTGAGCGTCTGGGTAGGGGTGCGGGAGCGGTCGTGCATCTGGTAATCCGGGTGAAACGCGCTGACGTGCCAGGGCATCTCCGAGTCAACGGACGCCAGCCACTCGGCCATCGCCCGCAATTCCGCATCCGAGTCGTTCAGGCCGGGGACTACCAGTGTTGTGATCTCAATCCAAATGTGGGTATCGCGCGCGATGGTCGCAATGTTGCGCTTGACCGGCTCGATGCGGGTGCCGGTGTACGTGCGATACAACTCGTCGGTGAAGCCCTTCAAGTCCACGTTGATGCCGTCCAGGTACGGGCCGATGGCTTCCAGTGTGTCCGGCGACATAAAGCCGTTAGAGACGTAGACGTTTTTGATACCGCGCTCGTGGGCCAGTTTCGCCGTGTCATAGGTGTACTCAAAGAAGACGGTCGGCTCGTTGTACGTGTAGGCGATGGAGGCGATGCGCCGTTTCACAGCCAGGTCTACCAACATCTCTGGGGAAAGGGCCTCCCCTAAGTTGTCGTGTTCCCAATCCACTTCCCGCACCTGGGAAATTTGCCAGTTCTGGCACCACCGACAACGCATGTTACAGCCATACGTGCCAATGGAGAGGGCGTCACTGCCGGGGAGGAAGTGAAACAGGGGTTTTTTCTCGATGGGATCCACGTGGGCGGCCACCGAGCGGCCATACACCACTGAATAGAGCTTGCCCTCGCGGTTGGTGCGGACGCCACACTTGCCCCACGCGCCGGGTTCCAGCGCGCAGTAATGTTCGCAGACACGACATTGCACCGCCATCTCCTGGAGCGGGCGGACTAAGGTAGCCTCTTTCAACATCGTCTTGCTCCTAAAGCAGCACACTGATCAGGCCGATTGCGATGAGAATCAGCACGATCACCGCGGCAGCGACCAACATACCGTTCAGCAGTTTCTTATCACGCGCACGCCGTTCCTCAATCCGCCGCTGAATTGCGATTTGCCGTTGCCGATCTTGCTCCATCATGCGCTCCCGACGCACTTGCAGCGCGGCTTCTTCTTTCGCTTTGAGGCGCGGCGCGTCTTCCAGATGAGTGTAGAGACGTTGTTGAGTACTTTCGTTGTGGCGGTGGACAATGATTTCAAGAATATCGAGGGCGGCGCCACACTGCCGGCAATATTCATCCCCAATCCAATTGAGAGTTTGACACTGCGGACACCGCCGGCTCAACGGCATCCCACATTGCCGGCAAAAGGCCGTTTCGTGGGCTTCGTAAGTGCCGCAACGGGGACAGACGTGACCGGTCAGCAAAAATTCGCCGCCGCAGGCTGCGCAATGGACATACGCGCCTGCGGCGCTTTGCCGCAAGTCCAGGGGGGTACGACAATTAGGGCAAGCAATCTGTTGGAGCATCGAACGCTCCTGGGGCATCAAAGCGACTCTGTAACAGTCACCGCTTCCTCTATGGGCGACATTTCCTCTACGGATTGCAGTTCTATCGTGGATGACGACGCTTCCTGGGCTTGCCTAATGCTGAAGGCAATTCGGCGTTCCTGGGGTTGCAGCGAAATAATGCGCACGGGATAGACCGTTCCAACCCTGACGACTTCCCCAGGGTGCGCCACGGTCTGCGCGCTCAACTCCGAGATGTGGATCAGCCCCTCAATCTCCGGCTTATCCACAAACGCGGCGAAGGCGCCAAAGGTTGTCAAATTGACGATTTTGACGTCCACCCGCTGCCCTTCCTGATACGTATCCGTGATATTTTCCCACGGGTCAGGGGTGATCCGCTTAAGACTCAACCCCAGGCGCCCCTTTTCCAGTTCTACGTCCAGGATATAAACGTCCAATTCCTGGCCGACATGCACCACTTCCTTGGGATGATTCACCCGCTTCCACGACAATTCAGAAATGTGCAGCAGGCCGTCCACCCCGTTGACGTTCACGAAAGCCCCAAACGCGACAATGTTGCTGACCACACCCCGGTGGATGCTGCCTACCGCCAACTGCTCCAACGCCTTCCGCTTGCCAGACTTGCCGTCGCCGGGCGTGCGTTCCGACAGGATCAGCCGGTTGCGCTCCGACGTGACCTCAATGACCCGCAGTTTCAACCGCTCACCGAGCAACGCATCCCACCGATGCTCAGGTTCCGCGTTGTTCTGTTGGTTTCGCCACGAGATCAACTGCGAACCGGGGACGAATCCGCGCAGTTGCCCCAACCGCACAATGACGCCCCCCTTGTTGACGTCAATCACCGGCAAGACCACCATCTCGTTGTCGCACATCAATTGCCGTGCATGATCCCAATCATTTTGTTGAGCTGCCCGCGCCAGCGACACGAACATCATATCGTTATCGTCGCCGTCTTCGATAATGTAGACGTTAACCGGCTGCCCGGCTTTGAGCGCGAGCAAGTCTTGGGGCGTCATCTGCTCCAACTCACGGGGATGGACCACCGCATCACATTTGCCGCCCACATCAATCAGGATCGCCTTGTCAGTAGCCGACACGACCGTCCCTTTCACAATGTCGCCGCGACGGCATCGCTTCGTTTCCAAATACTGATCTAACAACATCCCCATAGACTCATGACTCACGTCTACGATAGGGGCCACTCCTTTCATTGAACGCTCCTCCTGGCTAATAATCTATCTCTATTATAGACACGTTTAAAAATGCGGCAATGCCTCTTGGCCCGCAAGTTGCACTTCCTGGGGGGGCGGTTATACTACACAGCACGCACACAACAGGTTTAACAGATTAAGCGGCTGAAACAGAAGTAGACGCCGATGACAAAAAAAACTAAAACCATTTATCCACCGCCCACTGAAGTTTCTCGATACTTATGGATCATCGAGGGACTTTGTCTCTTGAGCCTACTTTTGGGGTGCAGTCCGTCCCCGACTCCATTAGCAGTCTTACCGCTCAGGGTTGCGGCGACCCCTACCGTGGAGTCGCCCACCACTATCCCGACGCCCCCTGCCCCGACGGCAACGCCGGATCCTTGCCCGGCGCGCCGCACTCTGGAAATACCAACGCGTCCGGCAGAACTTGCTGCATGGGGCGAAACGTTGCGCACCTATCTGGCGGATGGCGGCGATCCGGCGCAGCTTTCGGCGATATTGACAACATGGCAGGCTGTTCCTCCAAACGGTGCTATGATGACCCAGGCCGATGTAACGGACGATGGCACAGCAGAGACCGTAGTTTCACTGATCAGTCCAACCCTTGAACTATCTGCCCCTAAAGCCACACTGTTCTTGTACACCTGTCAGGCCGGGACAGTGCAAACCCTATACACCTACCGTCCCGGCGAATGGTTCAGCCTTAATCTGATCGGCGCGCAAGATTTGACCGCCGACGGCGTCGCCGACCTGGTTTTCAGCGAGGTGACTTGCGGGGCGCACACCTGTTGGGACACGCTGCACGTCTGGTCATGGAACGGCGCCGACTTCGTAGAGCAGATGGGAACAGAATTTATGTCGCCCTACGCCACCTTCTACCTCATCAAAGACCAGATTGCGGTTTCCAGCTACGGCATTGGTTCAGTAGGCGCGGGGCCGCAGCGCCCGCTGACCACAACGTTGGCCTGGAACGGGCAGGCAGTCACGGTCACGGCCACTGCCGTCGGCCCGGCAGCGTACCGCTACCACGCTTTCCGCGACGGCGACGAAGCGTTGTTGGTCGGGGATGACGCCCGCGCCGCGCAAGCCTATCAACAAGTGTTGACCGATGATGCCTTGCTATCCTGGGAGGCGTTTCTCAGCCGCGAAGAGGAACGGCAGTGGTTCAATGCGCTGGCGCACTGGCGGCTGATGGTGCAGGCGGTGCGGGCCGGGGATGCGGATGCGGCGCAGACACACTATACTCACCTTATCACCGATTTCCCTGCCGGGCGAGCTGGTTCCCCGGTGACGGCGCTAACGCAGCGTTTCTGGGCCAGCTTCCAGGAGAGCCAAAATGTGACGTATGCCTGTCGCGCCGCCCTGGATACCCCAGAAAGTCAGACCGTCCTTGATTTTTTGAACAGTTTCGGTTACGCCAATCCCGTCTACGAGCGGGAGGACTTGTGCCCTTTTCTTAATCCTTGATGGAGATCAACCCTGTGCCTGATGTGAATCCTATCCCATTACCACCTCCCGCGCCTCCCGCCCCGGCGCACGCGAATGACACCTACGAGCAGCAATTGCGCGAACTCCCCGCATTCCGGGCGCTTTTGCGGGCAGTGGAAGCCCGTTTCTACAACGACCTGCCCATGCCGCACCCGATCCTGGATTTGGGCTGCGGCGACGGTCATTTTGCCTCGGTGACGTTCCGAGAGCCGTTGGATGTGGGATTTGATCCGTGGGAAAGACCCTTGCAAGAAGCCCGGCGGCGCGGCGTCTATCATACCTTGAGTCGAGCCGACGGCGCGCGGATGCCTTTCCCGGACGCCGCCTTTGTCACCGTGATCAGCAATTCGGTCTTAGAACACATTCCCAATGTAGAACCGGTCATCCACGAGGTGTCCCGTGTGCTCAGACCGGGGGGAAGCTTCTACTTTTGTGTACCGGGGCCGAATTTCCGCCGCTTCCTTTCCGTGGCGCGGCTGCTGGATGCAGTACACTTGTCCGGTCTGGCCGAAGCCTACCGCCACCTGTTTGACCGCATCTCACGCCATCATTATTACAACACACCAGAAGAGTGGGCCGCGCGATTGTCCGGCGCGGGCTTGCGTTTAACCCGCTGGTGGACGTACTTCTCACCGGGTGCGCTGGCAGCTCTCGAATGGGGTCATCCTCTGGGACTGCCAAGCGTCGTCGCCAAAGCGTTGACCGGACGCTGGCTCCTGGCCCCGACACACTGGAACCTCGCCCTGACCGCCGCCTTGCTGCGGCGCTATTACGAAGAGCCGTTCCCGGAGGCTGGCGCATATTTATTCTTCATCGCCCAAAAATGACTTGACGACTTTGGGCTTTGACGTATAATGACGCTATTCCTTACAAAATAAGGATGATCCTCGGTAGCTCAATAGGCAGAGCGACCGGCTGTTAACCGGTTGGTTGTAAGTTCGAGTCTTACCCGGGGAGCCAGATAGAAGACACAGCAATTTGTCAATAAATTGCTGTGTCTTTTTGTTTGGATGTAGCAACACACTTTCTCTCCAGTCCTTACCGCACCCGTCTATCCAGCTGCTAGCCACCCGCACCGGCAGACCACGCGCTAGGCAAGTGGATCGGCGGATAGAGGGGCCATCATTGTTGCCCCTGGATATAGACCAAACCAACTGAAACGCGGGGAACTACTATGTACTCGTTGACGCGCGTCAGAGCTTACGGCGTTTGATCTGCCGCTCTGTAAAGGTGGTTTGCGTATTCGGGAGTTTGTGCTTCAATTTAAAAAGTCTGGGAGAGGATGGATAACATGAGCTTTATTCCACAGCTTTTGCAACGTGGAATTGCAGCCGCTCGGGCGGGGCAGACGACAGAGGCGCGGCGCTTGCTCACGCGCGTCACCGAGCTGGATGAAGAGAATGTACAGGCCTGGCTGTGGTTGAGCGAGGTCGTGCAGACTGTGCGCGACCGACGCATTTGCCTGGAGAACGTCCTCACCCTTGATCCGGGCAACGCGGCGGCGCAAGCCGGCCTGAAGTGGTTAAACGCGCAGTCGCCGGAAGAAACCGGCGAGCAATGCCCCGGCTGCGGCGCCACCCTGCCGCTCTCCGGCAAGACTTGCTCCGTCTGTGGTCTGCTGCTCGTGGTGGCATACCCCGCCTGCGTGGAATACACCGATGTCAGCGCTTCCACCTGCCCGATCTGTAATGAGCCGCTGGGCGACTTTCGCGCCGGTGCGACCTATTACCTGGCGCTGGCGCAGGCCTACCTGAATCACTCCCGCATCTTCATGGCCGCGGAGCTGGCTCCCTTCGTCGAGGCCGCTGCCGGAGACACCATGACCTATCTCACCCAGGCCGCGACGCTCTACGAAGCCCTCCAAAATTCAACGCAGGCAGCCGCTATTTACGAGCGGCTCATTGCGGAACATCCCGCAGACGTGACCGCTTACCTCCGGCTGGGCGCGCTTTATCAACGCTCCGGGCTGTTGGATGAGGCGCGGGCGATTTATGAGCAGGCAATGACGCAGGCAGCGGAACATCCCGATGTGCTGTTGGCGCTGGCGCAGGGGGAGCTGGCGCAAGACAGCGCGTCGTGGACGGCTTTCCAATACTTGCAGCGATTGGTGAAGCTGGCTCCGGAGAACGCACAGGCGCATCTGGCCCTGGCGCGAATGTACTATGCGCAGGGCAAACTACCGTTAGCGACGGCGCACGGTGAGCGGGCAGTCGCCCTGACGAAGTTGGAGACGCGGCTAGGGCAAGAAGCGCGTCAAGAGATGAAGCGTATCCAGCCGACGTTGTCCTACCCGCTGCATCAGGGTTGGGGTGAGGTCATGCGGCGGGTGATGGGATTTTTCTTGCCGCTAGGGCTGTCGGCCTGGGTCAACGCGCCGCTTTCGATGCTGAACATCAGCCTCCCGGCATGGGTGGCGCTGTTCTTCGGCGTGATAGGCGCGTATCTGTGGACTTCGGCGGCAGAGTTGCCGCAGAATCCGGGAATGATGGCGCTCTGTGGGAAAGAGGGCCTTGTGCAGTTGGGGCAAAAGCGGGCCGTTGGACTTGTCGGCGCCGGACTATGGCTGACCGCCTTCGCGTTTATTCTGATCAAGGGGTAACGAGATGGGAGCGTTGATCCTCCTTTTTCTTAATATTCTGCTGTCCTTCATTTTCTTGCTGCCACTGCACGATGAACGCGGGCCAGGGAAACGCTTGCCGCTGATGACCTGGACGCTCATCGCCATCAACATTGGCGTTCACATCGTCTTTCACCACTTGCTCCCGCCGTTGGTGGGTGAAGAAATGTGGAAACAATTTAAATGGTATCTTATGGAAGTCCCCGCCGCGATCCGGGAAGGCGTGGGGTTGGGTGCGCTCAGTATGATTACGTCGGCCTTCCTCCACGCAAATTGGTCGCACCTGCTGGGGAATATGTTCTACCTGTTCTTCTTCGGGCGCAAGGTGGAAGATTTGATCGGCTCGTGGAAATTCGCCTCGTTTTATCTGGTCTGCATCTTTGTGTCGAGCCTCGTCAGTGTGGTGAGCGAGCTGGCCTTGCCTATCACGCAGGGGTGGATTCCCAGCCTGGGCGCGAGCGGCGCCATTATGGGATTGTTGGGCGCGTATATGTTCCTGTACAGCGACCAGCGCATCCGCACGCTGGTGATAGTCTTTCTGCTTCCGATCCCTATCAAATTGCCGGTGTGGGCTTTTATGTTGTATATGCTGGTGTCGGATATGAGCGGCGCTCTGTTGGAACAGGAACTCCAGGCGCTGGGATTGCTGTACAGTCAGGGCGTCGGCTTTATGGCGCACCTGGGTGGGTTGTTTGCGGGCATCGTTTGCGCTTATCTCTTCCTACCGGGAGAAGTGTTGTCCTATCGCTACCGACCCCGGTTGTAAATCCCCCCTATCAACTTTAGGACTTACGCAAGGATGGCGCCTTTGCACCGCAGAGCACGCAGAGGCCGCGGAGACCCTACAACAATCTCTGCGTGCTTTGCGTGCTCTGCGGTAAATTTTCACTGGTTTGCGTCAGTCCTGAACTTGCTAAAAGGTGGTAGAATATCTGGTTAGATTCATGCACGGGGGTAGCAAGTGCGTTGAATCAATCGCAATATTCAGTAAAAAAGGGGAATGATGAGTAAACGCAAATTAAAGCGACAGCTCAGCCTGTTGCAGGTAGTGATGCTGGGGACGGCGGGAACGATTGCCGCCGAAATCTTCGTGTTGACCGGGCACGCGGCGGGGATGGCCGGGCCGGCGGCGGTGTTGGCGCTGTTGGTGGGCGGCGTGTTGAGCTACAGCGTGGCGCTCAATTACTGCGAGCTGGCGACGGCCTACCCCGAGGCCGGCGGGGCGATGACCTACGTGCGCGAAGCCTTCGGGAACGGCCTCCTCTCCTTTCTCGTCGGCTCGATGGACTGTATATCCAGCACCTTCTACGCGGCGCTCTCGGCGGTGGGGTTTGCCTATTCGCTGCAAATCTTCATTCCGGGGCTGCCTATCGTGGCAACGGCCGTCGCCGTGGTCATCGTCTTCATCTTCCTCAATATCTGGGGCGTGACGCAGGTAGGCAACGCGCAGGTGGTGCTGGGCGGCCTGCTGCTCTCCACCTTCGCCATCTTCGTGGTGGCCGGCTTCATCCGTCCGGGCGGCTTCAGTTGGGAAACCTTCCTGGCCGGCGAGACGATCTTCGCCCACAAAGGCGTCTGGGCCAACTTCTCCCGCATCCTCGCCACGATCGCCCTGGTCTACAACGCCTACGTGGGCTTCGAGGTCATCGCCGACGACGCCGAGGAGATCAGCCAGCCCAGCCGCAACATCCCCTGGGGCATCTTGCTCAGCCTGACGTTCTGCACGCTCATCTACGTGTCGGTGGCGCTGGTGACGTTGGGGACGGTGCCCTGGCAAGAACTCGCCGGTTCTGAGACGGCGCTGACCGACGCGGTGCGGCACTTCATCCCCGGTTGGGGCGTGCCGATGATGGCCGTGGCGGGGATGATCGCCACCCTCACCTCCATCAACTCGGCCATGCTCAGCGCGACCCGCGAAGCTTTCACCCTGGGGCGCGACGGCGTGTGGCCGCGCCTGTTCTCCAAGTTGAGCCGTTTCCGCACCCCCGTGGTCGCCATCGTCATCATCGGCGGCATCAGCGCCCTGATCGCCGTCATCGGGATCGTGGACTTTCTGAGCTACATCTCCAGTTCGGGCTATCTGTTCGTGCTCTTCTGGGGCAGCCTCTCGTTGGTGCGCCTGCGCAAGAAATACCCTGATGTGGTGCGCCCCTTCAAAGTCCCCTTCTTCCC
>DAOUGD010000067.1:0-6818 GCA_034429475.1 Anaerolineae bacterium
CCAATCCCCAATCCCCAATCCCCAATCCCCAAAATCTTGTCCTTATGGGTTTACTTTCCCTCAATCTAGCGGCGCCGCTCCTCACCATCCGCCCGGCGTTTGCACCGCCCCAGTTGATGACGCCGGTCGCCGCACAAGCCACCGTCACCTCCACCGATCTGACGTTTGGCGGCGTGGCCCGCCTGCTGGGCGTCTCCCTGACCCGCGACTCGGTCGCGCCCGGCGGCACGCTCAGCCTGCGCGCCTGCTGGACGGCCCTCGCGCCCATCGCCGAGGACTACACCATCTTCGTCCACTTGATCGGCACGGAAAACAGCCGCCCCGGCGAGCGCTACACCTACCCCGGCCTGGGCCGCTTCCCCACCTCCCTGTGGCCCGTCGGCCAAGCGTTCTGCGACACCTACGACGTTCCCGTCGCACCCTGGGCCGCCGCGCCAGAACTGGTCACCGTCCTCATCGGCCTGCTTGACGCCGAAACCGGCGTCCGCCTGCCCCCCAGCTACGACCCGCCTGCCGTGGCGCAGATGCGCCTCGCGCCCGAAAAAGCGCCCGCCCTCACGCCGCACCACCCGCTGGACGTGCGCCTCGGCGACGCCGTGACCCTGCGCGGCTACGATACGTCGCCGGAACTCCGCAGCGGCGCGCCGCTCACCGTGACGCTCTACTGGCAGGCCGAACACGCCGTGGCCCGCGAGTACAAAGTCTTCGTCCACCTGATCGCCGCCGACAACACCCTCCTGGCCCAACACGACGGCAGTCCCCGCGACGGACGCTATCCCACCGCCGTCTGGCGCGCCGGCGACCTCGTCCCCGACACGCACACCCTCATCACGGACACCCTGCCGGTCGGCCAACCGCTCCGGCTCGTCGTCGGGATGTACGACGCGACGACGCTAGAGCGTCTGCCTGCCAGCACCGGCGGGGACTTCATCCTCTTGTATGAACAACAGGTGCTCCCATGAACCGCCGCGAACGCGCCTTGCTGTTTGGCTTCCTGGCCGGATTTTTCCTGCTGGCGACGCTTTACAACGCCATCTCCACCCCCTTCGAGGCTCCCGACGAAATGGGACACTTCTACTACATCGTCCATCTATTGCGTTACGGGCAACTGCCCACCCTCCCCGCCGATTACCCGCTGCCGCACTACGAACAGGAGGGCACGCAGGCCCCGCTCTACTACCTCGGCGGCGCGGCCCTCGTCCACGTGCTCCAAAAGCCGCTGGGCCTGGACATGCCCGACGAGCGTGCGCCCTTTACTTTTAACCCTCATAGCGTGTGCGGGCAGCCGCGCGCGCGCTACAACGTGGCCTGGCTGGCCCACGACGCGCGGGCAGAACACTTCCCCTACGCCGGGCGCGTGCGCGTGCTGCACCTGCTGCGGCTCTATTCCTCACTGCTGGCGACGGCGACCGTGGCAGGCGTCTTCCTGACGGCCCGCCGCTGCTTCCCCGAACACCCGCACGCGGCCTGGCTCGCTGCCGTGCTCACCGCTCTGACGCCGGAGTTTCTTTTCACCGCCGGCGCCGTCAACAACGACAATATGATCACGCTGACGGCGACCTGGGGCGTCTATGTTGCGCTGCGCATCCTGACCGAAGGGATTTCGTGGCGGCGGGTGATGGCCCTGGGCTTACTGGCCGGGCTGGCCGCGCTCAGCAAACTCGGCGGATTGATGGTGCTGCCCCTGGGGGGACTCGGCCTCTGCGTGACGGCCTACCTGCGCCGCCCGCCCACCGACCTCCGCCGGCACGTCGGCATCACCCTGGCGCAACTGGCCCTGCTTGGCGCGCTGGCCGCGCTGGTCGCCGGATGGTGGTACGCCTACAACTGGCAGCTCTACGGCGATCCCACCGCCATCAATGCCCACCTTGCCGCCTATCCGGGGCGCAGCGCCATGTCCTGGGAGATTTTCTTCCGCGAATTGCCCGGCTTGTTTCTTTCGTGGTGGGGCGTCTTCGGCTGCACCTTCCCGCCCGCCGGATTTTACGTCTTCTGCGCGCTGGTCACGCTCGGCGGCCTGGCCGGATTGGTCGCCGCCCGCCGGGAGCTGCGCCGACCGCAGATGATGACGCTGCTGTTGTGGGCAGTGTTGATGGGGATAAGCTACGTCCGCTGGAACTGGATCACGCACGCGGCCAAAGGCCGCCTGCTGTATCCGATGATGGTCGTCGTCGCCGCGCTGCTGGGACGCGGGTGGGAAACGTGGGCGGCGCGTTGGCCCCTCATCGCCCGCCTTGTGATGGGCGCGCTGGCCCTCGTCGCCCTCGTCATACCTTTCACGGTGATGGCGCCGCCAGTCACGCCGCCGCCGACTTACGCCGACGCAAACGCCGTGACGCCCCAGGTCGCCCTCGCCGGGCAATTTGGCGACAGCATCGCGCTGCTCGGCTACGACCTGAACGCCCACACCTTCAATCCCGGCGACGAGCTGGCCCTCACCCTCTACTGGCAGGCGCTGGCGCCCCTCGACCGGCACTATTCGCTGGCCGTGCAGCTCGTCTCGGCGCGGCCCGGCGATACGACGACGCGCCTCAACTTCAACACCTGGCCGGGCGGCGGCAACGCGCCCACCGGCTTCTGGCAACCCGGCGAGGTCATCGCCGACCGCTACCGGCTGGATATTCCCGCGTCGGACGCGCCCGCGCAGGCCTGGACGCTGCAAATCGCGCTCTACGACCTGGAAACCGGCGCGCGCCTGCCCTTCACGGCCACCGGCGACGCGGCCCCGCTGACCCAGGTGCGCGTGGGGGCGGCGGATAACGCGGACTTCGCACCGCCGACGGAGCACGCGCTGGCAACACCCGTTGACTTCGGCCAGGCGATCACGCTGGAAGGGCTGGCGCTCGCCATAGATGGCGACACGGCGACGCTCGACCTGTGGTGGCAATGCCGCGCGACCCTCTCCGCCGACTGGGTCACGTTCATCCACCTCTACGACGCCGACGGCGCGCAGGTGTTGACCGCCGACGGCCCTGCACTCGCGGGCGGCTTCCCCACCTCCCTGTGGCAGCCCGGCGACCGGATTCACGATACGCGCACGTTGACCCTGCCGCCGGATGCCGCCACGCCGCTCAAGATCGGGCTGGGGTGGTATAATCCGATCACAGGAGAGCGCCTCAGCGCCACAGCCGCCGCCCAGCCGTTGCCGGACAATACGTTCTACCTGCCGCTCGAACCATAACGCAGGCACCCCCTTGCGAATCATGAATCACGTTTCACATTTCACGTTTCACGTTTCACGCTTTACGCTCCACGCTTTACGCATAGGACTACTGTTGGCTGCCTTCGCGCAAGTGGCTTTTGCCGCGCGCCACACGTCCATTACGCTGGATGAGCCACTACACATTGCCAGCGGCTATGCGTGTCTCGTCACCGGCGACTACCGGCTGGTAGAAGAACATCCGCCGTTGGTCAAACTGTGGCAAACACTCCCACTCCTCTGGGCTGAGCCGCGCCTGCCCGATCCTCGGACGACGAGCGGATGGGAAAGCAGCAGTCTGATCGCCGTGGCGCAGGAGATGATCGTCCCCTATCGCCCCATCGAACCGCTGGTACTAGCGGCGCGCATTCCCAACATGCTGCTGCTCGTGTTGCTGGCGGCCCTGGTCTACCGGTGGGCAAAGGATGCCTTTGGGCCTCGCGCCGGGCTGCTCGCGCTCACCTTGACGGCCTTCGATCCCAACCTCCTGGCGCACGCCGGCGTCGCCGCCACCGATCTGGGCGCGACCTGCGCCATCGTCGCCGCGATGTGGAGCTTCTGGCGCTGGCGTTACGCAACGCACGGCCCGACCTGGGGCGCGATGCTGCGCGCCGCCGTCGTCCTGGGGCTGGCCCTGGGCGTGAAGTCCACCGCGCTGCTGCTCCTGCCGGTCTTCGGCCTGCTGCTGATCCTGCCGCCATCCGTCGCGCCGCGCCGAGAGTACCTGCGGCAGGCCGCCGTCGCCTGCGGCGTCGCCTTCCTCGTCCTGTGGAGTCTCTACCGCTTCGAAATTGGTCCCGCGCCGGGCTTTCCCTTCCCCATCCCCATGCCGAGTCATCTGCTGCCGCTGCTGCGCCTGCGCGATCATATGCAATGGGGTCACGCCGCTTTCCTGATGGGCAAAAACTATCACACCGGCGACTGGCGCTACTTCCCCGTCGCCTTCGCCCTCAAAACCCCGCCGTTGACCCTGGGATTGCTAACCTTTACAGTCCTACGAGGGGTGTGGCAAATCGGCGAGAAAGCGAAAAAGCGAGAAAGCGAGAAAGCGGATCGGCGGATCGGCGGATCAGCAAATCTCCTCCTTTCTCCCTCCCCCGTCTACCGTCTACCGTCTACCGTCTACCCTCCCCTCCTCCTCTTCCCCGCCCTCTACATCGCCGCCAGCCTCACCAGCAGTCTCAATATCGGCTATCGCCATCTGCTGCCCATCCTGCCGTTTATCCACGTCCTGGTTAGTTCGATAGTCCAAAGTCCAAAGTCCAAAGTCCCGAGTCCAAAATCTAAATTCCAATCTCACGTTTCACGTTTCACGTTTCACGCACTACTCCTCGGCTACATCAGTGTGACTTTATGGTTATTCCCCTGGCACCTCGCCTATTTCAACATCTTTGCGGGAGGGCCGGATGGGGGGTATCGGTATCTGGTGGACTCCAATCTGGATTGGGGGCAGACCTGGAAGGCGTTGAAACGGTATCTGGACGCGGAGGGCATCACCGACTTCGGTCTGAGCCAGTACACCCTCAACGACCCGCGCGCCTACGGGCTGGACTACACCCCGCTCCCCCCCTGGCCCGACGCGCCCGCCGTCCTGCCGCAACGCTTCGCGCCGGCGCCGGGGGTCTACGCGATCAGCACTACGCAGTTGCAAGGCGTGGTCATCGCCGACCCGGAGATGTTCGACTACTTCCGGCGCATCGAGCCGCGCGCACGCATCGGCCACGCGATGCACGTCTACGAGATCGCGCCGCGTCCCGCCGCCGCGTGGGTGGCGCAGTGTACTGTCCCGGTCACGCCGCTGACCGCGGAAATGCTGGCCGAGGGCCTGGGACGCGACGATTTGACGACGTACTATTTCGACTGCTCACAAAGCTGGCTCATCCCGCCGGGCAACGGCTGGTACGTGATCGCCCAGGCCGCGACGCCGGTGGACGCGGTGCAGCGCGCGCGCCTGGCCTACGCGCAAACGCAGCCGGGTTACGCGCCGCCGTTCGGCGTCTACGAATGGTTTGGCGTGAGCGCGCCCACCGACCTGACCACCACGCCGGTCACGGTCGCCCCAAGCGCCGCGCCGCCCGCGCAGGGCGCGACCCTCACACCGCCGCTCGCGCTGGGGGACACGCTGACGTTTTTGGGCTACCGGCTTGAGTCCGGCAAAGTCAAGGCCGGGCAGACGCTCATCGTCCAAACCGCCTGGCAGGTGAACGAACTCCCCACACAGCCACTTTCATTGATGGCGCACTTGTTGAACGCCGAGGGCGTCCCCGTGGCCGTGGGCGACGGCCTGGGCGTGCCGCTCGACCAGTGGCGCGCGGGCCAGATCATCATCCAGCGCCACACCCTGGCACTGCCGCCGGAGACGCCCGCCGGGACGTATTGGATTCAGACCGGGGCCTACACCTTCCCCGACCTGCAACGCCTTCCCATCTTGCAGAACGGCGCGAGCGTGGGCGACCGCATCCTCGCCGGCTCGGTAGAAGTGAGCGCACCATGAAGCGCAGATGGCAGAAGGTGATGCTGTTGGGGCTGCTGCTGATCGGTTTCGCGCAGTTGCTCAACGCTGCCACGCACCTTTCGGCCACCATTGATGAGGGTTTCCACATCACCAGCGGCTACGAATACCTGCGCACCGGGCGTCTGCATCTATTCGACGAACACACCCCGCTGGCGAAGGCGCTCTTCGCCTGGCCGCTGGCCTTCGTCCCCGACCTCGCGCCGCTGGAGCAAGCGCCCGGCTACGACGAAGGCAACCTCATCACGGCGGCGCAGGCGACAGTGCTGGCCTATCGCCCGCTGGATCGCGTCATCGTGGCGTGCCGCGTCCCGGTCGCGCTGCTGACGCTGCTGCTGGCCGCCGCCGTCTATCGCTGGGCAGCCCGTCTCGGCGGCCCGCGCGCCGGGCTGCTGGCTCTGGCGGTCTGCGTCTTCGACCCCAACCTGCTGGCCCACGGCAGCCTGGCGACGACGGACATGGGCGCGACGGCGTTCATCTTCTGGGCGACGCTCGCGCTGGCAGAGTACCTTCAGCAGCCCACGCGGGCGCGTTGGTGGCAAGCTGCGCTGCTCCTCGGGCTGGCGCAGGGCGCGAAACTGACCGCGCTGATGCTCCTGCCGGTCAACGGCCTGTTGATGGTAGCGCCCTACCTTCGACGCCGCCCGACCCTTGCCGCGTTGATCCGCCGGGCGCTGTCCTACGCGGGCATGGTCGCCGTGGCCGCGCTCGTCCTGTGGGCGCTCTACAGCTTCGAGGTGCGCCCGCTCCCCCAGATCGCCGGCGGCGCGCTGCCCATCCCGGCCGCCAGCCACGTCGAACGCTGGCTGCGCCTGCAAGACAACCTCGCCGCCGGACGCGAATCCTTCCTGCTTGGCGAAAACAGCACGCACGGCTGGCGGACTTACTTCCCGGTCGCCCTCGCCCTCAAAACCCCCTTACCCACCCTGCTCCTCCTGCTTGCCGTCCTCGCACGGGGATGGGTGCAAATCAGCAAATCAGCAAATCAGCAAATCAGCAAGTCAGCAAATCAGCAAATCCCTCAACCCTCAACCCTTAACCTTCAACCCATCCGCCAAAATCCAAAATCCAAAATCCAAAATCTCCCCCTCTCCCCCTCCCCCTTTC
>DAOUGD010000068.1:0-34607 GCA_034429475.1 Anaerolineae bacterium
GGGCGGGCGTAGCCCGCCCACGCAAAAATACCCTTCAAACCGCGCCTTTAGGCGCAAATCGCGGGCCAAAACGAATTTTCGGATAGATTCTTAGTCAAACGAATTCTATGATTCAAGGGGCGGAGACGCGCTATTTTTCATCCACGCCGGGTAATGGTACAATGATGACTGGCTGCTGGCTGGCTTGTCCTGGCGACAGAGCGGGCCGGCGCGCTGGCAGCACACTCTTTCAGTTCCACAGGAGGCACTATGAATACCGTTTCCCCCGAAAGTGTAGGATTGTCGTCCGCGCGTCTCAAGCGCGTGGATCAGGTGATGCAAAAGTATGTGGATCAGGGCAAGCTGCCGGGCGTTCTCAGCCTGGTGGCCCGGCGCGGGCAGATCGCGCACCTGTCTAAGGTCGGTTGGATGGACGTCGCGGCCCAGAAGCCCATCGCGTTCGACACGCTTTTTCGCATCTACTCCATGACCAAGCCGATCACCAGCGTCGCGGTAATGATGCTCTATGAGGAGGGCCATTTCTTCCTCAGCGACCCGGTCGCCAAGTACATCCCGGAGTTCGAGGATGTCAAAGTCTTGGTGCGCAAGACCGAGGCGGGCGTTGAGCTGGCAGACCTCAAGCGCCCACTCACGATTCATCATCTGCTGACGCATACTGGCGGGCTGAGTTACGGCTTTGACTCGAACGACTATGTGGACCAGCAGATCCAAAAGCACGTCTGGCGGCTCCACGATGAGAACCCGGACATCACACTAGAAGAGATGATTCGTGGGGTGGTGCGATGCCCGCTCCGCACCCAACCGGGCACTGAGTTTTTCTACAGTCTGTCCAGCGACGTGTTGGGCTATCTGGTGCAGATGGTGTCGGGCCAGCCGTTCGACGCCTTCTTGCAGGAGCGTATTCTGGGGCCGTTGGGGATGGTGGATACCGCCTTTGACGTGCCGGAGACCAAGCGCGACCGTCTGGCCGTCAACTACCAGCCGGACAAGGAGAAGGGCATGGCCGTTTTCGACGCACCCGAAACGAGCCGTTACACCAAACCCACCCGCTGTCCCGCCGGCGGCATGGGGCTGGTGTCCACCCTGGGGGACTATTACCGTTTCACGCAGATGCTCTTCAACCAGGGCGAACTGGATGGCCAGCGGTTACTGGGGCGCAAGACGGTTGAGCTGATGCACAGCAATCACCTGCGCGACGGCGTCTACCGCGACGGAAATCCGGCGCTGGGGTTTGGCCTCGGCTTCGGAGTCACCCTTGACGTCGAGCGGACGCAGACGTTGGGTTCTGTGGGCGCCTACGGCTGGGGCGGCGCGGCGACCACCCGCTTTGGGATTGACCCGCAGGAAGAACTGATCCACGTCGAAATGACCCAGTTGATGTTCAACGACTCCGTCCCGGTGCTGGACGAGATGCAGGTGGCGATCTACCAGGCGATTGTGGACTGAGCTGGATTGCGCGCTGCCAACTTGCGCGGCGCGTGTTTGGAAAAAGCGCAGTTCACCGGGGCGGATCTGCTCGGGACCGACCTGACCAACGCCCATTGGGCAAACGCTGCCTTCGATCAACTCTGCTCTGTCGAATACACGCGCTGGCCCGCCGGCTTCAGATCCCCTGCATAAAAAGCGCGTGACGCGACACGGTCAGTTTCAGTATGGACTGTGCGTGGCGACAAGTAGCCTGCCCCGTGCGCATATTCGGGTAGAAGCCCATAGACACCGCTTTTACAATTCCTCCACCATTTCCTGCACCCGCCCCGCGTTCGGATGTAAATACCGCGTCGTTGTCGCCACGCTGCTGTGACCGAGCAGCAGTTCCTCCACGGCGAGCAAAGCCACGTCTGGTTCCTCGCGGTAGCACTGAATGTTGAATGTACCAGGTCTGGAATTGTGCCAGGGCGTCGGTATAGCGGCGGTGCGTAAGCCCTTCGTGCTCGGCCAGAAAATCACTAACGGCAGTAGACCGCTTCTGGCGGGATAGGGTTTCCTGCTGGTAAAGCGCATAATGGCGCTTAAACGGGCTTGTGCTAGAATAAATTATCCTCTTGTCTGCAATTCATCCCCCCCATGCTATTATCCTATGCGTTTTTTAGGAGGGACAATGAACATCTTACAAACGCAGAACCTGACCAAACAGTATGTAATGGGCGCAGTCTCCGTGAACGCCCTCCGTGGCGTGGATTTTGTTGTGCAGCAGGGAGAGTTTGTCGCAGTGATGGGGCCATCCGGCTCCGGCAAGTCCACGCTGCTGCACCTGCTCGGCGGACTGGATATTCCCAGTGACGGCGAAGTGACCCTCGGTGGACGCCGCCTGGCGCACATGAGCGACGACGAAGTCACGATCATCCGGCGGCGGCAGGTGGGCTTCATCTTCCAGTTCTTCAACCTGCTGCCCACGCTCAGCGCGGCGGAGAACGTGGCGCTGCCGCTGCTCATTGACGGCCAACGCATCGAGGATTATGCCGACCGCATCGGCGGGCTGCTGACGCTGGTGGGGCTGGACGACCGCGCCCAGCACCGTCCCGACCAACTTTCCGGCGGGCAACAGCAGCGCGTAGCGATTGCGCGCGCGCTGGTGACAGAACCCGCCATCATCCTCGCCGACGAGCCGACCGGCAACCTCGACCGCAAGTCGGGCCACGAGGTGCTCGACCTGCTGCGCCGCGCCTGTGATGAAAAGCGTCAGACCATCGTGATGGTCACGCACGATCCCTTCGCCGCCGCCTACGCCGACCGCGTCGTTTTTTTGCGGGACGGCAATATTGTGCGCGAATGGCGTCCCGCCGCCCGCGAAGAGGGTGTGCAAGCCATTATTGATATCATGGCGGAGTTGGAAACGTAGTCCGTAGTCCGTATTTCGTATTCCGTAGGGGTATTGCGTGGAAACCAGATACGCACTACGCACTACGCACTACGGACTACGCAATACGAACCTGCATTTTCAAGGAGGCGTTATGAAGTACGAGGATTGGCTTGCTGCCGTGCCTGTTGAGCTGCGTGAGGATGCACTCTGGCAGATGAAAGTCTATCCAATGGCAGTTTTTGCGGGCGATCTGGCATGGGCCGATGTGGGCAAACTTTGGGCCAACAAACGTCTCTGGGGATTGAGTGATCAACTTTACCGCGCCATCGGTTCGGTAGGAGCCAACATCGCAGAGGGATACAGCCGTCAATCCGGCAAGGAACAGGCGCATTTTTACGAGTACGCGCTCGGTTCAGCCCGCGAAGCGCGACACTGGTACCATCAAGCGCGGCATACGCTACGTCCGGAAGTGGTTGCCCACAGAATGGGTCTGCTTACAGAAATCATCCGGCTTCTGCTCACCATCATCCCCAAAGAACGCAGCCGCGCTGCTCGCGAACCTGCCACCAACTACAATGCTCTCCCCTGTCATCTCCTGGATGATCCGCCAATGCCATGAGGTGTCTATGACACACGCAAATCAAAAGCAAAAGAAACGTATTTCGTATTCCGTATTTCGTAAAAACGAACCACGCTCTACGGACTACGGACTACGCACTACGCACTACGCACTACGTCTCGCTTTCCGCAGCCTCGCCCAGCAAAAGCTGCGCACCTTCCTCTCCGCCCTCGCCGTTGCGCTCGGGGCCGCGCTGATTGTGGCTGCCGACGTGATCAGCGGAGCCATCCTGGCTGTATTTTCGTCGCCCGACTTGCAGACGGTGGGAGCGGGGCTGTTCGGGCAGCTCAAGCCGATGCTGACGTTCCTCGGCGGCGCGGTCGCGGCGGCGGCCGGCTTCCTCGTCTTCAATGCTTTCTTGATGGCCGTCACGCAACGGCGGCGCGAGTTCGGCGCGCTGCGGGCGATAGGCATGACGCGCCGGCAGGTCTTGTCCCTGGTGTTGTTCGAGGCGGCGCTGGTGGGCGGCGCGGGGACGCTGGCGGGACTGCTGGTCGGCCCGCTGCTTGGTCGGGGGGCGTTGTACGTTCTCAAGGCAGTCGGCGGCCCGATGTTCAGCGCGTTTGGCGAACAAACCGTCTCACCGTGGGCAGTGTTGCTTGCGGCGAGCGTTTCGCTGGGCGTCGCGCTGCTGGCGGCGTTGCTACCGGCGTGGCAGGCGACGCGGGTCGCGCCATTGGAGGCATTACGAGAAAGCGAATCAGCGAATCAGCAAACCGGCAAATCAAAAAATCATTCGCATTCCGCGTTTCACGTTTTACGCACCGTCCTCGGCGTCATCATCCTTGTCGCACTGATCTTCTGGTTTGTCCCTGCCCCTCCCGGTGCGTGGGTACAACCGCCTGTGGATGTATACCTCACCGGCGCTGTCCTCGCGTTGTGGTTGTTGGGATGGATGCTGTTGCTGCCCGACCTGATCGGCGCGGCGGCGCGCGCGGCGCGCGGCCCGCTCACGCGGCTCTGGGGGGCGACGGGCCGCCTCATTGCCGATAACCTGGCGCGCGGGCGGCTGCGCGTCACGCTCACCGTGGCGACGCTGGCGCTGGGCCTGACGCTCATTGCCGGGATGTCGGGGTTCATCACATTTACCTTCGACGAACTTTTCAGACCGACGTTTCAACGCACATTCGACCAGGAAATGTTTGTTGTCGCGACGTTTGATCCCGGCGAAGGCGTCGCCGGCTACGCCAACATGAAATCGCTGTCGCTCCCCGCCGGGTTAGTGGAAACATTACGTGCGGTTTCCGGCAACCGCGCGCGCGTGACCGCCTGGCGTTTTACGCTCGCGCCGGAACTCGAATTTCTGCTCAAGGATTATTTCTCGTTCGTCTTTTCACCCGCAGAGGCGTGGCAAAATCAGGGATGGGTCTTCCGTTTCACCGCGGGCGATTGGGAACAGGCCCAGCGTTGGTCGGAGGAGTCGCCGTGCCTCGTGCTCATCGCGCCGCTGGTGGCGCACAACAACGCCGTCGCCCTGGGCGACACGTTCACCGTCCACGCGCCGGGCGGGGAAGTGCTCTGTCGCGTTGCCGGCGTCGGCCAGCCCTACGTGAACGCATCCATCATCATTGCCCACGACCTGACGCCCTTTGCCGTGGGCGAACCCTTTGCCCTGGTCGTCGCGCCTGCGCCGGGCGTCAACCGCGCTGCGCTGCTGGCAGACGTGCAAGCCGCGACCGCGCGTTACGGCGAATTGCACATCTTTGACCTCAACGCTAACGCCGACATGATTCTTAAAGTGACGGGGAGCCTCGACGACACCTTCAATGCCTTCCTGTTGCTGGCGATTGTGGCGGCGGCGCTGGGGGTGGTGAACACAACGCTGATGAGCGTGAACGAGCGGGCGCGCGAGTTCGCGCTGCTGCGTTCGTTGGGGGCGACGCGGCGACAGGTGCAAGCGCTGGTCGTCGGCGAGGCTGCACTGATGGGCGTGCTCGGCGGCGGGCTGGGATTGGTCATCGGCGTGGGAATTGCCGTCATCTTGCCGTTGACTTATGGCGGCAATGGCTTTGGCCTCCCCGACCTCAACCTCTGGAGCGCCGCCGCCCATACCGCTCACCCTGCCCTGCTCAACGGGTTGGTGGGCTTATTGGCCGCGCCGCTCATCTGCGCCGCCGCTGCGTATTCCGTAGTCCGTAGTTCGTATTCCGTATTCCGTAAAGACGCACTACGCCCTACGCAATACGGACTACGCAATACGAAATACGAAATACGTCTGGCCTTGCATAACCTTCGCGCCCGCGCTGCCCGCACCCTTTTGAGCGCGTTCGCCGTCGCGCTCGGCGTGGCGATGCTGGTCGCCACGAGCGTCTTCCGCTCCGGCATCGAGGCGGCGTGGACGGCCGGCGCGAACAAATTCGCGTTCATCACCGAGGTCAGCAACCTGACGTTCGGCGGGGTGGGGCTGATGATGCTCAGCGCGGCCGGCTTCCTTATCTATAACGCTTTTGCCATGAGCGTGACCCAACAGCAGCGGCAGATCGGGTTGCTGCGCGCGGTGGGGATGACGCGCGAGCAGGTGTTGCGGCTGGTGCTGGTGGAGGCGCTCTTCACCGGCGGGCTGGGGACGGCATTGGGCGTGCTGGGCGGGCCGCTGGTGGGGAACGGCATCCTCAGTGCGATGGCCTACTTCGGTGTGGAGACGGGGCGGGGCCGCGTCGCGCCGGGCAGTGTGGCGTTGGCGCTCGTGATGGGTCTGGGAATTTCCCTGCTCTCCGCCTTGATTCCCGCGCGTCGGGCGGCGCGGCTGTCGCCGTTGGAGGCGTTGCGGGAGGGCGAATCAGCGGATCAGCGAGTCAGCGAGTCAGCGAGAAAGCGAGAAAGCGAGCAAGCGGATCAGCGGGGCAGCGAGTCAGCGAAGCGTTTACGTTTCACGTTTCACGTTTCACGTTTGATGCTTGGCCTCATTCTCCTTCTCCCCCTATGGGTCTATCTCATCATCGCGCCGCCCGGCGTGTGGACCGGCTATCATCAGCCGTGGGATTATGTCCTTTCCGCGATCTTGCTCTTTGTCTGGTGGATCGGGTTTGTGCTGGCGACGCCCGCACTGTTGGGTGGGGTGGTGCGCGGATTGCGCGTCTTGATGCGGCGGCTCTCCGGCGGGATGGGGCGGCTGCTGGGCGACAATCTGGGACGCGCGCCGGAGCGATTGTCCCTCACCGCACTCACCTTCGCCGTTGGCCTGATGATGATGGTCTCTACGGGCGGCTTCGTCTCGTTCGGCAACGAAGTGATGGTGGGGCGTATCGCCGCGCAGGCGCTCCGCGAGCAGGCGTGGTACATCTATCCCTTCAACCGCGTGGAGGGATTGGGCCAACTCCGGGGCTTCCAGGCCGACGCCCCCGCGTTGGAACCTGCCATCATTGCTGAGGTCGAGCGCCTGGCGGCAGGGCGCGCCACGGTCGAGCCGTTGTACATGGTCGCCGTGCCGGAAATTTCGTCGCCATTCCCTGGTTTTCCTTCGCTGGTCGTCCTCGAACCGGAAATGTTAACGCGCCCCAGCCGTTTTCACATGGTCGAGGGCGATTGGGATACGGCGCTGCCCCTGTTGCGCGCAGGCTGCGGTCTTCTCGTTTCTCCGGCGATTGCGGCGCGCTACGGCGCGGGCGTGGGTGATCCCATCACGGTGACGGGGCGCGCCGGCCCGGTGACGTGTATCGTCGCGGCCACCGGCGCGGGCGGCTTCGCGCCGATGTCATTCATCGGCCCCGGCGGCTTTGACCTGTTCATCGCGCCGGGAGCGTCGCCAGATTCGCTCCAGGTGCGTCCGCTGGCCGAAGCCGCCGACGCCGAAATCGCCGCGCTCGACGCCGACCTGCGCGCGCTTCCGGCCCGCTACGGCGCGGACCGCGTCTACATCTCCCGCCCGGAAGACGAGCTAAAGTCCATCACCGGCACGAGTGATCAGCTTATGCAAATTATGAACGGGCTGCTGTTCCTGGCGGTGGGCGCGGGCGCGTTGGGCAGCGTCAACACCACGCTGGTGAGCCTCCTGGAACGACAGCGCGAGTTGGCGTTGCTGCGCGCGCTCGGCGCGACGCGGCGGCAGCTTACAGGGCTGATCGTGGGCGAATCCGCCATCACCGGCTTACTCGGCGCGCTGCTGGGGATGCTGGCGGGGTGGGGGACGATTGCCATCTACGCGCTGACCTACGGCGGCGTCACCTTCGGGTTGGTAGACTTGCCCCTCTGGACGGCGGTCGCCGAGGTCACCTGGCCTGCCCTGCGCGGCGGTCTGCCGGGATTGGTAGCGGCGCCGGTGTTGGCAGCGATTGCAGCCTTCTTCGTAGTCCGTAGTTCGTATTCCGTATTCCGTAAAGACGGACAAGGCTCTACGCAATACGGAATACGGACTACGCAATACGCAATACGGATGGGGCTGCGCGAACGGTTTGTCCTGGGCGCGGCGGCGCTGCTGTTCTTCTTGATGGCGGGCCTCGTTGCAGCAGTGGTGGGCCATCAGGAGCGCTATATGGACGACAGCGCGCGCCAGCTTGCCGGGTTGATGGCGCAATCTCAGGTGCAGCTATTGGAACTTGAGTTGCCGGACGACGCGACGACCTTGAGTCTGAGCGCGCTTGGCGGGCAGATAGACGCCGAGCGCCTGCTGTCCCTGCAATCCCTGCTGGCGGACGTGGGTGACATCGGGCTGACGGCGTACACCATCGCCGACCGCGATAACGTCGTGTTGCTGAGCCTGAATCCGCGTGAAATCGGCGCGCTCGCGCCGCCGTTGGAGAACGTCACGGAGGCCTTCGCCTGGTCCGAGCGTGAGGACGAGGCGTGGCGCATCCACGCGACCGCGCCCGTCCGCAATGCCGCCGGCGACGTCATCGGCGCGGTGTGGATGACCTTCGACATGGCGTGGGTGCAGGCGGCGCTGCGCGAGTTGCGCGGGACGTTGTGGGCCGTGGGCGGCGGCGTCAGCCTAGCGGCGCTGATCCTGGCCTGGCTGCTGGCGACGCCGTTGGTGCGCGCCACGCAGCAGTTGGCCGCCCACGCCGCGGGCGTCGCGCGCGGGGAGTACGTCCCCTTTGCGCGTCCGCGCCAACGTCCCTTATGGGAATGGATCACGGCGCGCACTTCGCTGCGGGCGCGGCTCACGATCGCGCTGACATGCACCCTCCTGCTGCTGGTGGGCAGTCTGGAAGTCGTCACGCTGCCCATCCAGCGCCGCCACGTCGAAAAAACGCTGCTGGATGGCAGTACGGCGACGTTGGAATGGCTCGGTGAAATGATGTCCGAGGCGCTGGGGCAGGAGGCGCTTGCGCCCGGCGACCTGGGGACGGATTTTTCGCTCGATCACCTGCTGACTACGGCGGGGACATTGGATTGGAGCCGGCTACAGGCGCTCAGTGAGCAGAACCGTCCGGCGGCGCTGGCCTACATCGCGCTGGTGGGGGTGGATGGCGGGGTGCGCTTCTCCGACCAACTGGCGCTCGTCGGTGAACAGGTGGGCGTCTCCGCCGTGACCGAAACCACGGCGCGGCGCTGGCGCAACGAAGAGGTCTGGGTCGTTAGCACCCCCTTGATGCGCGGGCGCGGCGGTGAGCGGGTGGGGGTGCTTCAGATGGCGTTGCGGCGCGCCGAGGTAGAGGCCTTCTTGGATGAGAGTCGCTTGTTCTTCCGGCTGGCGGGGCTGAGTGCGGTGCTGGCCGGGATGTTGCTGGCGCAGGTCATCGGCGGGGCGGTCGCCGGGCCAGTGCGGACGTTGGCGGCGGGGACGCGCCGCATCGCGGCGGGCGACCTGGCCGTGCATTTCGACGTGCGGGGGCAGGACGAGGTGGCGCAGTTGGCGGCGGCCTACAACGCGATGGTGGCAGGACTGCGCGAGCGCGAGTGGCTCCGGGACATGTTCGGGCGCTTCGTGAGCCAGGAAGTCGCCGAGGCGTTGCGCACCGGGCAGGTGCGCCTGGAGGGCGAGAACCGTGTGGTCAGCGTGCTCTTCTGCGACATTCGCGGTTTCACGGCGCGCTCGGAGCGTCACACGCCGCAGGAGATCGTCGCGCTGCTCAACGAGTACCTGCCGGTGGTGGTCGAGGCGGCGCAGCACCATCAAGGCACGGTCAACAAATTCGGCGGCGACAGCACGCTGGTCATCTATGGCGCGCCGCGTCCGCTGCAAGAGAGCGCGTACCAGGCCGTGCTCACCGCGCTGGAGATGCGGGCGAATCTGGCGCAACTCAACACCAGATTAGCCGCGCGCGGTGAAGAGCCGATCCGCATCGGGGTGGGGATCAACACCGGCGTCGTGCTCGCGGGCGCGGTCGGCCCGCACGAGCGGCAGGAGTACACGGTCATCGGCGATACCGTAAATCTGGCGTCGCGCATTGAGGCGCTGAACAAGGAGTACCCGGAGCACGGCATCCTTATCAGTGGGGCGACCTACGAGGCATTGGGCCAGCATCGCGCTGAGTTCGTGTTTGCCGATTTGGGCGAACTTGGCATCCGCGGTAAGTCCGCGCCGGTGCACGTCTGGGCGGTGATGGCGACCGCGCCAACCGCCCCCGTCCCGCAACGGCCTGGTCAGTAACGCTCCTGCCGATCTGACGTTCGCCTCCGCCGTCGTGGTTGCGCCATCGGCTCAACCCGTCGGCTGGCTATATACTGGTGGTAGATGCGTTCACCATGAAAAAAGCCCAAAGTCAGTGACTCTGGGCTTTTTAACTGGGGTCGTGGCCCTAGAACAGAGACGCCTGCTGCACGCCCAACGCGCCTGGATGATGACGGTGCATTGCTGGCGGGTACTGCCATTCTCAATCGGGGATAATTCCGGGTCTGGGCGGGGCGGGGGCAGTTGAAATTTTCTTCCGCGCGAGTATGCTGGGGGGTGATAAATCTCACACTCTGACCGTCAATGTGGTCGGTCAGGGGACGGTCCGCCCGTCAGGCGGGGTGTATCTCGCCGGCGTCACGGTGACATTGACGGCGACGCCGGACACAGGCTGGCGCTTCGCCGCCTGGAGCGGCGCGGCGACCGGAACGTTCTCCCAGACGCAGGTGGTGATGACGGCGGATCAGGTGGTCACCGCCACGTTTGCGCTCGTTGCGGACGCGCCGCGGCTTTACCTGCCGCTGGTTATGCGGAATGCAGGATCATAACCTTCCGGCAGCGGTAGCTCCAGACTTTTTCCCGACGGGGGCGGCGTTTTTTGCGCCGCCCCCGTTTGCGTGCTATACTCTATTGTGAACGCGAATTTTCCCCCACTGATCAGGAGGGCTACGATGAAATCCGGCAAAAATCTACTCCTCGCCTTAACGCTCATGGGATTAGCCTTTACCGCCGCCCCACTCACCGCGCGGCCGCAGCGTGTGCTGCACGTCCCCGGCGAGTATGCCGCCCTTAACATTCTCTTTTGGTAGAACCATGCCACCTTCGGTAACATTTTACGTAAAAGAATACGGAGCAATAGCATGACTCTCCTGAAAAAAGGAGGGAGTTTCACGCAAAGGCGCAAAGCCGCAAAGATTTTTAAGATTGGACTAAATTTTATAGCGTAAACCACGATTTTCAATAAAGAATATGAAGATGGCTCTGCATTTTCCTTGGCGTCTTTGCACCTTTGCGTGAAATAGTTAATTTCTTCAGCAGAGCCATAGCATGATCTGTATAACTCCATATAATACGCTCTTGGTGTTTATGACGGATATAGCGAGGTAATTGAATGAAGAGAACAATGCGATGTATCGTACAATTCTGGCTGGGGGTTATCATGGTGATCGGCCTGGCGACAACGCCGGGGATGGCTCTGCAACCGGCGCGCGCGGCAGCGTGCAATGCGACGGCCATCATTTCCACCGACCGCACGCCGTTGCCCGCCGCCACGCCGCGCCCTGACCCTACCCCTACCGCCGCGCCGGCAACCGCGACGCCATCCGCCTTACCCACCGCTGCGCCAACGGCTACAGCGCCCGCGCGCACACCCACAGCAACGACGGCGTCCCAGTCGTCACAGGCCAGCGACACACCGGCAGCGCGGCCTTCCGGCACCCCGGCTCCGGCGGAGGCTGAGCCGACGAATGACGCGGGCAAATCGCCCTTCCTGCGCATTGCCATTGCCGGAGGGGTATGCTTGCTGTGCGGCGTAGGCTTCTTTCTCCTGGCGCGGCGCGGCGGACTCAAAGCTGCGCTGGCGGCGGCCTTCTCGATGAGTAAATGGCGCGTGCAGGGGCTAAAACTGGCGGCGGATATCAACGGCGTCGAAAAACAAAAGGCCAAAGCGATTGGCGAGTTGGGCGCCAAAGCCTGGCAACTCAAAATCCCGCATCCCGAATACACGCAAATCTATGAGGCGCTAGAACAGTTGGAGGCGGCGCAGGAGGCACAACGGGTGCAAATCACCGGATTGGAGCAGCAAGTGCAAGAGGTTAACCAGAAACAGGGACAACTCCAAACCCATTTTGGCGCCCAAATTAAGGATGAGCAGACGCAACGGCAGGACGCCCAGGAACGCTTGAATCGTTCCAAGGCCGCGCTCAAGACAACCGAACAACAGTTACATCAAGTACAGAAACAGGTACAACAAACAACCGGCGAGATGCGCGTGCTTCAAAAACGGCTCACCGAACTTCAAAATTCCGATACACCGGGGAAAGACGCCCAAATCCAGGCCGTCAACGACGCGCTGGCGACGTTGCAACAAGGTCTCTCCACGCTTGAGCCGCAACAGGCAGCGGTGCAAGCCACCTATGATCAACAACAAGCGGATCAGCAGCCCATTGTGGCAGAAGTGGCCGGGTGTGATGCCACCTTGAAGAAACTACAACAGGCGCTGCAAACAGCGTTGGAGCCGGGCGACAATGCCCTGAAATCGCTGGAAAAACAAATCAAAAGCGCCCAGGACACGCTCAAACAGTTAGGCCGCCAGCAACAGGAGCAGGTAGCGCTATTTGGCCCGCAAGTCAACATCGTGCGACCACCAGCGGCGACCCTCCAATCCGATTATGCGCACATTGATCAGGTCTCCCAGCAATTGGCCGCGCTCACCGCGCAGGATACGCTGGTCAAAGCGCGCCTGGCGACCTTGGATCAAAAGACTCTGTGGCGATTTTATGGGTTGGTTTTGTTGGCGATTGCGACCCTGGGTAGTCTTATCGTCATAGCGCTCAGTTTATTTTCGTAGAGCCACGGCGTATTGAACTCTATCGTCTCCCTATGAAAATCACCGCTACCCTCACGGTAGACGAAGCCGAACTACACTTCACCGCCGTTCACGCTTCCGGGCCGGGCGGCCAGCACGTCAACAAGGCGGCGACGGCCGTACAATTGCGCTTCGATGTAGCGCACTCACCGAGCCTGCCGGAGGATGTGCGCGCACGTTTGTTGGAACTGGCCGGCCAGCTTCTCACTCAAGAGGGTGTGTTGGTCATTGACGCCCGGCAGTATCGCTCCCAGACGCGCAACCGGGAAGACGCACGCCAGCGCCTCATCGCTTTGATCCGCGCAGCAGCGCGACCGCCCAACCCCCGGCAGCGGACGACGATTCCGCGCGCCGCGCGCGCCCAACGCCGGCAGGACAAGCAGCGACGCAGCGCCGTTAAGCGGCTGCGAAGGCCGCCGGGGGAAGAAGTATAACGTCAATCCTCAATGGCTAACGCTGGGAGGAAATCGCTATGCCCTGGATGCTTAAGAACTACCGCTTTCGCGGGGAGACGCAGGAGTTGGACGCGGCGGCGCGCGCCACTGCGCCCGGGCAGTTTATCGCCCTGACGGAGGGCTTCACGCATTACGAACTGGCCGGGCCGCCGGAGCACCCCGTCGTGGTGCTCATTCACGGCTTCTCCACCCCCTACTTCATCTGGGACCCGACGTTCGCCGGGCTGGTGGAAGCCGGTTGCCGCGTGCTGCGCTACGACCTGTTCGGGCGGGGCTACTCCGACCGGCCGGATGTAGTCTATGACCCGACCCTGTTCGACCGGCAACTGCGCGAATTGCTGGACGCGCTCGGATTGACCGCTCCCGTCAACCTCGTCGGGCTGTCTATGGGCGGTGCGATTGCGGTGGGCTTCACCGCCCGGCATCCGGCGCGCGTGTGCCGCCTGGCCCTCATCGATCCGGCCGGACTGCCGCTGAGGGAAGCGCCGGGGACGAAGCTGGTGCGGGCGCCGTGGCTGGGCGAGTGGCTGTTCGACCATCTGGGGGAACGGCTGATTGTCGCCGGGTTGGCGAAGGACTTCGCCGTGCGCGACCGGTTGGAGGCGTTCGCGGCGCGGTATCGCGTCCAGATGCAGTATCGGGGTTTCCGGCGGGCGCTGCTTTCGACGCTGCGTCACGGCCCGATCACCACGATGGCGGCGGCCTACCAGGAAGTGGGACACCAAACCTGCCCGGTGCTGCTCATCTGGGGGCGCGAAGATCGCACCGTGCCGTTTCCTATCAGTGAAAAAGTCCGGGCCGCCATCCCGCGTGCCGCATTCCACCCCATTGACCACTGTGGGCACATCCCGCACTACGAAAAGCCGGAGATCATCAACCCCTTGTTGACGGCGTTTTTCAGAGCCGAGGATCAATGAATCACACCCGAGGCGATGAACTCATGACGCTCGATTTGAGCAGGTGCGCGGGCAAGTCGCCTTCTCGCCACTGGGGTATTTCGTGTTTGATGACGCGGTGGTGGACAGGCAGTACGCGCGGGTATGGGATGCGACCGAAGTCCACCATGGTAAGACGCTCCATATCAAAGACTCCCCGCAAGGGCATCGGGTGAAACTTTTCCGGCGGGGGCTTTCTATATGACCAGGAATACCAGGAGGCTCTGCCATCCCACCGCCAGAATGGTTTTGAGGCCTGCGCCGATTTTTCTCTTCATATTCGGCAGATACGTCTACCCGCTTCACTCGCCGAGTTGGATCGTCGCCCAGGTCTCCGGGGCAAATTTGAGCCGCAGCGGGGCGCTCTGCTCCTGCCCGGCGTCGCCTTGCAGCAGACTGATCTTGCGGCAATCGTCGGCCAGATCGACCGGCCACCAGGCCGCCTCAAGTTTGGCGGCGCGAGGTGGTAACAGATAGGCCAGCGCCAGCGAAAAAGGCTCATCCGGTATAGCGATCTGGTACTCGACTGCCCCCGTCGTGGTTGCCGTGCCGAGGGTTGCCAGCCAGCGGCTTTCCGCCAGGAATGTCTGGCGTTGCTGCTCCGCTGCTGTGGGGTCTGTGGGCGGTTCGCCGAGCGCCCAGGCGAAGGTTTGCGTCGCTTCCCATTGCGCAGCGTCGCGCTGAAAAATGGCCGTCCCCAGGGAGGCGGACGAATGGAGGATGAAGACCTGGTCGCCGCGCGCCAGGCAGACTGCGGACACAACGTCCTGCGGCGCGGCGAAATTCACCCGCACCGCCAGGTACAGATAGTCGCCGCTGCGCAGCAGCCACAGTTCGCCGCCGTCGGTGAATTCCTGACGCAGTGCGCCATCCCACTCGCCGGGAGTGAGCTGCCCATCCAGCACCGGTGGATCCCCCGGCGGCACGGAGAGGGCGCGGGAGGCGGCGTCCATGCTGAGGGTTGGCAGGAATGCGGTCTCGACCCAGTACAGGTCGGGGAAACGCTTCCCGACGCCGCGATTGCTGGCAAAGAACAGGTAGCGGCCGTCCGGCGAGAGGGTGGGGGTGCTTTCCTCGGCGGTTGAATTGATCGGCTGGCCGAGATTCTGCGGCGCGCCCCATTGTCCCGCGCTATCCCGAAAGACCACGTACAGGTCGCCAGTTTTGCCGTTGGGCGTCAAATTATCGGGCCGCCCCGCCGAATAAAAGAGGATAAAGCTCTCATCCGGTGCGATAAACGGTTCGACTTCCACAATGGCGTCGCTATTGACGAGCACCTCCTGTTTTTCCGGCATCTGGTACGCGCCATTGGCGAACGCCGCGCGATACAGCCCCATGCCGCCTAGGGTGGGATAATCGGCCACGTAATACAACACACCGTCGCGGGTGAGCGTCGGGCTTGCCTCGTCCCCTACCGATTCCAGCGGTAAAACCAGCCGGGTGGGGACCGACCAATCATCGCCGGTGCGTTCCATAAACCAGAGGCGATAGGAACCGTCCGATGTTGCCCCCCCTGCCAGTGGCCGCCGGGACGAAAAAAGTAGCGTTTGCCCATCCGCGCTGATGAACGGGTTCACGTCGTCGTATTCGCCGGAAAACGCCGCCGGCTCAGGCGTCGTCCAGCCCGCCCCAGTCTGTCGGCTGACCATGAGGGTCGCCTTGCCGGACTCCAGGCGGGTGAAGTAAAGTTCCTGCAAGTTGGGGTGCAGCGCCAGGGAGAGTTCAATCGCGCCGGTAGAAACCGCACCGGACCGAAACAGGACTGGCTCGGCGCCCGGCGGCGTCTCGCCCAGATATGGCGCGGGGATTGACTCAGTCGGCGGGGCGGCTTCCGGCGCGACGGTTGGTTTGACCGTGGTTACCATTGGCGTGACGGTTGACCTGGCCGTGGCTACCATTGGGGCGACGGTTGGCGTCGGAGTCACGGAAGGTGGGGGGGACGTACACGCCGCCAGACCGACGACGAACAGTAACATCAAACAGCGCTTGTGCATCATAGGTTAACCTCGCTTCAAAGATAGTCAGGTTCGTAGCAGGCGTGTCGCCCATACGTATGGCGCTGAAGCGTCTACTATGAACTCGCCCGTATCTTTCTAGCATAGAGTAAAACCCGGGCGGATGTACTAGGCAGTTGGGGAGTTTTGCTCACAGATATGCAGGGGCGCTCTAGTTTTTCCTATAGCGGGTAGGTGGTACGATGACGGCAGAATGTCGCCAGGCGGCACACTTATCCTCGACCCGGAGGGCAGGAGATTCCTGTTTTTCGACTGTGCGCCGGCGAGCCGGCGCTGCTACCGCAGAACACCCTGGCGCTCACAACGCCGGCGGAGGATTCGGATACGGCGGATGCGGAGACGAGTGCTCGCACTCTCCAGCCCCGCCCTGCACGCCACGGGCGGGACAATAAGTGGAATTATCCGCCTTATCTGGAACTCTTCATTAACCGGCGGTTCACCAGCGATTGGATGAAAAAAACTTTTTCAACGGATGTAACGGAATTTAACGGATATTTTCTCCGTTTAATCCGTTCAATCCGTTGCGGCTATTTTCAAGCGGCCACTGGCCTGCAGGCCAATGCTTTCAGTAAGAAACTGGGAAGTTTCTTAGCAGGGAATTTATCATTAACCGGGGTTCACTAGCGGTTGGACGAAAATTTTCACCGCAGAGACGCAGAGATCACAGAGATTTTCTTTTTTCTCTGTGTTCTCTGTGCCCTCTGTGGTTATTTTCACTGGAAATTCACTCTTTCGCCAGCGACGCCAACCCCGTGCGCAGCGCGTACAGCGCGGCCTGGGTGCGATTTTCTAGTTCCAACTTGGCGAGGATGCGGCTGACGTGGACGCTCGCTGTGCGCGCGCTGATGGAGAACCGCGCCGCAATGGCGTCGTTGCTCAATCCCTGCGCTACGAGCGTCAACACTTCGAGTTCGCGGTCGGTCAGGGATTCTACGGGACGAGACGCCCCACCCGGCATTGGGCCGCCGCGCAGCAAAGCGCGCGCCAGCGGGGCGGGCAACGCCATGCCGCCCCGGGACACCGTGCGAATGGCTTCGAGCAGTTCGACCGGCGGCGCGTTCTTCGACACGTAGCCGGACGCCCCAGCTTTGAGGGTCGCCAGCAACGTCGGCACGTCCTCGACGCTGGTCAGCAGCAAGATGCGCTGAGCGGGTTGTGCAGCGACAATGGTCGCGACCGCATCTCCGCCACTCATGCCGGGCATCAACAAGTCCATCAGGATGACGTCGGGACACAGCCGCCGCGCTTGCTCTACGGCCTCGCGCCCATCGGCCGCCTCCCCTACAATGTGCATATCCGGCTCGTGGGCAATGACGGCTTGCAAGCCCTCCCGCACCAGGGGATGATCATCCACAATTAACAAACCAATTTTAGCGTTCACCTTCAATCACTGGCTCCCTCGAAAATAGTCTCAACGGATTGAGCGGATTGAACGGAAAAAATCCGTTAAATTCCGTTGCATCCGTTGAGAAAGTCATTCTCATCCAACCACTGGTGAATCGTCGGTTAACGATGAATCCTCGGAAATACAAAAGTTGACGACGAGGCGTGTGCCCTGCCCGGGCGCGCTCTCAACCATCATAGTTCCACCCAGACGCGCGGCGCGCTCGCGCATGGATTGCATCCCCAAACCGACCGGGGTGTGGAGCCTATCGAAACCGCTGCCGTTGTCCTGGATACGCAGCGTCAGGCCATCGTCCGCGCGGGTCAGGCTCACCCAGACTTCAGCGGCGGCCGCGTGCTTGAGCGCATTGTTCAAGGCTTCTTCGGCGATGTAGTAAAGCGCGGCCTCCAGGTCTTCCGGAAGGTCAACGTCCAGGTCACACGCAAAGTGGGTTTGCAGGCCCGCGCGCTGCTCCACCAGTTCCAGCCGCCGTTGGAGCGCGCCGGTCAGCCCCATTTCTGCCAATAACGAGGGCCGCAGCCGGTAGAGCATCAAGCGCATCTCGCGCAACGCGCGATGGGCGGCCTCGCTCAAGCGCGCGAGATAATGCGCCACCTCGTCGGATTGGCCGGCGTGCAGCGATTTGGCGGCGGCGTCCGCAAAAAGCTGCTGCGAGTAGAGCAGTTGCGTCACCGAATCGTGCAGATCGCGGGCCAGTCGTTGCCGCTCTTCCAGCGCCGCCGCCGTCGCCGCGACCTCGCGCAACTGAAGGTTCGCTAGCGCCACGCCCAACTGTTTGGCGACAGTCTCCAACAGTTCTAGGGCCTCTGCGTTAAAAATGAATGGGGTAGCGCCGAATAACGCCAGCAAACACACGCGCTCATCCGCCAGTGGAATGGGGACGCTGAGCAGCGCTCGATAGGGGAAAGGCGTCGGCAAGCGCGGGTCGGAGGCCAGATCATGCACCAGTAGGGGCGACCGGCGGACGTCCGGTTGCTCCCACAACGCCGCCGCCGTGATGGTGGCCGCCATCGCCGGCGGCATTTGATACGCACTTTTGAGCGTACATGGCGCATCAGGCGCGTCTGATAGCAAGATGACGCCGGCGGTGGCCTCAACACTCGTGGTCACGCGCGCCAGCGCGGCCGCCAGGAGGGTGTCCGGCGCCTGTGCGTGATTGACCAAAGCGGTGATTTCGTAGACCGTTGCCAGGTCGCGGGTGCGATCTACTACCCGGCGCTCCAGGGACAGATTGAGCGCCCGCCGGTCTTCCTCGGAGGCGCGCAACGAGGCCGCCATCCGGTTGAAGCCGTGCGTGACCTGCCCAATCTCGTCTTCGATGAGTACCGGCAGGTCGCCGCGCAAGTCGCCGCGATCTATTCGCTGCACCCCGGCCAACAACCGCACCAGCGGCGCCACCAATCCCACCCGGAAAAAGCGGGGGAAAATGCCCAAAATCACCAACGTCGCGCCGATCTCCAACGCGAGAAAGGGCAGCGCCTCTTGATGTAACAGCGCGCGATAGGCGGCGTAGCTATATCCCACTTCATAGCGGCGGTTGTTTTCAACCAGGCTATAGCGCAGGATGTGATCGGCGGGGCCGGCCAAGACGCCGCGATACGTGGGGACGTCGGTGGGAATGTCCGTCTGTTGGATAGCTTCCGCTTGGCCCCCCAACGCGGCGAAGGTCGCTTGACTCAGCCACGGGGATTCCTGCGCCACGGCGACGCGCGCCGGGAAGTGATCATGGAGCAGCCCCTCCCGGAGCAAGGCATCTTGAGCGGACAACTGGACCGCCGACGGTGCGCCGGGACGCGCGAAGCGCATCTGGTAGGCGTCGGCGAAGAGTCCCGCGAGCGGGCGCTCCGCCACGTAGAGCACCTCGGCCGGGGCGTGGGTGAAGTCGTTCAGCGCAATGAGCGTTTGCAGATGCGGCGTTTCGGCCAGGCGCGCTTCCAGGTACATCTGCTGGCGCGCGCGCAGCACATAATCAGAGAGGATGCCCAACACCATCAACAAGGTCACCAGAGTGATCCCCACCAGTTTGACCATCAAGCTGGTCGGCTCCGGGCTGTAATTCACGTAGGCGACCATCACGGCGCACAGCACCAACAAATGCGTCAACGCAAATCCGCCGGGCGGCAGTACATTGATCCCGTCGAGGATCGAGGCCAGCACCGGCAGGAAAGAGAGCGCCATCAGCCCGACCCATGCGCGGGAAAGCCGCGCCTCCTGGCTCTGCGGGTGACGGAAGGCTCTGAGCGCGCGCCGCACCGGGGAAAGATTGGGGGAAGCAGCAGAAAATTGTACCGTCTTGCGCGCCCAAATCAGCCCGACCCACAGGTGCCCGACGACTTGCCAAACGTTAAAGACCTTGAAAGAGACCCAGAGCTTATCGTCATACCCATCCACAAAGCCATAGACAAAGCGCTCAAAGTTGTAAAGTTGCCACACGGACGATGGCGCAAAGGCCACGTCCGGGCGCGCAAGGGCGGTGGCATCCACGTAATGCGGCCAGGCGGTGAACGCTTCTCCGGCCATCCAGGCAAACAGCCCCCCCGTGATCGCCAACGATAATCCCAGCACCCAACGCGCCTCGCGGGGATAGCGGGGGCGGGGATACTGGTAGGCGAATTGCAGCAGCGCGAGCAGCGCAAGGGTCACACCGCCGACGCCGCCCCACCAATCCAGGTAGCCGCTGAGCCGTGGCGCATAGACCACACGCGCGGCGCACTGGGTAGCGACCATCAGCGTCATCCCCGCCAGCCAACCGCAGAACAGCCAGGTTTGGCGGGATTGAGGACGGCGCCACAGCAGATACCCCAGACTTACGAGGTGGAGGATAAGAATCGGCGCATAAGCCAGCGCCACCGGCGACCAGTAGATCATAACGGTTAGTATAACATAACCCGTGAAACATATCGCCCCTTAGTTAGTGTCTTAAAGCGCACCGATGATTGAAATCATCGGCTGCTATGCAAAGTGCGTTAAAAACGCACTCGACACACCGTTGCCGGGCTGCTTCTCAACCCGTTTTAACGGGTTTTCTGTATCAGCCTGCGAATTCATTCGCAGGTGACTCTGATCATGCAAACCGGCCCTGGAAATGCCTTCCAGGGCCGGTTGAGCGTAAGCCGTTGCGGGTTTAGTCGTTACGCAACACGAGGGGCAGGAAGATGTCGTGATCTGGCGGCGTGTCCTGAGTGAAGATGGTGGTAGTGTCAGTAACAGTCGCCGAAACGCGGCTGTCCAGCCGGGAAGTGGCGGTAAGGCGCGTCGTCTCGACCGTGCCGCTGACGGCGGTGGTGGGCGCAGTAATGCGGACATTGACCGTTGCGGTCCCCCCTGACGCCAGGGTAACGGGCGTCGGGGTCACGAGCGCGCCCCAGCCGGGTGAGAGCGTCAAGTCAAAGGTATCGGCAGCGCCGCCCGTATTGACGAGGGTGTGCGTATAGGTCACCACCGCGCCCGGTTGCGCCGACGCGCTACGATTGGGCGTGAGTTGGACGCCGGGCGCGGCGGCGACGAGGGTGACGTCCGTAGCGGTCGCCAGCACGCTGGCATCGGAACGGGCCGTCGCCGTGAGGATCGTCTGGCCGGTCAGGCCGGCGGCCTCCGCCGGAACGGCCACCGTCACCGAGAAGGTGCGCGTGTCATGCGGCCCAACCTGGAACAGCCACAACGGCATGGTTCCGGCCGGCCAATCGGGATTCAGCAGTTCGATAGCCCACCCCCGGTTGTGATTGGCCTGGAGGAAGTACGTCTCGGTACACGTGCCGGTGTTGGTCAGGGTGTGGCCATAGGCGACGACGGTATTGGCGCGCGTCTGCCGGGTGTAGCCCGGCGACAGCGCGAGGCCCACCGTCGGCGTCGCCACACCGGTATAATCCGTGACCGAGTCATAGCTTTCCTCGTCCGTGTCCGAAACGATGATGACCTCCGTTGCGCTCCATGTGCCCGGCGCAGCGTCGGCGGGGATGGTGACGTGAATCTCGAAGCTGAAACTCTCCTCCGGCGCAACGTCGCTGAACTCCATATCCCCGTATTCATCCGACCATACCCCGTCATCGCTCACCACGGCAATGTCCCAGTCGTTGTCGTTCTCGGCCCAAACGTAGTAGCTGTCCTCACTGCTGCCGGTATTGGTGAATGTGTGCGGATAGATGAGGGGTTGCCCGGCCAGGGCGGTTTGCGTGACGCCGGCCGACAGTTGCACGGCGTAGGTGGGCTGTTGGACATTGAATTCGATTTCCGCAACACGGGTCTCCTGGCCGGCCGCGGCCACCACCGGCAGGGTATACCAGCCGTCCGGCACGGACTCGTCCACGTAGATGACGATGTCTAGGAGTTCCTCGTTGATCTGTTGCGTCACGGCCTGCGCCACGCGCGGCGCACAGCGCGGGCAAGGGGCGGCGGCAGACGGCGCGTGCTTCCCATGCGGCGTCAGCATCCGCGCTAGTTCCTCGTCGTCCGCCAGGATTTCGGCTTCAATGCCCTCCGGCAACGCCGTGTAGTCGAAGTCGAGGGAAAGATCGTAGTAGAGATCGTCGGTCATCGTCAGGACTACCTGCGTCTCCACCTCGCCGTAACCGTCGCCGGGCCAGAAGGTGGCTTCCAGGTCTTCCGGTTCCCACGTCAGGCCGAAGTCGCCCAGCGGCACGGTGAATTCCACATAATCCGACCAGAGGGCTAACTCCTGATCCAGATCGAGCAGGCCCACAGCAATATAGTACGTTTTGTCGGGAACGACATCTTGCCAGCCGGCCATGCTGACCGAGTCCACGTACTCGTCGTTCTCATCGTAGATGTCGTAGACGGTAAAATCGGTCTGGAGGCGCGCCGTCTCGGTGAAAACCTCTTCGTCTTCCAGCCACTCGTCAATCGCCACCACCTGGTAATCGGCGTCGGGGTGCCAGAGCGGCGTCCAACTCAGGCCCAATGGTTGGTACTCATAGAACACCCATTCCTGGCGCTCCGCATCCCACTCCCAGAGTTCGACGTTCAGCTCCGGGGTGATGACGGCGCCGGCCACCAGCTCGTCCGTGAACCAGTCGGTCTGATTGACGTGAAAGACGCCGGTGTTTGCCAGCGCGCGGAACGGATCGAAACTTTCGGCGGCGATGTTGACCGTGCGTGGGCCGAGCGCGAGCTGCGCGGCGCGGGTGGTAGGCTGGAGCGCGGCGTAGGCGTTCACCGCCGGGCTGACGCCATCCTCTACCTGTACCCACAGCGAGTAGTCGCCCGTCTCCAATTCAAAGAGATCGAGCGTGTGGACGATGGCCTTGCTGCCGTCGAGCAGCTCGGACTCAGTGACCGTGATGACATCCACGACCTTCCCCTGGAAGAGCGGCGTGGTGAAGGTGCTGGTGATCCCCTGCTCATTGGTGATCGTCACCGTCTCGGTGATCGCGCCGGGCTTGACGAAGAAAGTAAGGCGCGTGGGCGCGTGATCCGCCTGGAGACGCAGCGCCACTTCCGTCTCCTCCGGCGCGGCGTTGTCGTACCCCACCACGAACTCGCTGATGATGGGTGGATTTTCAACGCCGCTGACGGAGAGCGCCCAGCCCGTCTCTGTGATCGCGCCGGTGAGTTTAACCTGCCACATGCCGATGGTCGCCTGATCCACGGCGTACTGCGTGGTCGTGACCGGGATGTACACCTCATCCAGCATCGTATCCCACATCAAGGCGTAAGAAGATGGCGACCCCACTGGCGCCAACGCCCACAATGGCAGAGCGCCATCCGCGCCGCCATCGCCGCTGAGGAATAACGCGGCCATGCCTCCGGCGCTGCCGGCCCATTCCCGCGTCAAGAAGGTATACACGACGCCCGCTTTCAGCGTGACGTTGCTGGCGAGCAAGGTATCCTGCGTTCCGGCGCGCACCATCCGGATGGCGTGGTCGCCGGCGGGCAACTCCCCATACGCGGAAACCGCGCCATAGGCCACCTTCTCGAAGAGCAACGTCTCGTCCACGTACACATCCATGGCGTCCACATCGTGGAAGATCGCGTTGACCAGGCGCAACCGCGCCTGACCCAACGCCTGCGGGCTGCGGTTATCATCCGTGAGCACCAGCGTCGCGCTGACCGCATCGCCCAGGGAAAGCAGCGTATAGTCGGCGCCGGCAGCCGCCGTGAAGGGCGCCAGCAGCGCCGGTTGCGTCGCGCCGGCGGGGACGACGCCCAGGACATGCTCGCCGGCCGGCAGCGAGAGGTAGCCGGTCTGCACGCTGACCTCGGTGTAGACGGTCGTCCCGTCCAACGTCAAATCCACGCGGAGCAACGCGGGATGGGTGGCGGCCGGGACGAAGCGCCAGCGCGCCAGCGCCGGAGTCGCCGGGCGCTCCAGGGTGTAGGTGTATAGCTCGTTATACATCACGGTGTAGGTGGGCACGGCAGCGTAGTTGACCGGTGTGATTTCGACGCCATCCGGCGCGATAAGGCTCATGCTGAGGGGGACGCGCGCCATCACCCCAAAGAGCGTGTCGGTGCGGGAGATCACGTGGGTCTGCGTGATGGCGTCCTGGGGGCCAAAGGCCGCGCGGGGCCGATAGCCGGGCGGATCGAAGTTGGGCGTGGCGATGATGACGCCGCCGTCCGCCAGGAACGTGTAAGGCGCGACCAGCGCGGCTTCCGTCGCGGTGAGCGGACGATAGGTGCGGCGCGCGTTTTCCACAATGGCGCGCGCCGCCTGCGCCTGTTTGCTATCCACCAGGCTATACGACTTGGCGTTGACCCAATCCACCATGCTGTTGTTAAAGTTCACGAAGAAGCCGTAATCCATATAAAGAATCTTGGCATACCCCTTCAACCCCCAGATCGAGTTGCTGCTGGCGCTACGGAACTCGCCGAACTCGGCCAACGTGTCGAAGGACTTCCAGTCTTGATCCGGGATGCTGACTTTGACCGGACACGACTCAAACGCATCGCGGCTGGGATACGGGATGCTAAACGATTGCGGATCCCATGTGGTGGAAGTCTGCCAGACCCAACAGTTGAAAATATTGTAAGTCTCGCCATTCGGGCAAACGACGCGCGGCGTTTTATAGTTGAAGGTGTACGTTTTTTCGACGTAGCGGGTGTTGATGCCGCAGGGATAGGTAAGGTTAATCGAGGAGGGTAAGCCCAGGGCCTGCAAGATAGTCGCCAGCCAACCGGGGGCGGCGAGCGTGTATTGGCACGTTTCTATCAGACAGGGCGAATAAACTTCCTGCTCCAGGATTTCACCCTTGGCAATACCCATGTAGATACGCCCGGAGCCGGTCAAATGTGTCTGGGGGTTGTTGTAGGTGATCTCGCCCCCCTGACGTTGCACGCCCGTAACCCAGGCGTGCAGCGCGGCCTCGTACTTGAGCAAGGGGATACCGGGGTCCCGCAGTTCGCCCTGCACGCGGAACCCGTCCGACTCGCTGAGGGAGACTTTGGCGTAGCCCATTTGGAATAAGAAGAGTTTGAGCTTGCCCTCGATCTGCGCACTCAATTCCGGCGAAACGGTGATCCGGGCATTGCCATCCGCCGACAACAACAAAGGGTTCATAACGTAGATCGTCGCGCCGACAGAGATGCTGGTGGCTTCCATGCCGAGCGCCACCGTGCCGCGCACCCCGTTGAGCACCACCAGGTTATACGGCGCGATGGGGATGCCTGGATTGCATTTGACCGCCAGCCCGATTTTGCCGCCGATGCCCCGCCAGTCGGGTTGGCCCGCTGGGGTATTGGGCATGAAAGGCCCCTCCGTCGGCGCGGGATACAGCGGCACATCTGCGCCCTCGTCGGTGATGCCCATGAGCGGGATGACGGTGGTATCCTCCGTGGTCTGGAATTCCAACATCGTCTGACCGGTGGCTTCATTAATGTAGAGCGAGCCTTCGGCCGAGAGGGTGCTGCACCCCGGCCCGCTGCCAGCAACGCCCGGCAGCTCCAAGCCCCCTTCCCCGCTCAATTCGAAGCCGCGGGAGGTGAACTTCAATTCAACGGCCAGGGTAAGACCGAAGTATTGCGTGCTCTTCTCTCTCACAACAGGATCCACGGCGCCGATGGGGAACTTGGGCAACCCGATGCGCTGCCCAAACTCCAACCCTTCGGCGGAGATGCTGGGCGCTTTAATCAGCGGGACCGTGCCGCTGCCAAACTCCGGCGGCAGCGCGAGCCACGCGCTGTTCATCGTCAACTTCTGACCGTTGAACTCCGGCGCTTTGCCCAGGCCGGTCAGCGGAATGGGCAGCGCCACGTCCCACGGCTCGCCCGTATACAGCCGCACCCCGGCAATGATGAGCGAGAAGTGACCGATGGAATCACTACGGAACATGTCGTAGCTGTCTACCTTGCCGGTGATGGGGATGTCGGTGAGGTTGTTGGAGTGCAGGATGAGGTGCATGGAACCGGAAACGTTACACCCCTGGGCGGTTTTGTTCGTGATGACCGGGTTTTGAATCTCCAACAGCACCCGATACCGGCCCGCCGTCGGGTTCGCCGCCGCATCCAGCAGCACGATACTACCGTTTGCCGGGGTGTTACACTTGGGTGGAGAGGCCGAACATACGGCAGTGGTAGCGCTCGCGCTGCTCGTGTAGGCCGAATCGCCGTGACCCTCGCGGTAGGCGCGCACCCGGTAATGATACGCGGTGTTGCAGGTCAGCCCCGCGTCCGTGTACGTAGTCGCGTTGGGGCCGAGCGTGGTGATCTGCGCCCACGCCGTCTGCCCGTTGGGCGAGCGTTCCAGCTTGAAGAGGTCCTCATTGTCGCTGGTATCGCTCCAGGTGAGCGTGAGGCGGCTTTCACCGGCGGTGGATGCGCTCAGGTTCGCGGGCGCATTGGGGAGCGTGATGGGACAAGCGACCGTCGTCGCGCTGCCTTCCAACGGGTCGGAATTGCCGCCGCCCGCGCTGTAGGCATAGATACGGTAGTGATACGTAGCGCCGCAGCTCAAGCCATCGTCCGCAAACCACGTTGAGTTGGCGATGACCGCGTTCGCCAACGTCCAATCGCGGCCGTCCGCCGAGCGTTCGATGCGGAAGCCGATTTCATTATTACTGTTGTCGCTCCAGGAAAGGCTCAGGCGCGTTTCCGCCGCGCTGGTCGCCGTAAAATTGGTGGGCGCCGCCGGTTTGAGCGTGTCGGTGCAGGCTTCCGTGCGCGCCCAGGCTTCATCCGTATAGGCGGAATAGCCCCGGCCGTTGTACGCGCGCGCGCGGTAGCGATAGGCGGTATTGCAGAACAGGCCCTTGTCGGTGAACGTCGTCACTTGCGCGGTCACGTCCCCAACTTCTTGCCAGGCCGCGCCATCCCGCGAGCGTTCCACCTTGAACCCGGCCTCGTTATCGCTGCGGTCTACCCAGGCCAGGGTGATTTCAACGGGGGTAGCCGATGTGCGGGCCAGTCCGCCTGGCGTGGCCGGCGGGGTGGTACACGCGGCGGTGGTCGCTTCAAACAGCCCCGCCGTATAAGCCGAGAAACCCGCCAGGTTGCGCGCGCGCACACGATAAAAGTACCCGTGATTACACCGCAGGTTGCGTTCAGTGTACGTGGCAATGTCTGGCCCGGTGACGCCCACCACCGCCCACTCCGTCTCATTCCACCGCTCGACGACGAACCCGTCCTCATTGGCGCTGTTGTCCGTCCAACTCAGCACCACCTCCGTCTCACTGCCGCCGGCGCGCGCCAGATTGGATGGCGCGGCGGGCGCGACGCCGTCGCCGGTCGCGGCCTGCACGCTCACGTCATCCACCTGCCAGAAGCCGCCATTCCGCGCGTGATAGGCAAATTGCACCTGCACGTTGGTCAGACCCGCGTAAGGCGTCAGATTGACGCTCAACGGCGCGCGGTCAAGCGTGGACTCGGTCGCAAAGAACTTGCGCAGCGCCGTCCAGGTCGCGCCGCCATCGGTGCTGATCTCCACCTGCGCCTGACCTTGCTCCGCATCGGCCTGGTAGGCCATCCTGAACGTCAGCGTGACCTGGGTGTACGCGGAGAGGTCAAATACCGGCGTGCGCAGCGCCGTCTGCACATCCCAGCGCGTCACCCCGCCGGCCGCGACGCGATCCGCCATAAAGCTATTGCCGCTGCCGCCCGTCTGATTCTCACCGCTCTGCGGCAGCCAGCCCGGTTTTCCCGCTGCGGAGTTGGCGGTCACGACGCGCCAACCGCCCGGCGGCGTCAGGGCGCGGATTTCGTCGGCGCTCAAGGCGCGGGCGTAGACGGATACCTCGTCAATCAGCCCGTTGAAGTGGAACTGCGGCGCCCCCTCCGTGGCCCCCGCGCCGACGCGGAAGGGCCGCGCCGTGTTGGGGACGAATGCGACACCGGTCTGGTTCCCGGCCAACTGCCCATTGACATACAAGCGCATGGTCTGCGAGATCGCGTCATAGACGCCGGCCACATGCGTCCACACGCCGGTCGTCGCCGGCGCGCCGCTCAGGCTGACCCACTCCACGCCATTCCCCACCGTAAAATTCCAGACGTTATCGGGGTTCACATACAGCATGTGGCCCTTGATCAGATCGCGCGAGGTCCACACCGCGCGGTGGCCGCTGCCGCCGCTTACTTTGACCCAGGCGGCCACCGTAAAGCTGGGTGTGTTGAGCGCGGCGTTGTAGGGAATTTCGAGGGTGTCGTTCCCGTCGAAGTTAGCGGCGGCGCCGTACCAGCCGGTCAACCCGGCGGCGGGGCAGGCCGCGCCGCTGCACGTCGCGTGGTAGCCATTGCCGGAAGCATCGGTGAACGTCGTCGCACCGGTCGCCTCGTCCAGGCGCAGCGACAGCGTGGCGCCGGCGGGGCCGGCGGCGGGCGCGCCGTTGCCGGCAAATGCTTCGTTGAGCAGCGCGCAGGCCGCCGTGCGCACACGCAGGGTGGCGCTGGGAGCGGAATCGCCCACGCCCGCGCGCGCCGCGCGCACGCGGTACTGGTAGACCGTATTGCACGTCAGCCCGGCGTCCACGAAGGTCGTCTGATTGGCATTGACTGCGGGCGCCAGCGTCGCCCAGGTGTTCCCGTCGGGGCTGCGCTCCACCGTGAAGCCGGTCTCGTTGACGCTGGTATCCTGCCAGGAGAGCGTCACACTCGTCGCGCCGATCTCGGCGGCCTGTAGCCCGGTGGGCGCAGCCGGCGGCGCACAGACGGACGTGGTCGCCGTGAGGATGGCCGTGTAGGCGGAGTTTCCGTCGGCGTTGAGCGCGTAGAGGCGATAGGCGTACTCCTGGCTACAGGTCAACCCGGTGACGGTGTACATCGTCTGCCCGGCGGGCATGAGGGGCGACTGCGTCCACAGGCCGTTGCGCAACGTCTCCAACTGAAAGCCAGATTCGTTAATACTGTTATCGTGCCACCCTAATGTGACCGACTCCTCGGTCACACCTGACGCCGTTAGATGGGAGGGCGCGGCCGGTAGGCGCACACACGCGCCGGTCGTCGCGTTCGTCAGCGTGACGGGCGCGGAAGCCCCGGCGACGTTGTAGGCGATCACCCGGTAATCGTAAGCCGCGCCACAGGCAAGGGCCTGGTCGCTGTACGCGGTCACGTTCGCACCGGTCGCGCCGATGGGCGTCCAGGCGCCTTCATCGTGGGGCGTGCGTTCCAACCTGAAACCCTCTTCGTAGGTGCTCTGGTCTGTCCAACTCAGCGAAAGACTGGATTCGTCGGTGGCCGTCTGTTGCAGCGTGCTCGGCGCAGCCGGCGGTATGGCGTTGCCGGCGAATCCGGTGATGCTCACATCGTCCAGTTGCCAGTACCAGGCGCATCTGGCGTTGTAGTAGCGGAAGCGCGCGATCACATTGGACTGTCCGGCAGCTTGCGGGCTGATGTCTACGAGCACTTCGCGTCCACAGACATTCGCGGTGGTGGACCATACGTTGGTCCAGGTCACGCCGCCGCTCACGCTGATGTCCACAGCGGCGACAGTATTTTGATAATGAAGGTAGCATGTCCTGAAGCGCAGGGTGGCGGCGGCAAAACTCGACAAATCCAGCGCGGGCGCGCGCAGTTCGGTGTCCATATTCACACTACAGGCCTTGTCGCTGTCGGCGATGGCGAAGCCGCCGGCGCCGCCGGTGCGGTTGGTGCGCGCGCCGGGATCGTCGAAGCGCCAGCCGACGCTACCGGCCATACTCCAGCCGGCCGGCGTGGCCGTCCCGTCAAAGCGTTCCTCCAGGCCAGTGCCAACGGCGGGGCATAAAGTGGTCGTTGCGGTTAGTCCATTGCTGTAGCCGGAATTGCCATTGAGGTTGTACGCCCCTACGCGATAATAGAGCGTGCTGCCGCAGGCGAGGGCGAGGTCGCTGTAGACCGTCACCCCCGCGCCCGTTGTCCCGATCTGGACCCAGTCGCTCGTGCCGTTGGGCGAGCGCTCGATCTTGAAGCCGTCTTCGTTGGCGCTGTTATCCCCCCAGGCCAGCGTGAGGGCGTTGGCCGTGCTGCCGGTCTGGGTTAACCCGGACGGGGCAGCGGGCGGGTCGCCGCACGCCGCGGTGCTCGCGGCGACGACATTGCTGTACGCCGAGTAACGGGCCGCATCGTAGGCGCGCACGCGATAATGATAGGACGCGCCGCAGGTCAGACCGCTGTGGGTATAGCTTGTCGCGTTCGCCGCCGTCACACCCACAAAGGCCCAATCGCTCGTTCCGTTGGGCGAGCGCTCGACGGAGAAACCCGACTCGTTGGCGCTGTTATCGGCCCACGCCAGCGCCAGTTGGGTTTGCGTCGCCCCAGCCTGGATCAGGTCACTCGGCGCGGCGAGCGGGGCCGGCGTGGGCGTGGGCGGAAGCGGCGTCGGCCCGGCCACCGTGTCGCCTGTTAGCTTCACGTCATCAATTTGCCAATACCAGGCATAGGTAGCATTGCCGTAATGAAAGCGGAGCTTGACGTTGGCCTGCCCGGCGGCCTGCGCCGTGAGGTTCAGCGTGACCGGGCCGCCAAACACCTCGCCCACGCCCATCGTCGCGCCCTTCTCCCACACCGTAACCCAGGTCACGCCGCCGTCGGCGCTCACCGCGACCTTAGCAAAGGTGCGCTGGTAGTGACTGTAATAAGTCTTAAACTCCAACGTCACCTGCGCATAAGCCGACAAGTCCAACGCCGGAGTATCCAGATAGGTGTCCATCAGCACATTGCCGGCGTAGTCGCTGTCGGCGATGGCGAAGCCGCCGGTGCCGCCGGTGCTGTTGCCACGGTTACCGGGGTCGTCAAAGCGCCAGCCGACGCCGGCTTGCTGGCTGGTCACCGTCCAGCCGGCGGGGAGCTGCGGCGCATCGAAATATGCCTCCAACACCGTTTCCACGGCGGCGGCGGCCGGCGACCACCCCATGGGCAATCCGGCGACCAGCGCGACGAGCAGACACAGCCATCTAGCAGTCAATTTTACAATTTTCATAATCATTTCTCCTATTCCTTATGATGAGGTTCACGGCAGGCCATTAACGCTGTCATAAACTCCGTCGCCGTGAAACCGGCGAGCAAGACCTGATCCCCGCCGGCAGCCAACGCCTCCGTCATTTGCCGAGAGGTACTGACGATGGCGACACAGCATGGGGCGGATACCCTGACCCTGATCCGACGCACCTCGCCCCAATCGTTATACTCCGGGGCGTGGATGTCGAAGATCAGCAAGTCTGTACACCGAATCGCTGTTCCTTCGAGAAGCTCCAATCCAGGGATAAACTGAAGAAAGGTCCGCAATCCGGGGCGCGGGGTTCCTACAGGCGTCAAGAGCAAAGTTTTCAACGACAACGGCCTCCACTTCTGCTAGCCTATCACAGATGGAGGCCGTTGTCATTGGCTTTCTACTTATCTCCATGTAAGAATTTTCTTAGGGCGCGTTCCAACACGGCCATAGACGGCGTCGCGCGCCGCCGCCAGCGACGTCTCGTCCTTGGTCAGACCGGCCAGGCACACCTCGTTTCGTTCCTATGGGGTGAACTACGTGGGTTTGTATTTTTTGCTAGATGTCGTAATCTTACGTATGCGCTTTTTTACTTTGCGTCTTTGCGCCTTTGCGTGAAACAGACTTTTATTTTCAGAGGAATTCCTCATTAATCGGCGGTTCACCAGCGGTTGGATGAAAATTTCACCACGGAGCCACTGAGCACACGGAGCTTTTCTTCATATTTCTCTGTGCTCTCTGTGTCCTCTGTGGTTATCTTCAGAGGAGGAGCATTATGAGGAAAATTGTCCCCTTTTCTACCCTGCCCCGATATTGCCTGGTATGCTTGTTCCTCGCCGGTTTGATGGCGTGTATGCCCCCTTCACTGGAAACCGCAAGCATACCCGCCGTCACGCCGTCCGAGACCGCGCCCCCGCAAACCCGCAGCCCAGACGCCGCCGACCGGGCTGGTCTACCCCTAAGCTCTGCCGACTTGATGTACGGTTTCGACTTCGCTGGCCCGGTGGACGAGGCGGCGCTGACGCCGCCGGCGCCAGCCATCCTGCCGGCGCACCGCTTCGAGGGGCGCCTGGAACTGCTCGGCGAGCAGGAGGGCGGCCACCTCCAGATGGTGCGCGGCGAATTGGAGCCGGACCACCGGTATCTGCCGGAATTTGATTTCGAGTTGGTGCAAAGCGACGGCTATTTGATCCCCGTGCAGCGCGGCCAGATCATTGCCAACCATCCCCTGTGGAATCTCATCCTGGAGCCGGGGCGTGTCTGGCAGGAGGCCGGCGATGGCGGCTGCGCGCGGGCGTCGCTGCCCTTTGCGCTGATCACCAAGGGCGGCAACGCGACGTTCAACGGCACGCTGACCTTTCTGTTCGACGCGGACAGCGTCTCCAAAGTCTGGTACCAGGTCACGCAAGAGACCACCAGCTACACCCGCGCCAACCTGTGGGGCCTGCTGGACGCCGCCTACCATCCCGGCCCGGTGGCCGCCGCCGACCAAATCCGCGCCGATTTCGCCGCCGAACTGGCCGCCCGCGTGCCGGTCAAGCCCATTCAGGCATTAGCCGACGACTATCCCGGTGTGGACGTCGCCGCTTTCGGGCGCGGTGTCACGCCGGCGCACATGACATGGTACGGCGTCGTGGTGGACGGCGTCAACTATCTCGGCGGCTGCCAGACCCGCTTTGGGACGTATCCCTACTGCGAGTCCATGCGCGCCACCTCCTACTCCACCGCCAAATCGGCCTTTGTGGGCGTGGCGCTGCTGCGTCTGGCGCAGAAGTACGGCCCCGATGTGCCCAATTTGCTGATCAAGGAGTACGTCCCCGAATACGTCGCCAGCCCCGGCGATTGGGAGCGCGTCACCTTCAACCATACGCTGGATATGTCCACCGGCAATTACGTCTCGCCCGGCTTCATGGCCGACGATAACAGCGAGAAAATGGGCGCGTTCTTTGGCGCGCAGCCCTACGCCCAGCGGATGGCAGCGGCGTTTAGCGCGCCCGCCGCCGCCGCGCCCGGTGAGACGTGGGTCTACCGCACCAGCGACACCTTCATCCTCACCCGCGCCATGCACAACTACTTGCAATCCCAGGAAGGCCCGGCGGCGGACATCTTTCAATTCGTGGTGGACGAAGTGTACCGGCCGCTGGGCCTTGGCCCCGGCGCGCTCACGACGATGCGCACTGCCGACGACGACTGGCGGGGGCAGGCCGAGGGCGGCTACGGCCTGTGGTGGATTCCCGACGACATCGCCAAACTGGCGCTGCTGTTGAACAACCACGGCGGCCAAATCAACGGGAAGTCAGTCCTGCACCCCGGCCTGCTGGCCGCGACGCTCCAGCGCGATCCTGCCGACCGGGGCGTCAAGATTGACGGTCGGCAGAGGTACAACAATGCGTTCTGGGCCACGCAGTACACCCAGAGCGACGGCTTTGATTGCGACTTCTGGATCACCGAGATGCAGGGCGTCAGCGGCAACGTTGTCGCGCTGTTCCCCAACGGCGTCACCTACTACTACTTCAGCGACAACCAGGAGTTCACCTGGGATGCGGCGCTGCGCGCGTCCGACAAGATAAGTCCCCTGTGCGCCCCGGCGCAGACGCCTACCCCCACGCCCCAGGCTGCGCCTGCCGTCAAGAATCTGCGCGAAACCATTGACTTCAGCACCGGTAAAGGGCCGGTGTACAGCCAGGACTGGTCTCCCGATGGGCGACTGCTGGCGACGGCTGATTACGATCAGATACGGCTCTGGGACATCGTCGGGCAGCGCGAGGCGGGCGTGTTGGCGGGGCATACCCATTTCGTATGGGGCTTAGCCTGGTCGCCCGACGGCCGCACCCTGGCTTCGGCCAGCCAGGATGGCAGCGCGCGGCTGTGGGATATGGCGGCGTACACCACCACGGCCACCCTGGATACCGGCTGGGCGTTTTGTGTGGCCTGGTCGCCGGACGGGAAGCAACTGGCGACCGGCAACCGGGCCGGCCTGGTCCAAGTGTGGGATGTCGCCACCCAACAAGTGCAGGATACCTGGCAGAGCGCCACCCCTTCAACCGTTATCAGTGTTGACTGGTCGTCAGACGGCAAAACCGTAGCGGCCGGCGAGTTCGACGGCGATATCGTCCTGTGGGACGTCGCAACCGGAAAAGCGCGCCTCACACTCGCGGGATATACGACCGCCCGGCGCGACGTCAACGGCCTGGCCTGGTCGCCGGACGGACGGCTACTCGCCACGGCGCACCAAGATGGGCAGGTGCGGCTGTGGGATGGCGCGACGGGCGAGTTGGGGCGCGCCATTGATGCGCATCGCGGTTGGGCCAGGGGGGTGGCCTGGTCGCCGGATGGAAAGTGGCTTGCCTCGACGGGCGAGGACAAGCGCATTTGCCTGTGGGACCCGGAAACCGGCTTCGAGTACGCTGAACAGCACCACAATCGCCTGCCCGTGTGGAGCGCGGCCTGGTCGCCGGACAGCGTCTACGTCGCTTCGGGGGGCGGCGGCTACGATCAGTCCCACGTCGGCGCGACGATTGTGTGGACGGTACCTTAGAATCTATCCGAAAATTATGGCGACGATACCCGCCAGGCCGAACCTTGCGGCTGAAGTCGCTTTTGGGAAGGTGTTTTTTCGTGGGCGAGCTACGCCCGCCGCGGCTCCTACACGCTGGAAGCCCCTGGCTTTGCCCGCGTCGAAATCCTGCGTGAGTTTGTGCCGGGGCTGCCTATGCTCCCGGCGCTGATCTCGAATCCTATTTACTTTGATTGTTGAGTGGAAGCGTAATCGAAGTTCCTTTAACTCCCATTGGAGAGACTGCCCGGCTCTGCGCGCTGGCGGGAGTTGCCGGTCGAGACCGGCAGGTTGATTAAAAATCAGGGGCAGACGCCGCACGGCGTCTGCC
>DAOUGD010000069.1:0-20403 GCA_034429475.1 Anaerolineae bacterium
GTCCGGCCAAAAGGCCGGACTTCTCTTTTTATTCTTCTGTCTCCATCTCGCCCGATCGTTTCTTATAACGATAGACGATGCGTCCGCGAGTCAGATCGTAGGGAGACAGTTCTACACGCACACGATCTCCCAACAGGATGCGGATGTAGTATTTGCGCATTTTGCCGGATAAGTAAGCCAAGACATGATGTCCGGTGTCCAACTCAACACGGAATTGTGTCCCCGGTAATGCTTCTACTACGGTACCTTCTACGCCGATCTTGTCTTCCTTACCCATCCAGTTTCTTCCCCTTTCCTTATGCCTCCGTGGCGCTCACAGCCTCTTCACTATCATCGGCTTCGGGCACTTCGGCTTCGACCACTTCTTCGGCCTCAAATTCGACATCGTCCATTGTCTCTAAGGCGTCAATGTCCATGTCGTCTTCGTCATCTAACTCTTCCTCTTTGGGAGTGGGCACCTGAGCTGGCGCTGAGGCTTGAGCTACGACCCACTCTTCCCATTCCTGTCGGCGCACCTGACGCACGCTCAACCCGATGCGGCGGCGTTCCGGTTCCACGCGGATGACCTTGACCAAGATTTTCTTCTGCGGTTCCAGTTCCTCGCGTTGTTCCACGTCGCTCAACTCTGAGTTGTGGAGCAACCCCTCGACGCCGGGTTCTAACTCGATGAACGCGCCGAAATCCACGACCTGGCTGACGGCGCCTTCCACCAACTGCCCTTCCTGATACCGTTCCGGCGCGGTTTCCCACGGATCGGGTGCCAGCGCCTTGATGCTGAGAGCGATGCGTTGTCGCTCGCGGTCCACGCTTAGAACCTTGACCTTGACGCGCTGACCCTCATGGTAGACCTGCTTGGGGTCTTCGATCCGCCCCCACGAAAGCTCCGAGATATGCACCAGTCCATCCAGCCCGCCCAGGTTGACGAACAACCCGAAATCGGTGATCTGGCTGATGCGCCCCCGCTGAACCTGCCCCGGGGTGAGGTCGGCCAGGAGTTTCTTCCGCCGCACAGCGCGCCATTCCTTGGCCGCCGCCTGCTGGGAGAGGATCAGCCGCCGCCGACGCCGGTTGACTTCGATGACCTTGAGCATCAACGTCTGCCCGACCAACGCTTCCAGACGGCGTTGGCGTTCCGTTGCCTGACGAATGCGTGAGAACCCAATGAGTTGGGACATGGGGATAAAACCGCGCAGGCGCCCAAATTCGACGGTCAACCCGCCCCGGTTAGCTGCCAGAACCTTGGATTCGTAAATGGCCTCTTCTTCCTTCAGCTTTTCGGCCTTGATCCAATCTTCTTGCAACATGGCCTGTGAGATGGAGAGTTCGACATTGCCCTCCGCATCGCGGAATTTCGTCACAATGACGTTGACCGGTTGCCCGATGCTGAAGGTTTGTTCCTTGATTTTTTCCAGGTCTTCCTTAGGAACAAAGCCATCCCGCTTGGTGCCGATTCCTACGACCAGTCCATCTTCCTTCAGGTCTATGACGACCCCTTCGCGCAGTTCCCCGCGCCGCAGTTCACTCCCTGCTAATGTCTCTTCGAGTTCATCCTCCCAATGCTCCATCGAAACGGGTTCAGTTGGGGTAGCTATTCGTTCTTCCACTTCCGGCTCCTATTTCTACCTGCCATTGCGGGAAATTGGTCGCCCTGCAAATTGGGTAGCTCAATGAAATTTCAAGTATTTTATCATACCGACTGATAATGTCAAACCTTGCGGAGATATTTTAACTGACGCCGACGATGGCTTCCCCGCCATCCACCGGGATCACTGCGCCGGAAATCCATGTGACGCGCGGATCGGCCAGGGCGACGAGGGTTTGCGCTACGTCCTCCGGGGTGGTCAACCGTCGGGCGGGGTGGTGCGCCAGCACTTGCGCGATGATGGCTTCGTGGCCGGGGATGGCGCGCAGGGCGGGCGTGTCGGCGACGCCCGGCTGCAAGCAGTTGACGGCAATCCCCCGTGGCGCCAATTCCAGGGCCAGTTGGCGGGTGTGTGCCTCCAGCGCGGCTTTGGCGGCGGAGACGGCGCCATAGTTGGCGGCGGCGCGCTGCGCTCCGAGGCTGCTCATCGCGTAGATGCGGCTTCCTGGGCCGAGCAGATCCGCGTGTACCAGGTCTTGCGTCCAGTACACCAGGCTGTGCGCCATCACTTTGAGGGTCATATCCATCTGAGCTTCCTGGATCGCCTGAGCCGGGTCTTCGGTCAGGAACGGGTGCAGGCTGCCAAAGGCCAGGGTATGCACCACTAAATGAATGGTCGTAAACGGCGCGTTGGTCAGGACATCTTTGAGCTGCGCGATCACGCGCGCGCGTCGGCGTGCGTCGGCCGCGTTGGTGTTGAAGAAGATCGCGCGGCTGCCGGCCGCTTCAACAGCGGCGATGACGGCTTCCGCCTGTTCAATCGTGCGGCGCGGATCCAGGTGGACGCCGAAAATATTCATGCCGGCCTGCGCCAACGCCCGCGCGGTCGCGGCGCCAAATCCGCTGGATGCGCCCAGGATGAGCGCCCAGCGGCCGGTCAGTGAAGTAGCGGTTCCATTCATGGCTTCCCTCGTTTCGTGAAAGGTTAGAAGTCAAAATCGCCGCCGGGAGCGCCGGCTGCGCCTCCGGCGAGGTCGGGCATGTCCTTTTCGATTTGATCGGGGTCCTGACCGGCTTCCAGGCGGTCAATGACCTCGCCAAATTCCGATCCCAAATCGCCGGCTTCGTCGCCCATTTCGTTGACCATCTTGCGCATAAACCGTCCCATGCTCCTGGGATCGTTTTCGTCAAAGTCCCCCCACGCGCTGGGATCGGCCATGTCTTCCATGCGACTGTCCTCCGAACGGACCACCCGCACCCGTGAGACCAGGCGGGTTACGTTGTCCGCCCCGCAGTGCTTGCACGTCACCTGGGTGGCGTCCACGTCCGAAAAGGTGCGCCAAAATATGGAAAATCGTCGCCGGCATTTTTGACAGCGGTACTCGTAGATTGGCATTTTCTTTTCTATCTCCTGCTCAAATGTGGTATATAATTGAGGTTTACTGACCGATATTTGTGGTGATTATAATAGCAATGGGGAGGTAGGGCAAATTGATCAATGAAGTTGTTCCACAGACTCCGTATAAGAAACGGCATTATCCCTTGTTGATTGTGATTTCGGGGCCTTCGGGGGTAGGGAAGGACAGTGTCTTGCAACAGATGCAGGCGCGCGGTATCCCTTTTCATTTTGTCATCACGGCGACTTCGCGCCCGCCACGTCCCAATGAAGTGGATGGGGTAGATTACTTTTTCTTATCCGAGGCTGTGTTTCGTGACATGATTGCGCGGGATGAATTGCTGGAACACGCCCTCGTCTACGGGCAGCACAAGGGCATTCCCAAGCAGCAGGTGCGCGAGGCGTTGGCGAGCGGCAAAGACGTAGTCATGCGCCTGGACGTGCAAGGCGCCGCCACCGTGCGCCGTCTGGTGCCTGAAGCGGTGTTGATCTTCCTGAGCGCCGCTTCGGAAGAAGAACTGCTGGCGCGGCTGCGCCGCCGTCGCACGGATTCCGAGGCGCAATTGCAAGAACGCATCCGCATGGCGCAGGCGGAGATGCAGCGCATGGCTGAGTTTGATTACGTAGTGGTCAACCGTGAGGATGCGTTGGACGAGGCGGTGCAGCAGATTTTGGCGATCATTGTGGCCGAACACAGCCGCGTCCATCCACGCCAGGTGAGACTATGACGATGAACGGGAATTATGATTATACGCCTTTGCCACCGGAACCGCGCCGCTTGGCCCTCCCGGTTTCCACCCCGTGGGCGACTTACGTTCTCATTGGGTTGAATATAGCGGCGTTCATCCCTACGCTCTTATCGAGCGAGGTGGTCTATGGGTATGGCGCGTTAATTCCGGCGGCCGTATCCGTTTATGGTCAGTGGTGGCGGTTGTTGACGGCGGCGTTTTTACACGGCGGGGTGGTGCACATCGTCTTCAATCTCTACGCGCTGCGGGGATTGGGGACGCTGCTGGAGCATTTTTTCGACGCCCGGCGTTTCCTGGTCATCTATTTTGGCGCGTTGTGGACTTCGAGCGTGTTGGTGACGCTGTTTGCGGCGCCGGATTCTATCACGGTGGGCGCATCCGGTGCGATTATGGGGGTGCTCGGCGCGCTGGTGATCTTTTACTGGCGTTACCGCACGCTGCTGGTGGGGGGGCAGCATTACTTGACCGAAATGTTGAAGATGGCGGCGCTCAATGTGCTGATCGGCCTTACACCCCGCATCAGTTTCTGGGGGCACTTCGGCGGCTTGCTGGGCGGCTTGCTGCTCGGCTGGGCTTTGTGCCCGCGTTACGAGTATGACGGTTTTTCTCCGACACTTGAGCGGTTACCGGTTGGCCCTCGTGAGTGGTTGGCGGTTCTGTGCACGTTTGGCGCGGGCGCGGTGGCGTTGCTGGTGTGGGGAGGCTGAATGACGTCGCGCCCTCCTTTGCCTTTGGCGGTCGGTGATGTGGTGGAGTTGCGTAAGCCGCACCCGTGTGGGGGGAAAACCTGGCGTATCCTACGGATCGGGGCGGACATCGGCGCCGAGTGTCTGACGTGCCGACGGTATGTCCTGACGCCGCGCAGCCGCTTTGAGCGGCAGATCAAACAGTTTGTGCGTCACGCCGGGGACGTTCTGGAATTTGAACTATCCCAGGATTGAGCGTGCAACGCAGGTTTTTACTTCTTTTTTCGGATACCGGCGGTGGACATCGCGCGGCGGCGCAGGCGGTCAGAGATGAACTGGCGTGTTTGTACGGCGGGCAAGTTGCGGTTGATCTGGTGGACATTTTCGTCGCGCTGGATCGGTGGCCGTTCAGTCGCTTCCCCGCGTGGTATCCGGCAATGGTCGGACTCAATGGGGGCCCCTGGGGCGTGGGATTCCGCCTTACCGATCGTGTGAGCGTGGTTCGGTTGGCCTCGTGGTTGGGATGGCTCTATGGGGGGGCCGCGCTGCATCGCCTGCTGCGTCAACATCCAGCGGACGTCATCGTTTCATTCCACCCGGTGCCTAACTACGCGCTGACGTTGGCGCGGCGTCGCCTGCATCTGCCGCAGCCGCTGGCCGTCGTCGTGTTGGACCTGGTGTCTGTTCATGCCGCGTGGTTCGCGTGCGACGCCGAGGTGTTTTTCTTGCCGACGGAAGCAGCGAAGGCGCGCGCCTTACAATGCGGTGCGCCGCCTGACCGGGTCGAAGTCACGGGGATGCCCACCCACCGCTCTTTTGGGGAGGCAGCGACGTTGTCGCGCGCAGCGGCCAAAGTGGAGTTGGGCCTGCCGCAGGATGTTCCGGTAGTTCTGCTGGTGGGCGGCGGCGCTGGGTTAGGCCCACTGGTGCCCCTGGCGGCGGCGCTGGCTGCGCGCCGTCCGACGGCGCATTTGGTCGTCGTTGCCGGCCGCAATCAAGCTCTGGCGAATGTGCTGCGCGCTTTGTCGGTGCAGGTGCAGGTGGAAGGGTTTCTCCCCAACATGGCGGTGTGGCTGCGGGCCGCCGACATCCTTGTCACGAAAGCCGGGCCAAATACGCTGGCCGAGGCGTTCGTCACCGGACTGCCGGTGGTGATGGTCGCAGCAGTGCCGGGGCAAGAGACCGGGAACGTCGCCTACGTGGTGGAACGGGGGGCCGGCGTCTGGGTGCCGCGCCCCGAACTGGCCGCCGAAGCTGTGCTGTCCTTGCTGGCGCATCCCCAGGCGCGCGTGGAGATGGCGGTTCGCGCGCGCGCGTTGGCGCGCCCCGAGGCGACGGAGCGCATCGCCCGAAGGTTGTGGGAGCTGGCGGGTGGCTGACAGGCGCTCTGGGGTTTCTTTACATAACCTGGGCTGTCAGGTATAATCCTGTGTACCTGGGAGTCCTATGGAAGTCATTATTCGGCGTTTTCTGCGTTATATCCAAATCGAACGAGGTTACACTGCCAACACGGTCGCCGCCTATCGGCGCGACCTGGCGCAGTTTGTGGATTTTGTGCAGGACAATGACGCTGCCCAATGGGATGCCTTGACCCCGGCCTTGTTGGAAGAATTTGTAGAGATGCTTCAGATGCGCCGCTATCGCGAGGCCACTGTGTCGCGTAAAATTGCTGTGGTACGTTCGCTGATTAACTTCCTGTTTGCTGAGGGCCTGGTCAAACCCGATCTAGCGAATTGGCTGCACCAGCCGAAAGTCGGCAAACGGCTGCCGCGGACGCTTTCTCAGTCGGAAGTCGAGCAGATGTTGGCCCTGGCTGCCGCCGAACAGACTCCGTTGGGGTTGCGCGACCAGGCGCTCCTGGAATTGTTGTACGCCACCGGGATGCGGGCCAGTGAAATCGTCGGGTTGCGGGTGGACGATGTTGATCTGGCTAACGGGGTGGTGCGCTGCTTCGGCAAAGGGTCCCGGGAGCGGATGATCCCGTTGCACGCTACGATGCAGGCGTGCCTGCGGCGCTATCTCCAGGATGGGCGGCCCTTTTTGCTGCGCGATGGGGCCGAACGCACTCTGTTTGTGAACCGCGCCGGGCAGCCATTGACCCGGCAGGGATTGCACTTCCTGGTGCAAAACTACGCCCAGGCGGCCGGGTTGGGGGATTGGGTTTCGCCCCACACGCTGCGCCATACGTTTGCTACCCATCTATTGGACGGCGGCGCGGAGTTGACGGAGGTGCAGCAATTTCTGGGGCACGCCAGCATCTCCACCACGCAGATTTACACGGAAGTCTCCAGCCGCCACAAACGGGAGGCCTACGACCGGGCGCACCCCCGCGCTCGTCTGCCGGAATCTGTGGAGGCGGGTGGAGACGGCGACCTGAAATCAAAAATCGGAAATGAGTAATGGGTAAGGAGGTTATGGATGGCTGAATATTACACGCTGGAAGCCTTTCAAGAGGCGGTGGCGGCGATCCGCCGCCACACAGACCTTGTCCCCCAGGTGGGCATCATTCTCGGCTCCGGTTTGAATCCGTTGGCCGAAGCTGTCACGCGCGCGGTTGAGATTCCTTTTGGGATGATTCCGCATTTTCCCGTTTCTACAGTAGTCGGGCATCAGGGGCGTCTGTTGCTCGGCGACCTGGACGGGACGCCCGTGGCAGTGATGCAAGGCCGCGCGCATTACTACGAAGGTTACAGCATGGCGCAGGTGGGCCTACCGGTGCGGGTGATGAAGCTGTTGGGCGCCGAAACGTTGATTGTGACCAATGCCGCAGGCGGCCTCAACCTGACCTATCAAGCCGGCGACGTGATGGTTATCGGCGATCACATCAACTTGATCGGCATGGCCGGACTGAATCCGCTGCGCGGCCCCAATCTGGCGGAATTCGGCCCGCGCTTCCCCAGTATGAACGAGGCTTATGAGCCAGCGTTGCGGGAACTGGCGCGGGCGGCGGCGTTGGCGGGCGGCATTCCCCACCACCAGGGCGTCTATATTTGCCTGGCCGGACCGAGCTTTGAGACGCCGGCCGACGTGCGCTTCCTGCGGCTGATCGGAGCGGACGCCGTGGGGATGTCCACCGTGCCGGAGGTGATCACGGCCCGGCACTGCGGGATGCGGGTGCTAGGATTGTCGGGCATCAGCAATAAACTGATGGGCGAGGAAGGCGCGCCGGCTCCCAATCACGAGGAAGTGTTGGCGGCAGGTGAGCTGTTGGTCCCTCGTTTGGCGACGATTATCCGTGGAGTGCTGCGCGCGTTATGAGTGTGGTGTTGGCGTGGTTGAGTCGTCAGGCCGTCATCGTGTATGGCCTGTGCGTGCTGGGGGCGGTGGGGTACATGATTTCGGCCGGCACCTTCAAACGTCGGCGCGACATCGCGCAGTTTTCGTTGGAGCGCGAGGTGCATCAGCAGCGGATGGTGCGGGCGTGGACGATGGCAGTAATCTTTCTCTTGCTAGGGGGAGTGGTTTTTGTAGTCAAAACTTTCGTGCTACCAGCGCCACCGGCGCCGGTGAGGCTTACCCCCACGTTGCAAGTGGGCCTGCGCACCCCCACGCCGTCGCCGTTTCCCACTCTGGCGGCGACCGGCAGCGTAACACAGGTGGTGGTTTCCGGCCCTACACCGGTCGCCACGGAGTCGTCTGTGCCGCTTCCGACGACGGCCCCGGTGGAAGCCACTCTGCCGGACTGTCCCTCTCCTGGGGCGCAGGTAACTTCTCCCGTCGCCAATACCAATTTGTTGGGGGTGGTGGAGATTTTTGGCACAGCCAAGGTCAATTCCTTCTCCTTTTATAAGTTTGAGGTGCGGTTCCCCGGGGCAGACACTCCCAACTTTATTGCTCAGTACAACGCCGTCAAGGAGAACGATTTGTTGGGAGTATGGGACATTTCTGATCCGACTCTCTACCCACCGGGTGGCCCTTATCAATTTCAGTTGGTCGTCGTGGACATTTATGGGAATACCACGACGTGTACCATTCCATTAAATATTGTGGCTACACAGCCGTGAGGGGGAACAATGGTGCATATCCGAGCGTCACGCGAGAAAGACTTTACTGCTTGTCTGGACCTGGACCTGGCTTACGAGACCGATTTTGCCTGGCAGATGGAGGAGTTGAGCACTGAGGGGGAATGGGGGGCGCGTTTTCGGGAAGTGCGGCTGCCGCGCCGCCAGCGCGTCATACCTCTGTTTGTGCCGGAGCAACGTGTTCCGGCCTGGGAACGTTGTGATGGTTTCTTTGTGGCGGCGGAACAGCGGAAGGTGGTAGGGTACATCGCATTACAGTTGGAGTTGGCGTGCCAGCAGGCGCGCATCGTGGATTTAGCTGTGGGAGAGGCCTACCGGCGTCAGGGAGTGGGGACGGCGTTGTTGCAGTATGGGGTCGAGTGGTGTCTGCGGCACACTGCGCCGCAGGTGATCTTTGCCTGTGCACTCAAAGCCCATCCGGCCGTCAGCTTTGCCCTGAAGCACCACTTTGCGTTCTGCGGCTACCAGGACGCTTATTGGCCGGAACAGACAGCGGCGCTCTTTTTCCGTAAGCGATTGCGTTGAGCGTGTAGCGGGCCGTTATGGGATGGCAGGGTTTTCTGATTCGCGTCAATGACGTTTTAACCATTGGCGTCGGCATTACCGCTTTCGCGCTGGCGCTCTACCTGTGGTTTTACAACCGGGAGAGCCGGGTGGCGCGCTCCTTTTTGGGATTGTTGGGCTGCGTGCTCGGTGTCTATCTGGTGGATTTGCTGTTAACCAACATCACCAACCTGGCCCGCGCCAGCGCTTTGCTCCGTATCCAGTGGATAGGGATTGCTTTTACCCCGGCCTTCTATTTGATGTTCGTCCGAGCGATCCGGCAATCGGTGCTGGAGGATCACCCCGCGTCGTGGGTGCGCCCTGTCAGTTTCTCGGCCAGCGCCCTCGTGCTATTGTGTGTGATGTACACTGATTGGGTCGTCGTCGGTGGGCGGATTTCGGCAGGGGTATTTCACATGCAGCCCGGTCCGCTTTTTTATCCCTTTGCGGCCTATTTGGGGGCGACGATCCTTTGGGGGTTGCGCGCCACGTGGTTGGCCCGGCAGCGGTGTTACACACGCGCAGCCCGCCGCCGTATGACCTACCTCTCTATCGGCTTTGTTGCGCCGGCGATGGGGGTCTTCCCCTACTTGCTGTTAACCGGTTGGCCGACGCAACTGCCGCCCGTATTCCTCTGGCTGTTTCTCATCGTGGGCAACGTAGCCGTGGCGAGCATGCTGGTGCTGGTGGCCTACAGCGTGGCGTTTATTGGCGCTTTGACCCCTGATCGCGTCATCAAACACCGGCTGGTGCGGTTTTTGCTGCGCGGGCCGCTGGCCGCGATTTTGGCGTTAAGCGCCTTTGCGGTAGGCTGGCTGTTGGAGCCGGGGTTGGGGCTGGGACAGTTCACGTTGTCTCTCATTGCGATGGGTGTCACGGTGGTGCTGGTGCAACTGGGCGTCGAGCTGGCTAAACCGGTGCTGGACCTGGCGCTGTACCGGGAGGGGCGCGCGGAAGTGGCCCAGGTGCAGGAATTGAGCCAACGGCTGCTCACCACCGCCGACTTGCGGCAGTTCCTGGAAAATGTCCTGGCCGCATTGTGTGAATTGTTGCGCAGCAAAGGGGGCTTTCTGGCGATCCTGGTGGACGACAAACTTTCCTGGGAAGTTTGGTGCGATCTTTGGCTGACGCCCGAAACGCGCGCCGAGATCCCGCTGGCGGAAGTCGCGCGGGCGAACCAGCAGGACCTTTTCATCTTCTGGGACGGCTACTGGGTGATTCCCATCCGCGGCCGCGAGGATCAGGTATTGTTAGGGCTAGCTGGTCTACAGTCGCCGGAGATTCCGCTGCCCCTGACGGGAGCGCAGGCGGACTTGTTGGCGCAACTGCATCTTCAGATTGCGACCGCCCTCGAAGACCGCCGTCTACAGCAGGAAGTCTTTGCCGCCTTTTCCCCGCTGCTGCCGGAGTTGAAGGACATTCAACAGCGCGGCCGGATGTTGCGTTACGAGGGGCAGGTCGTCGAAGGGTTTTCGGCGAACCTCTCGCCAGAGCTGCCCCACTGGGTCCATGATGCGCTGGCGCATTATTGGGGCGGGCCGCGGCTTACCGAAAATCCGCTGCTAGAGCTGGCGGTCGTCAAACAGGCCGCCAGCGCCTACGACGGCAATTCCGTCAAGGGCCTGCGCACTGTCCTGGCGGAAGCCATCGAGCAATTGCGTCCCGACGGCGAGCGTCAGTTGACAGCTCCGGAGTGGTTGTTATACAATATCCTGGAAATGAAATTCTTGCGGGGCCACAAGGTGCGGGAGGTGACGTTGAAACTGGCCGTCAGCGAGGCCGATTTCTACCGCAAACAACGGATCGCCATCGAAAACCTAGCACAGATTATCGCAGAGATGGAAAGAGCCGCGCAGAAACCCGTATAAGCCGGCGGGCAAGGTGTAGGGGTTGCGGGTTTAGTTAGGGCAAGGAGTGATACCCATGGATCGTTATATTCCCCCGTATGTTTCTCCCGATGAGGATTATTGGAGAACGATTTTGGAACAAGGACCGGTGAGCGCCGGCCCGACGCCCAGCATCTGGGAATGGACAGAGGCTTCTCCCATTGCCGACGCAATCTGGGACGAGGCGCGCACTTTGCAAGAAACCCACACCATCCTGGAACTGGTCATTGACAACTTCAATCGGGGCGGAGTAATGGCGCACTGGAAGGGGATCGAATGTTTTGTGCCGGCCTCCCATTTGGCTGAATACCCTTTTCCAGCCGATTTGGATGCGCGCGAGGTGTGCTTTTCCCGGTACGTGGGGCGGCAGTTGCGCCTGTGCATCATTGAGGTGGAACCGCACCGCAGTCGGATTTTGCTCTCTGAGCGGCAGGTAGCGGAATGTGAGATGGCGGCGCCGGAATGGCCCGGCTGGCTGAGTGTGGGGCGGGTGTGCGAAGGCACTGTGACCAGCGTGCGGCCGTTTGGCGCGTTTGTGGACATTGGCCCACTGGAGGGGATGGTGCATATTTCCGAAATTTCCTGGGGACGTGTCCGCCATCCCCGCGACTTTCTGGAGCCAGGCCAGAACGTGCGGGTCAAAATTCTCAACGTAGACCATGAACACCAGCGGGTGGGATTGAGCATCAAGCGCCTCAATTCTAACCCCTGGACCTCAGTCGAAAGCCATATCAAGCCGGGCGACGTCCTGCTGGGTGAAGTGGTGAGCGTGGAACGCTTTGGGGTTTTCCTGGAATTGTTGGATGGCCTGGAGGGACTGCTGCACGTTTCTGAATTGGAAAACACCTTGATACCTCAACGCGCCTATCAGGTGGGGCAGAAGGTACCGGTTCGCATCCTGGAAATTATGCCGGACGAACACCGCATTGCTTTGGGCCTGGTGGATGCAGGCATGATTCATGCCGCCGCGTAAGCAGACCGCATACAGCGCCGGGCGGATGGCGCGCCCACGCGGCAACGCCGGCAGCAGAGCTTCCCGGAACCGCCCGACCGGAGCGCCATCCGCCACATCCCCCTGGCTGGCTGTCGGGCAGCAGATATGGACGATGGCGAGTGGCCCGATTGGTCAGCAATTGCTGGCCCTGGTAGTGACGATCTTCGGATTGCTCACCTTCATCGCGGTCTTGGGCAAGACTTCTGGCACTTTGATCACAGGGTGGGCGCGTTTGCTGGTCTTTCTCTTCGGCTGGGGCGCGTATCCGATGGCGGTGATGCTTATCGCGTTGGGATTGCTGTGGCTACGCCATCTCGTCCATCAACCGATGACCTGGCGTTGGCGACCGTTCCTCGGCTTTGAGCTGGCCTTTGTGGCGCTTCTCACCCTGACCCACATCTTCATGAGCCACTACGGCTGGTCGCTCATTGAGACCGGTCGCGGCGGCGGCGTGGTGGGCTGGTCGCTCTACGTGTTCTTGAGCGATTACGTCGGCCCTCTGATCGCCGGCATCCTGATGACGGGGATGATGCTGTTCGGCATCGGCCTGGCCTTCGATCTGACTTCCGGCGACGTGAAGACGTTTGGGGAGCGACTGCGGGAAGTGGTTGCTGCCTACCAGGCGCGACAGACTGCTCGCCGCGCCGATCGGGAGCGCCGCCAGGCGGAGAAATCCCAACCGGCGGCGCCGCAGCCTGCTTCCGCGATTTCGCCCGTGTCGTCGGCGGAGACACAGGCTGTCGTCCCCCTCACCGTCGCCACGGTGGCTGCGGCGTCTACTGCCGCTGTCGCCTCCATAGCGCCGGCGGTGGTTGCGCCCCCGCTTGAAGCGCTGCCCACCGCCCCGTCCATGACGCTTCCCCCGTTGACGCTGTTGAAACCCGCCCGCAGCGGCGGCGTGGATCAGGAGGAATTGCGTCGTAAGAGCCGCATCATCGAAGAGACGCTGGCGCAATTCGGCGTTCCGGCGCGGGTGACGGAGGTACGCCCCGGCCCAACGGTGACGCAGTTTGGCGTTTCCCCTGGCTACGTCAGCCGCGGTCCCGAAGGCGAGGAACAGCGCAAGGTGCGCGTCAGCCAGATCGCCTCGTTGGCGGACGATCTCGCGTTGACGCTGGCGGCCAAAGCGCTGCGCATCGAAGCGCCCGCGCCGGGCCGCGCCGTGGTTGGCATCGAAGTCCCCAACGAGGAAGTCAGCCTTGTCTCCGTGCGCAACATCCTGGAAAGTGAGCAATTCCAAAAGTGCCGCAAGCCGCTGTGTTTTGCCGTGGGGATGGACGTCGCCGGGACGCCCATCGTGGCCGATCTGTCGGTCATGCCGCACCTGCTAGTTGCCGGAACGACCGGCAGCGGCAAGTCCGTCTTCGTCAAGGTGCTGGCTGCCAGTCTGGTGATGTTCAACACGCCGGAGACCCTCCGCCTGGTGACCATTGATCCCAAAATGGTCGAATTGAGCCACTTGAACGGCCTGCCGCACCTGTTGGGGCGCACCGAGACCGACCTGGAGGCCATCATTCGCGCGCTGCGGTGGGTGGCGCATGAGATGGATCGGCGTTACAAACTGTTTGCGACGGCGGTCGCGCGCAACCTCGACGACTACAACCGGAAGATGAACGCCTCCGCCGGGGAGACTTTGCCCCGCATCGTGGTGTTGATTGACGAACTGGCCGACTTGATGATGGCCATCCCGGAAGAAACCGAGCGCACTCTGACCCGCATCGCGCAGATGGCGCGGGCGACCGGCATCCACCTGGTGGTGGCGACCCAACGGCCTAGCACCGACGTCGTGACTGGCCTGATCAAGGCGAACTTCCCGGCGCGGATCAGCTTTGCGACGACCAGCGTCGTGGATTCGCGGGTGATCATTGATACGCCGGGCGCTGAGTCGCTCGTGGGGCGCGGTGATATGTTGTTTCTGCCGCCGGATGCCCCCGTCCCGATGCGCGTCCAGGGCTGTTACATCTCGGATGAAGAACTGGAAACTGTCATCCACGCCTGGCAGCGGTTGGCCGGGGCCACGCCGGCCAAGTCGCCCTGGGTAGAAATGGTGGAAGCGTCTGGCCCGGACACGCTGCGCCTGGAAGGCCAGCCGGAGGATGCCGATTTACTGGAGCAGGCGATTGCACTGGCGCGAAACAAGGGCGACATTTCCACCTCTAGCTTACAGCGACGACTACGCATCAGCTATCCGCGCGCGGCCCGGTTGATGGAAGAGATGGAGCGGATGGGGCTGGTGGGGCCGCAGGAGAGCGCCGGGCGCAAGCGCCGAGTCATCCTGGGAGACGAGGAGGACGAGAACTGATGTCAACCATCAATCCGTTGCTCGTGGTCGGGGATGTGTTCAAGACGTTACACCGGTCTCTTGCGCCGGAGCAGGCTTTGACCGAAGCGGTTGCCGGTGTGGCGCAGGTGACAGGCTGGCCGGGTGTGGCGTTGTTCGCTCCTTGCGATGAGGGGGCGCAGTTGTGCGTGATGGCCGCGGCGGGGCCATTATCCCCGGTGCTGGGCGTGCGGACGCCGATGAACGCCAGCTTGTTGGGCGACGTCTGGCGCGACGGGGAGTTCAAACTGCTGTCCCCCGCGCTGCCTGAGACGGCCCTCTGGCCGAACTCGTCCGGCATTGCCAGCGCCTTGCTGGCGCCCCTGAGGCTAGGGGAGCGGGTGCAACTGCTGCTCGTGATCGCGTCCGACCGACCGGAAGGGTGCGACGCCGAGATGCAGGCAGTGGCCGAGGTGTTGGGCGAGGCGCTCCTCATCACGCTGCGCAACGCCCGGCTCTACACGGCGCTACAAAGCGAAGTCACCGAGCGACAGCGTTTGGAGAACCGTTTCTGGGCCACCCTGCACAAGACGGAAACCCTTTACCGCATCAGCCGCACGTTGAACGCCCCGTATTTTTCGGATTCGGTGCTGCTGGATGTGGCGAATCAAGTATCCTCCGCGTTGCATGCCGACCAGGTTCTGCTGGCCTCATTGGATTTGCACAACCACCGTTCGCAGCATTTTATTGTCGGTGGACCGGGCGGGACGCAGGTTGTGCCGTTATCCTACGACGAGTTATGGGAAGGATTAACCGGCCGGGTGATGCGTAAGGGGACGCCGGTGCTTCTGTCAAAAGCCGATGCGCAGGCGCAAGCTGCTGAGCATGGGCTTTACTGGTACAAGGGGTTTTACGCCGGCGCAATGGCAGTGGCGCCGCTGTTTGCGCACAGCCAGGTCTTCGGCGTGCTGCTGGCCGTCAACCGGCCCGAACAGCCCGATTTTGCGCAGGCCGACGTCAATTTGCTGATGGCGATCGCAGCGCAGGTAGCGACGGCGATTCAGAGCGCGCAGCTCTTCCAGGCTGTGACGGAGGAGCGGAGTCGTTTGCGCGCCTTGATCCAGTCCAGCCGCGACGGCGTCATTTTGTTGGGGCTGAACATGCACGTTCTGGTCATCAACCATCCGGCCCTGGAACTGTTCAAATTGCCCGGCGATCCGGACTCGTGGAGCGATCAGTGGTTTTGGGACGCCTTGAGCCGTCTGTACGAACACTCGCCGCAGGCGGTGGACGTCATCCTTTCGGAAGTACGCCGGGTGCAGGACGGCGATGAACGTCCCGGCGAGGGCGAAATACCGGTGGGAACTCGCATCATCCACTGGCTGAATTTGCCGGTGTTGGGGGCAGAGCGCACCGCCGGGCGGCTGTTCGTGTTGCAAGACGTGACCGAGGCGCGTCTGTTGGAGCGTTTCCGCGAGGACTTGACCCACACGATGGTTCACGATCTGCGCAACCCCCTGGCCGGCATTTACGCCGGGCTGCGGCTGCTCGCGACGGATTACGACAGCGTGTTCACACAATCGCATCAGCGCATTTTGGAGGCGGCGCAAAACAGCGTCCAGCGAATGTTGCGCCTGGTGGGGGCCATCCTTGACATCAACCGCCTGGAAAGCGGTAAGATACCGCTCAATCTTACCGCATTTGACTTCGTCGCCTTACTGGACGACGTGTTGGCGATGCAGACTCCCATCGCCGTCGAGCGCTCATTGGCGCTGCGCAAAGAAGTCCTGACTGACGTGGCTCGCGTCTGGGCCGATAGAGATCTGGTGGAGCGGGTGCTGCAAAATCTGTTGGGCAACGCTCTCAAGTTCACTCCTGCCGGCGGGATGGTGACTGTAAGTACGTTGGTGCTTGGCACCCCTGTGTGCAAGCTCCAGGTCTCGGTGAGTGACACCGGGCCGGGCATCCCAGAGGACGTGCGCAAGCGACTGTTTCAGAAATTTGTGACTGGCTCGCATCAGGAACGCGGCAGCGGATTGGGGCTGGCTTTCTGCCGGATGGCCCTGGAGGCGCACGGCGAGCGTATCTGGGTGGTCGAAACCTCCGGGTGTGGCTCGACATTTGCCTTCACGCTGCCGCTTCCTGACTGTGACTGATGAGAACATCGTTCCAACGTTTAAACGTTAACACGTTTTGTCTGTTTTCTAAGGAGCACTGTGTCGCTATTACTTTTGCCTCGGAAGATTCAGGATATTCAAAAGGCGCTGCAAGCGTTGGACTGGCATACCCAGGGAGAGGAAGTGGCGCAGGAGTTGCAATCCCGGCTCGTGATTGTGGGGCCGGTGAACAGCGGCAAGTCCACTCTGTTCAACTATCTCCACAGCCGCAAGCTCTCCGCCGTGAGCGCCGTCCCCGGCACGACCAAGGGTGTGGTGGAACATCCGCTGGGGCCGTTTCTCCTGGTGGATACGCCCGGCTTTGGGGAAGTGTGGGGCGTGGATCGCGCCAACACCGCGCAGGAGGCGGCCCAGAGCGCCGACCTGGTGCTGCTGCTGTTGGACGCGGCGGCGGGCGTGCGGCAGAGCGATCACGACCTCTACCAATCGCTGCGGGCGCTGAAAGTCCCGGTGGTGGTGGCGCTGAACAAGACCGACCTGGTCAAGCAGGATTTGCCCTGGATTCTCGAAAATGCAGAGAAATTGCTGGGCGTGCGCCCGGTTCCGGTGGTCGCGCGCACCGGCGGCGGCGTGGTGGACAAACTCCTGCCCGCCATCCTGGAAGCGCAGCCGGCCGTCGCCGTGGCGATGGCGCACGCGCTGCCGGGCGTCCGCCAGCAGTTGGTCCACAAAATTATTCTGCGGACGGCGTGGCTTAACGCCATGATCGGGCTACAGCCATTCCCCGGCCTGGACGTGCCCTTCTTGCTGACCTCGCAGACGCGCATGGTGTTGCGGATCGCCGCCGCCTACGGCCAACCGATGAGCGTCTCGCACGCGCGCGAGCTGCTTACGACGATGGCCGGCAGCCTGCTTTCGCGCTACCTGGCCGGGCAACTGGCGAAGTTCATCCCCGGCCCCGGTTGGATTGTCTCGGCGGCGATGGCGGCGATCAGTACGTGGGGCATCGGGCAGGCCGCGCACCGCTACTTCCAGGCCGGCGCCACGCTCAAAGGCCCGGATTTGCGCGCGCTCTACGCGCGGATGCGCAAGATGGCTCCCCGGCGGCTTTTCAAGCGGAGGGGGAGAAAAGGCTCAACGGATTCAACGGATTTAACGGATACGCCGTAAAATTTAGTCCAATCTTAAAAATCTTTGCGCCTTCGCGCCTTTGCGTGAAACTTTCTCCTTTTTTCAGGAGCGTTATTTTATGAGTCGGACTGAATCTTCCGAGTTCCAACTTACGCCCGCTGCTGCGAAATATTTCCGCCCGCGCCTGATTGTGGTGGCGTTGGTGAGCTTGCTCGTCGGCGGGGCCATCGGCTACTGGGGATTTCGCACTTTGGAGGAGCCGACCCTGGCGTTGCCTGCGCCGGTCATTCGGGTTGCTAACACCGTCGCGCCCCTGACGCCCGCGCCCACGGTGACGCCGCAGCCGGTGACCATCTACGTGAGCGGGGCGGTGCTGGAACCGCAGGTGGTGACGCTCCCTGGCGACAGCCTGGTGGAAGACGCGCTCGCAGCGGCGGGCGGCCCGGCGGAAGACGCCGATCTGGAGTCGCTCAATCTGGCGGCGCCGCTGTACGACAATCAGCAGCTCGTCGTGCCGCGCCAGGCGGCGGAAACGCCCGCGCCTTCCGCCGCGGCGACGCCCGCGCCGCTCGATCTCAACGCGGCGATGCCCGCGCCGCTCGATCTCAACGCGGCGACGCCCGCGCCGCTCGATCTCAACGCGGCGACGGCGGCGGCTCTGGAGACGCTGCCGGGCATCGGCCCCGGTCGCGCGAAGGACATCGTCGCCTACCGGGAGGCCAACGGGCCGTTTGCGCGCGTGGAGGACATACAGAACGTCCCTGGCATCGGCCCGGCCACCTACCAGCAAATCGCGCCTTACCTCACGGTGAGTCCGTGAAATGAGTTTCACGCAAAGGCGCAAAGGCGCGAAGGTTTGATGGATTATCACGAGTTTTTTACTCAGCATTGGGCTACCCTACAACAGGCTTCGCTTTACACGCCGCGCCCTAACCCCACGTTTGGCAATCCCCCGTTTGACGCTGCCCCATTCCGCGCGCTGATCGTGCGCCTCTCTCCCTTTCGGGACGTGGAACGCTCGACGCCGCACCTGTTCTTGTTCCAGGCCGTGCGCCGCGCTTTGCCCGCCGCTTACGTGGACATGGCCTTCTTCCCGCCGCAGCGCGACCGCGAGGCATTCTTGCGCGCCGGCATCCCCCTGCTGGTGGGGACGCAATCCTGGCTCGGGGCGGCGGACTTCGACGTGGTGTTGGTCTCCAACGCCTACACGCTCGAATTGATCAACCTGCCGTATTTGCTGCTCCACTCCGGCATCCCGGCGTGGGCCTCGGCGCGGGGCGCGGATTTTCCGCCGATCCTGCTCGGCGGCTCCAACGCGCTGGCGACGCAGGCGATCCTCACGCCGGAGGGCGACTGCATGGCCGACGCGCTCTTCTTCGGCGAGGGGGAGCGCGAAGTCGAAACACTGCTGCGCGTGTTGCATGAGAACGCCCATTTGCCGAAGCGCGAGCGCCTGCTTGCCGCTGCCGCTCAAACCACCGGCCTATGGGTCGCCAACGGATGGAACGGACAACAGTCCGTTGAATCCGTTCAATCCGTTGAGTCTGTGTCCAAAGCCGTCTGCGTTGCGCCCCAATCCGCCGACCTGCTGACCCTCTATCCGCTGCTCAACGGGGAGGAGGCGGGGACGGCGCGCTTGCAGCTCAACTTCGGCTGCCCCGCGTTCTGCTCCTTCTGCTTCGAGGGCTACGACCGCAAGCCCTACCGCGAGGTCGCCCAGGCGGACGTGCTGGCGGCGGCGCAGCGGCTCAAACGCAACGGCGCGGCGGCGGTGGATTTGTACAGCTTCAATTTCAACACGCAGGCGGAGATTTTGCCGCTGTTGTTGGCCCTCAACCGGAGGTTTGAGCGCGTGAGTTTCAAGAGCCAGCGGGTGGACGTGCTGGCGTCCGCGCCGGGGATGCTGGAAGCGGAGGTGATGGCCGACAAGCGCAGCTTCACGCTGGGCATCGAGGGGATCAGCCGGCGGATGCGCGCCTTCCTGCACAAGAGCCTGCCCGACGCCGCGATCCACGGCATACTGGCGCGGCTACTGCGGCAGAAAATCCGCGAGATCAAGCTGTTCTACATCCTCACCGGCCACGAGACTGAGGCCGACCTGGCCGAATTCCGCGACTTCGCGCGCGACCTGCGGGATATGCAGCAGCGCGCGAACCGGGGGCTGCGCGTCATCTTCAGCTTTGGCCTGCTGGTGCGGATGCCTTTCACGCCGCTGCGTTACGACCGGCTGTTCCTGGACGAGGCCGACTGGCGACCGGTTATCGGTCCGGCCAAGTCGGCGTGCGAGACTAACGGGTTCGAGTTCCGGCTGGCCGCGCCGTGGGACGAGTATGCGGCGTCGCAGGTGCTGGCGCTCGGCGGGTATTGGCTGCACGCCCCGGTGCTCGCGTTGGCGGAGCAGGGCCATTGTTACGATTTGTCGCTCACGCCCGGTTATTGGGACGCGCTGCGCGGCTGGCTGGCGGAGAACGGTCATTGGGATGCGGCCTTCCTGGGCGAAAAGGGGCCGGACTACGCTTTCCCGTTGGCCTTTGTGCAACAGCGGATCGCGCCGGACTATTTCTACAAGAAATACCGGCAGGCGCTGGCGGGGGAGGATGAGGGGTATTGTTTGGGCGAAGTCGGACAGGCCGGAGGCTCGTCCCACTGTCTGGGCTGCAACGCTTGTGCGACGCCGGAGGAACGCGCGGCGATCCTCACCCACACGTTAAAACTGCCCGGCGGGACGTATTTGCGCGACCTGGAAGCCGTGATGACGGCCAAATGGCGACTCAAGCCGGTGTACGCACGCCTCTGGCTGCCGCCGGACGTGGCCGGGGCCGAGCCGGCATGGTTAAACGCCTGGATCATGCAGCAATTGCTTCAGATGGTCCCCGCGTGGGAAGATAACCTGCTCGCCGTGCAAGAAAGCCTCTTCACCACCAAAGACGCCCTCCGCCGTTACGCCGGGCTGTATGGCGAGACGGTGTGCGCGTTAAAGGCGTGGGACGCGGCGGCGCTGGGGCGAGGGGGTGAGGGGGTGATGGGGAGAGCGGGT
>DAOUGD010000070.1:0-15065 GCA_034429475.1 Anaerolineae bacterium
TGGCCCGTCACCACAAAACCGCCTTTTTACCGGCGGCTTCAGCCGCAAAATCTGCCCGGTAAGCGTGGGGCAACGAGAATGATAAAGCCCTGCTGTCAAACCGTTGACAAATTTCACACTTGCGACTATAAGTGAAGTCAACTGAATCCAAGTGATGCCGATCTCTCAACGGATTGAACGGAGTTTCTCCAATCCTATCATTCCGAAAATCCTGTTATTTTTCAGGAGGCAACCATGAAAATCGCGGTTATCGGCGGAGGCTCAACCTATACGCCGGAATTGATCAACGGCTTTTTGGAGCGCGTTGGCTCACTGCCGCTCACCGAACTCTGGCTGATGGACGTTGATCCGGCGCGGCTGGACGTCGTTGGCGGCTTCGCGCAGCGGATGACAGCGGCGAAAGGCGCGCCCTTCACCGTCCACCTGACCACCGACCAGCGCGAGGCGGTGCGCGGCGCGCAATACGTCACCACCCAATTGCGCGTGGGGATGATGGCGGCCCGCCGGGGCGACGAGTACCTCGGCCACCGTCACGGCCTCATTGGGCAGGAGACCACCGGCGTCGGCGGCATGGCGAAGGCGATGCGCACCATCCCCGTCATCCTCGCCCTCGCCAACGACATGCGCGAACTCGCGCCCGGCGCGCTGCTGGTCAACTTCACCAATCCCTCCGGGCTGATCACGGAAGCCCTCGCGCGCCACGCGCCCGACGTGCCGTCGGTGGGCGTCTGCAACGTCGCCATCAACGCCAAAATGGACATCCTCAAAGGGTTGCAGGCGCAAACCGGCGAGACCATCGCGCCAGAACGCGCGCAACTGCTCACCCTGGGACTCAACCACCTCTCGTGGCATCGCGGGTTCACGGTGGATGGCGTGAACGTCTGGCCGCAAGTCCTGATCGCCGCCCTGGACCACCTCCGCGCCGAGGAAGCGCCGGAGTGGGACGTCCGCCTGATCGAGACCCTGAAGATGATTCCCAACTACTACCTGCAATACTATTACTACACCGCCCGCAAGCGCGCCGCGCAGGATCAGTGGCCGCCCTCCCGCGCCGAGCAGGTAGCCGCGATTGAGGAAAAGCTGCTGGCGCAATACGCGGAACCAGATCGCGCCGCACCGCCGGAGGGCCTGATGGAGCGCGGCGGCGCGTACTACTCCACCGTGGCGACGCAACTGCTCAACGCCCACACCAACGACCTGAACGAAATCCACGTGGTCAACGTCCCGCACGGCGGCGCGGTCCCCGGCTGGCCGGCGGATTGGGTGCTGGAGATGCCCTGCCGCGTCGGACGCGCCGGAATCACCCCGCTGCCCGCCGCGCCGCTGCCGCCGGTCTGCTTCGGTCTGCTGGCCGCCGTGAAATCCTACGAACTGCTGACCGTCGCCGCCGCCGTCCACGGCGACCGTGACGCCGCCTATCAAGCCCTTCTCGTCCACCCGTTGGGGCCGTCAGCGGACAAAGTCCAGGCCGTGCTGGACGACATGCTGGAAACCAACCGGGCGTATCTGCCGCAGTTCTGGAAGTGACAAAGCGAGAGGGAGAGAGGGAGACAAAATTCTCCCCACCCCCCTCACATTTTATGGAGCACAACAATGACCCATTATTTTCTTGGTGTAGACATTGGCGCGACGAAGAGCCACGCTTTGCTGGCGGATGAGACCGGGCAGGTCGTCGGCTTTGGGCTGGCCGGGCCGGGCAGTTACGAAGTCGTGGATTGGGAAGGACTGCAAGCGGTGCTGCACATTGTAGCCGAACAGGCGGTCGCTTCCGCCGGCATCCCCAAAGCGGCTATCGCCGGGGCGGGCTTCGGCATCGCCGGGTACGATTGGCCGTGCCTGTGGGATCGGCATATGGAGATCATCGGCGGACTCGGCCTTTCCGCGCCGTGCGGGTTGGTCAACGACACGCTCATCGGGCTGATGGCCGGAGCGACGGAGGGCTGGGGCGTGGGCGTCGTCGCCGGCACGGGGAGCAACTGCTACGGGCGCGACCGCGAGGGACGCGAGGGGCGCGTCACCGGCGGCGGCGTGATGTTCGCCGAGTACGCGGGCGGCAGCGACCTGGTGAACGCGGCAGTGCAGGCCGTCGCGCTGGCGTGGACGCGGCGCGGCCCGGCCACGCGCCTCACCGAGGTCTTCAGAGCGCACGTCGGCGCCACCGATGCGGAGGACTTGCTGGAAGGGCTGTACCTGCATCGCTACACGCTGGGATCGGCGGCGGCCCCGCTGGTGTTCCAAACGGCAGAAGCGGGCGACATGGCAGCGCAAGACCTCATCCGCTGGGCGGGACGGGAGTTGGGCAGCCTCGTTATCGGCGTCGTCCGCCAACTGCACTTTGAGGCGCTGAATTTTGAGGTCGTGCAAATCGGCAGCCTGTTCAAGGGCAGCCCGGCCCTGGGCGAGACGCTGATGGCGACGGTGCAGGTTGTGGCGCCGGGCGCGCGGGCGGTGCGCCTCACTGCGCCGCCGGTCGTCGGCGGAGTGCTCCTGGGGATGGAGCAGGCCGGGGTGGATTACCGGCCCTTGCGCCAGACGGTCATCGCTACCGCGCAGAAATTCTTGAAGCGGGAAGGGTAAAGCAAGCGCGCAAGAACGCGAAAAAGCGCGGTTGGATGAAAATTTTCACCACAAAGGACACGATGGACACAAAGGGTTTTCTCTGTGAACTCTGTGATCTTTGTGGCTATTTTCAGAGGAGGAAGAATGAAATCTGCAAATTCTGGTGGTTCCAAAAACAATAAAGTGGTGGTGGTGGGCGGCGGCGGCGGCGGGTTGTGCGCGGCGATCGCGGCAAGTGAAGCAGGGGCCGGGGAGGTGACGCTGCTGGAAAAACTACCCCATCTGGGAGGGGATACGATCATTTCTGACCAGATCATTTCGGCGGCGGGAACCGAACTACAAGCGAAAGCCGGCATTGTAGATACCCCGCACCAGTATTTGGTCGATCACCTCAAAGGCGGGCGCTATAAAAGCGATATCGTTTTGGCCGCCACGTTAATTCAAAAGGGGGCGGCGGCCTGGGCCTGGTTGGCGGATAAAGGGTGCCAGTTCCCCGGCCCTGAAGCGCTGCACGTCCAACACGATCATAGCCTGGCGCGGAGTGTGAAATTGCTGCCGCCGGGAATGATTCCCCCGTTAAAACAAGCCGCATTGGCCCGTGGCGTCCAAATTTTCTACAACACCCGCGCCACAGACCTTCTCGTCGAGGACGGGCGCGTGGTGGGGGTAAAGGCCGAACAGGACGGCCAACCGGTAACGTATCAGGCCGACAGCGTGATTCTAGCCAGCGGCGGATTCGGGCGCAACCGGGAGATGGTTAAGGAAACCTGCCCGGCTCTGGTGGAGGCGGTTTCGTGGAGTTCCCCCGGCAACACCGGCGATGGGATTCAGATGGCCCAGGCCATTGGCGCCGCTGTGGTCAGTTACCCTGACATGCCGTTGGATGCTTTCCGGGTCATCCAGACGGGGGCCGACGTCAAACACAAAGTCCTGCATCCGACCTACATGATGGCGCACACGCGGGCGCAAGGCGCCATTTTGGTCGGCGCCGACGGCAAACGCTTTTACGATGAAATGGGGCGCAGTTTTGAAGTTGTCCAGGCCGCAATGACGCATGGGGCATTCTATTTCTTGATTTTCGATGGCCGCATGGCGACCGCCACCGCCTGGCTGCCCGAGAAGACCTTCGAAGCGCAATTAGAGAGCGCGGTAAACGACGGGTTGGTAGCAGCGCAAGCGCCTACCCTGGCCGAATTGGCCGAGAAGATCGCGATTCCGTCCACAGCGTTAGAAGCAACCGTTGCGCAATGGAATCGGGACGTGGAAGGGGGAAAAGACACAGCCTTTGGGCGGACGGAAAGCCTGGGCAAAATCGAACAGCCGCCTTTCTATGCGTTGCGCTACAAGCCGGCCATCGTGCAGACGCTGGGCGGACTGAGGATCAGCCCGCAAGCGCAGGTGCTCGATTCAATGGGGCGGCCCATTCCCGGATTGTATGCGGTGGGCCAAATCACCGGGGGCGTCCATGGGGCGGATTACATCGGTGGGAGCGCATTGCTGGAACTGGCGGTGTTTGGGGTGATCGCGGGTGAGAATGCAACCCGCTGAGAGCCGTTAGTCTCGCAAGCGGCAGGACTGGTGCAAGCCGCCGCCTGAAAAGAGTCCATACGAAAATTGTCGCGCCGGAGAGGTTTCTCCGGCGCGACGGGTTGCGGGAGGTATTTGATGCGCCAGGCCGGATCCCAACGGATACACTCGATCGTTTTCAATCTATGCAATTATGGACTCTGTACTCGCCGTGGCTTTTACAGAGAAGCGCTATGCTTGCGCGCAATAGCCCGCCGCACCAGCGGTAAGCGCGCGAGCAGCAGCACGACCAGCGCCACGCCGTAGAGGATGGGCGCGCGCGGCGTCTTGACGGCCAGGGCGAAGTGCAGAATCACCAGCGCCGCCGCGCCATACACGGCGCGATGCAGCCCTTGCCAACGGCGCCCTAACCGCCGCTGCGCCCCCCGCGTCGAAGTGACCGCCAGCGCCAGCAAGATCGCCCAGGCCGCACTCCCCACCAGGACGAAACGTTGGGAGGCGATGGCCGGCCAGAGCAATCGCCAGTTGAAGCCGTAATCCCACCCGGCAAACGCCAACAAATGCAGCGTGGCGTAGCCGAAGGCGTAAAGTCCTAGCGGGCGGCGCAGCAGCTTCAGTTGTGGTTGCCGCAAAAACAGCGCAACCAGGGAGCACGCCAGCGAAGCCAGCAGCAGAATCAAGGCCGCGTCGCCGGTGCGGGTGATAGTTTGCCGCGCCGGATCCGCCAGGAAACCGCCGGTGACGTAATCCCAGACCAGCGCCGCCAGAGGCGTCAACGCGGCCAGATGCACGACAACGCGCAGGCCATGACGTTTCCACCAGGCGCTCAATAGTACCAGCTCCGTTTATCCAGGTCAGGGTAGAGATCGGCGACTTCGTCCACATAGCCGTTGAAAAACAACGTCTCCACCCGCTTGTTTTCGCCGATGCGCCGCTCGGTGGCCTGCGACCAGCGGGGGTGATCCACCTTGGGGTTGACGTTGGCCCAGAAACCGTATTCCGTGGGGCCGGCGGCCATCCACAACGTCGTCGGCTGCGCCTCCGTCAGCGTGATTTTGACGATGGATTTGATGCTTTTGAAACCATACTTCCAGGGGACCACCAATCGGAGCGGCGCGCCGTTCTGCGGCAAGAGCGTTTGGCCGTACAGGCCAGTAGAAAGCAACGTCAGATCGTGCAGCGCCTCGTCCAGGCGTAGCCCCGCCACGTAGGGCCAGGGGAACGACTTGTCCTTCTGCCCCGGCATGGACTCCGGATCGTACAGCGTCTCAAATTGCACGTAGCGGGCGGAGGAAAGCGGCTCCACGGCTTTAAGGAGCTGCGCCAGCGGGAATCCCTGCCAGGGTATAACCATCGCCCACGCCTCCACGCACCGCATCCGATAAACGCGCTCCTCCTGCGTAAACTTGAGCAGTTCCTCCATCCCAAACGTCCGGGGCTGGCTGACGAGTCCATCCACTGTCACCGTCCATGGCTCGGTCACAAAATCTTTGGTCAACCGGGCGACGCCCTCCTTGCGCAGCGTGAATTCGTAGAAGTTGTTGTAGCCGGTCACAGCGTCAAAGGGGGTGAGGGCGTTGCCCAACTCGTCTGTCGCGGATGATGTGGGAAGCGCACTGTCCCCTGCCGGCGGAGGCGACGTCCGCGCGCCACACGCGGTGAGCAGTGCATGACCGGCCACCAGGCCCATACCCTGCAAGAATTGCCGCCGGGAGAGGTAGACGTGCTCCGGCGTGATTTCCGAAGAATGAATTTTGATCATCGCACACTCCTTTCATGATAAACCAAAAACCCGACCGTATAGGCCGGGTTTCTGTGTGGATGGGCTTATTCCTCAAACACCAAGGTCATCTGCCCAAAGCGTACCAGGTCGCCGGAGCGCAACTTGACCGGGCGGCGCGGCAACAGCCGCACCTCATTCACGTAGGAACCGTTGGTGCTCTGCAAATCTTCCAAAAACCAGCCTTCGGCCTGATGCAGCAAACGGGCGTGCTGGCGAGAAACGCCGGCAGAGCCGGCGCCGAACGGCTCCAGGTCCAGGTCCGGCGACTGCGAGGCGGCCGGATTGCGGCGGCCAATCTGCACCGCGTCCAAAGCGGGAATGGGCAGCGCCACCCCGGACGTGGCAATGAACAACTGCGGGCCTTGCATAGCCGGTTGAACACTGAGGCGCGTCGTAATCATTGGGGTCGTCTTCGGCTCGGCCACGGGCGTCGCCAGGCGTTTGCTGTGCTCTATGAACTGCCGCATGTCGCCGACAAACGCTTCCATCGCGGCGTACCGCATCCCCGGATCGCGGGATAACGCCTTGAGCAACAACACGTCCAGCGGGCCGGCCAGAGTAGGATTCAAGGCGCTGGGTGGAGTCGGAGCTTCGTGTAGACGCAACATCACCTTGTCAGTCGGCGCTGCGCTCAACGGCTGAAAGGGCAGCTTCCCGGTCAGAAGTTCGTATAACACCAATCCCAAACTGTAAATGTCGGCACGCTGATCCACTTCCTGCCCGGTCAACTGCTCCGGCGCCAGGTACAGCCCCATAGAGATGGTTCCGGTTATCGTGTCGCGCGGGTGCGACGCAACCACCTTCGCCAAGCCAAAATCCATCAACAACGGCCAATCCGGGCGAATCAGCAAGACGTTGGAAGGTCTGATATCCTGGTGAATAATCTTTTGGGAATGGGCGTAGGCCAACGCATCCCCAATCGGTATAACCAGGCTCAACGCTTCGTGCGCCGACAAGGGTTCACCAGTCATGCGCCGAGTCAAAGGCCCGCCTTCCACGTACTCCATCACAATATACGCACAGCCCCGGTCCTCGCCGTAATCGTAAATGTTCAGAATGTTAGGATGCCGCAAAGCCGCAATCGCGCGCGCTTCGTGACGGAAACGACGCAAGAATTGCTTCCCGCCCGATTCTTTGATTTCCAACAGCTTGACGGCAACCCAACGCTCCAACTGCGATTGATAAGCGCGATAGACGACGGCAGTTCCCCCCCGCCCAATTTCCTCAGTTAATTGATACCCGCCGATGGTCTCACCCTTCAAATCCGCCATACCCCTCTCCTCCGAAAATAGAAATCAGCTCACGCAAAGGCGCAAAAACGCAAAGTATAGTCGCCGGTCATAGAGTCGAATCGTCAAAAAAAACTCCGCCCGTTGCCAATCACGAATCAGAGGATTCACTCACCGTCACCGGTGGGAATGACCAACTTTTGCCCCACCTGAAGCAGGTCAGAGTCCAGGTCGTTGGCTTCGATAATATCATCCACCGCAACTTGATACTGGTTGGCGATCCTCTCCAACGTGTCGCCGGACTTCACCACATACGTTTTTGTCGCCGTCCCGGCCAACTCTGCCCCTACAGGCGGGATTTCCAAGACCTGGTCCACATCTAGCATCTCGTCCGGCAGATCGTTGGCCGCTATCAGAGCATCCACCGTCACGCCATAAGCGCTGGCGATTTCAGAAAGCGTGTCACCGCTCTTGACCACGTAGGTGACTACTTCGGGCGCCGTCAAGGCGGTGGTGGCGGTCAGCGTCTCTGTGGCGACCGGCGACGGGGTCGCGGTGGGCGCAGGGGTAAACGTCGGCAGCGGGGTCTGTGTCGGGAAGGGCGTCAGGGTGGGCAGGGGGGTAACGGTGGGCAAGAGCGCCAGGGTAGGCTCAACCACGGTCTCAATGGGGGCGGGAGTTGGTTTGGGGCGCATCAACAACACGATCGTGACCGCCATCAGGGCCGCGACGCCCAGCCAGACCCGCAATCCTAGCCAAATAACCTTACAATCCACTGAACCTGTTTGCATGACCCTTCAGTCTCTCAAGGATATGTCTCGCGGAGAATAGAACCAGTTGCAATGCAACGTTCCGCCCCCACGATTGAGGTCCATCATAACAGAAAGTTCTAAAATCGCATAACACCCTGGCGAACTTCCCGGCCTTACGCGGTGGACGCACCCCGCTGCCCTTTGAAGCGTTGCAGGGAAGCGAGCAGTGCGATCATATACATTGCCCGCGAGCGGATTTGATGCGCGCGTTCCACATCGGGATAGTGCGCCGTCATTTCCAGGCTACGGTTGGCCCATGCCCGCGCCCGATCATACTCTTTCTGCCGTCGGTACAATCCCGCGCCGACCAGATAAAGCCGCGCACATTCCAACGTGCCTTCCACATCGGGGAGCTGCAACCCCCGTTCCACCACCCCCAGGGCGCGCGCATACTCGCCTTGCGCCTCCAACAACGCCGCCTCGTGATAATCCAGGTCGGCCAGACACGCCACGTCATGAGCGTCGCGCGGTTCCAGAGGGATCATCCGCCGCGCCTCGTTTAAGTGCTGAAGAGCCTCCTCATACTGCCCGAAGCTGGTCAGGGTGTCGCCCAACAGGTGGTGCGCCTCAAAACGCGCTTCCGGCGCTGCCAGCGCCCCCGCGTCCGCCGCCAGCAGCACACGGGTCAAAGCCTGGCGCGCCTGATCCGGCAAGAACGAATGCGCCGCCTGTTGCCCTAACGCCAAATTGACCTCCACGGCCTTCGCCCAGAGCTGCCCCTCGTAGGCGTGGTAGGCCATCAAGGTCAGCCAGTTCGACGCGGCGCGCTCGCGGTGGTAATCCAGGTAATCGGTCAGCCGTTGGTGGATGACGCGCTGCACCCGGTAAGGCAGGCCGCGATAGGCCACCTCGCGCACCAACGGCTGGTTGAAGATGAGCACTTCGTCGGCCAGGTCGCGGGGCGCCAGGCCCAGGGGCGCCAGTTGCGGCAGGCGGCGGCGCACAGCCGGTTCATTTTCCTCACCATAGGCCGCTACCAGCATTGGCAGCGTGATCACGTCGCCGACGGCCGCCGCAGCGCGCAACAAGTGGCGATTCGGCGGCGAAAGCTGGTCAATGCGGCTCTGGATAAGGCCGTAAACCATGTCCGGCAGGGGAAAGTCGTCCAGCGAGGCGGACAGTTCCCACGAACCGTTGCGCCGATGCAGCAAGCCGGAGTCAATCAACGCGCGCACGGCTTCGGTGGCGAACAGCGGCAGGCCGCTGCTGCGCGCCACCACCCACTCGCTAACCGGGGCCGGCAGCGGCGTCTCCGCGAACAACTGCTGCACCAGTTCGCCCATCGCCCCGTCGGCCAGCGCGCCCAGGGGCAAATCCACCACACCGGTTTCGGTCTCCCAACGTTCAGCCCTGGGCCAATCGTCGCGGTAGACGAGCACCAACATCAACGGGTCTGTGCCGGGCAGCGTCAACAGAGTGTCCAACAAACCCAACGAGACTGAAGACATCCACTGGACGTTGTCCAGAATCAACAAACGCGGACGCGCCTGCGCGGCTCGCTGCAACAGTTCCCGGAGGGTGCTTTGCCGCTGCATGTCGCGCATATCCGGCGGCAGCGAAAGCACTTCCGATGAGGGGGTCAGGGTGACGCCCACCAATGGCCCGATGAGCGCGGCCCACACGCCCAGCTCATACTTCGCCAGCGCCGCCATCAGAGCTTCCGCGCGCGCGTTCTGAGGCACACCATCCAGGTCCAACAGGGTGAGCAGGACGCTATCCCATCCGGCAAACGGCAAATGCTCGCCATAAGAAGGCGTCGTCCCGACGCACACCGCGCCGTGGTGCTCCGCCCCATACCGGGCCACCGCCTGCGCCAGACACGTCTTGCCTACCCCCACCCGCCCATGAAGCAACACAATCTGGGTGCGGCCGGACTGCGCCAGGTGAAACAAATGCATCAGGCGCGACAGCTCCGATTCGCGGCCCACCAGCGTCACGTCGGATACGGACACGCCGGTAAAGGTTTGGCGCAGGCCCCTGACGATAAACGGGGACAGCGGCTCAGCTTTACCCTTGAACGCGATTGGCTCGGAAAAATCCCCCGCCACCCGACGCTGCACCGCCGGGTGGTGCGAAGTCTGCGGGCCGAGCCAGATTTCCCCCGGCTGGCAGCGCGCCATCAGCCGCGCCGCCAGGTTGACCGCATCCCCCATCACGGTGTACTCCCGGCGGGTGTTGGTGCCAATGTCGCCGGCAAAGACGTAGCCGGTGTTGATGCCAAACCGCAGCGTTCCACCGAACAGTTCCTGCAATTCCAACGCCGCCAACACCGCCCGCAGCGGATCGTCCTCGTGGGCGTGGGGCGCGCCAAACAACACCATCAGGTATGGCTCTTTGGGCGACACGCCGATCTTGTTGACGATGCCATCGTAGCGCAGGACCGTATCCCGCACGCGGATGAAGGCGTCGTGCGGCGCGGCGATGGCCTGCTGCAAGCGCGCCGCGTCGCCCCAGTAGGGCATGAAATCCTCCAGGCCAGGCACCGACAGCATCATCACCGTCACCTGCCGGTGCTCGCTCCACAGGCGAATGTGATCCAACGAGGACGCCGAGACCAGGCGCTCCAACAATCCCGGCGCCAGGTAGGGCGTCAGTACATCCAGGCGCTCCAACGTCCATTGCATCCGCTCTCGCTCGTCCAACTGGCGCGCCTTCAGCGGCGCCGGCAATCCCTGCGCCGCCGCGTCGTAACGCAAGCCGGTCACTTGATACAGCCCTTTCTCCACGGGGAGGTAGGACAGCGCCGCGCCGCACGCCTCCAATGTGCCGGCATCCACCACCGTCTCATCCGGCGGCGCGGCCGTCTGCGCCCGACCCATCGCCGTCAAAGGCGGCCCGACGATCAGAAACTCCTGTCCCCGGCGGTCGCCCACGCTGAAGCCGATCAGAAGACCGCTCCCCAGCCCAATCGCAATCCGCAGCGGAAACGCGCCGAGCGACGTTTCTACCTGCCCCATCTGCGTTTTCATCGCCTCCTGGACTTCCAGGCACGCCGCGACCGCGCGCAGGCCATGATCTTCGCCCTGAAAAAAAAGGAGACCCGCGTCGCCGCCGAACTTTTGTAAGTCGCCGCCGTATTTGGCGCTGACGCGAATCAGGATTTCCAGGAAACGGTCAATCAGTTCGGTCAACTCTTCCGCCCCCTCCTGCGACGCCACCTGGGAGAAACGCTCGGCCAGCGGCGTGAAGCCATCCACGTCCGCAAACATCAGCGTCCCCTCCAGGGACATCGCCAGCGGGCCGGTCGCCGACGATTCCAGCAGATAGTCCGCCACCAGACGCGGCACGTAGGCCGTCACTGCCTCCAACAGGTCGCGGGTGTAAAGCTGCAATGAGGGTTGGTAATACAGCAAACGCCCTAGCCAGTCCACGGCGCCGGTTTCTGACGTAGGTGTGACATCGAGTTTCGATACGGTCATTCCCGTCTCCTCAAAAATAGTCTGATAGTCGCCGGTCGTATAGTCAAGTTTTTCGGGCTTTTGGTAACTGCTGTCTATATCATAGCGCAAATCTGAAAATATCTCAACGGATTGGGCGGATTGGAACGGACAAATTTTTTCCGTTGAATCCTTTCAGTCCGCTGAGAAACAAAAAGATTGGAGGAAGGCGATGCCTTCCTCCAATCCTACTGTACCCGGAGAAGCAGGTTATGGTTGAGCCATTTCAGATGGTGTGACGCTCACTTCGATGGTCACGTACCCTTCGTTGTCGGTGAGGATGTCGTCGTTGATACGCAAATACAGCAAGCCCCCTGCATCGGCCACAAACGTTCCCCCGCGCCCGACAATGAAGGGGGCGCCGTTGTCGCCAAATCGCCCGATCAGGATGCCGCCAGGCGTTCCGTTAATCGGATACGTGTTCGGCGACGGATATTTGTGATGGCCTTCCGGGCCGTGATACTCGCCCGGCGTGTACAGCCACGTCCCATGCGCCCGCAAGCGAATCACATCGCCGGGGTTCAACTGGATGCCGAGGCTTTGCCAGTCCCGGTAGGCGTAAATGCGCGGCGACGATAAATCGCCCTGTTGCACCGGGAAGCCGTCCTGCCAGAACCACCACAGCGTCCCCGCCCCCAAAATGCAAACCGCCAGAATGATGAGAACCCATCCTACTCGTCGCTTCATACATCACCTCTCACCGCCAAACCAGCGTCGCCACGACCGGGCGATGATCAGAAAATCCGTCTGCCGGTCCCAGTTCGGCACGCAAACCCTTGAAATGCGCCGAATACCAGAGGTAGTCAATACGCACCAAACGTACCCCAAGCCAGCGCCCCAACCCTCGATACCCTGATGGCGTGGGCCAAGTGTGCCCTAGTCCCCATCCTGCTTCGCGCCAGGCATCCTTAAGAGTGTGTGCCAGTAACGCATACTCGCGGCTGCGATCCGCCATATTGCCATCGCACACAACCAACAATGGCCCAGGATGCTGCTCTGCAAAACCCCGCACTGCCTGCGCCTGCTGTATACGCCGGGCCACGGAAACCGTCACAACGTCGGCAGTCGGGGAGGTAGTCGGCTGGAAATGCGTGTGAAGCAGAATCACTGGCCTTCCATCAAAATCCAAAGTCAACACCTGGGGCGGCGCGTTCCAATCCCCATCGAGGATGAGGGTGCTGGTCGTCAATGGATAACGACTGATCACCCCCATTCCGTGTGTACCGATCTCCGGCTCAAGGATCTGATATGGATAATCTGCAACGAAATCCTTCTGTATCATAGTGGCAATCTGGGGATTCAATTCTTGGAACGCGACCACGTCTGCACCAGAAAGCATAACCGTTTCCCGCACCTGCTCAAAGCGGTTGTTGTTAAACAGTAAATTGTACGTCATCACCGTCAGGGTGGAATCGCCAGCCTGCACCGAGACGGGATGAAGAAGCCAAAGCTCCCCATACAACAGGCTCCACAGTAGCATCCCGGCGGCAGAACTCACCCACAGGATACGTCGGTGCTGGCGAACTGCGAAAAGAATGAGAAACGGCAGCGGCACAAAAAGGAAAGGGGCAAAAGTATTGAGGACGAACAACCAAACCCAACGGTCGCCCCACAAACACCAAGCGCCGGCCCAGATCCACAACACCAGCGCATAGCCGCCTCCGGCTAGATTTACTACCCGATCCCAGAGTTTGTCCTGCACGGCGGTCATGTTCATCACGGCGTCGTCCGCAGTTCGACCACAGGGGCCATCTCGCCGTTGCCGCCGATGATCCACTTGCTGTTTTCCTTCAATTCCTGGGCGATGAGGAGTTGCATATACTGCTCGGCCAGCGCCCCCTTGCCCTGCAAGCCCGCCAGCAGGGACTGCATGGCCTCGCGCTCGGCGGCGGAGGTGAGGGCGATCCGCTGCGCGTCAGCTTCGGCCATCTTGGTGATTTCGTAGGCCGCGCCCTCAGCCTGCTTCTGCGCGGTGTAGAAGTCGGCGTCGGCCAGGGTACGGCGCTGCGCCGCTTCGGCCTGCGCCTGCTCCTGGCGCTGCACGGCCACCATGCGATCTTTAATCGCCGTCACCACTTCCTCCGGCGGGGACGCGCTCTGAATCTGCACCGTGATGAACTCGACGCCGTATTGCGCCTCTTTCTCCCGCAGCGTCGCCATCACCTCGGTATTCATCTCGGCGCGGCTGTGCATCACCTCTGTCATCTCCTTCGTGTTGACCACGTCCCGCAGTTTGCCCTGGACGAACTCGAAGATGATACGCTCTGGATCATCTACCTCCAACGCGAAGCGCTGCGGGTCGGTCACGCGATAGGTGTATTGCAGCGAAACGTCCATCGTGACGTCGTCGGACGTCATCGCCGGGACTTGTTCGACGTAGCCCAGGCGCTCGTTCACCTTGACGATGATGACCGTGTCCACCAGCGGAATCTGGATGTGCCAGCCGGGGCCGTCCACCGCCACAAACTGCCCGCCGCGCAAGTGCAGGCCGCGTTCGTACTCGTGAATCTTGTAGATGGCGGAGCGCCCAATCACTACCACCAAACCCAAAACGATAAAGGCGGCCAGCGCCACCGTCGCCAGCTTGAACAAGCGATCCAACGGCACCGACCCGACGCGCTGCGGCGCTTTGCCCGACGCCGGGCGCGGCTCCAACGGAGAAACATTCATTTGTGTCATCGTACACCTCCCTGTATGTGATACTCTCAGTGTAGCAGAAGGAAAGGTGGGAGTCTACTGTAGAAATCTACAGGGAAGGTGAAACGTCAAACGTCATGAAAACAAGCCGGTGTTCCGACGTTTGACGTTTGACGTTTGACTACCCTATCGCACCGGATTACGCAGTACGCCAATTCCTTCAATCTCAACGTCTACCACATCACCGGCGGCCAGCGGGCCAACGCCGGCGGGGGTGCCGGTCATCACCACGTCGCCGGGCATGAGCGTCATCACGGCGGCGGCGTAGGCGATGATAGTGGCGGGCGAGAACACCATCTCACTGGTGCGACCCTGCTGGCGTACGTCGCCATTGACGCGGCACGTCACTTCCAGATCGGTGATGTCATCCGCCGCCAACCCCGCGACGATCCACGGGCCGAGCGGGCAGAAGGTGTCGAAGCCTTTACCGCGCGTCCACTGGCCATCCTGTCGCTGCAAGTCGCGCGCGGTCACGTCGTTGCCGCACGTCACGCCGAGCACGTAGTCCCACGCTTCCTCCGGCGTCACGTTGCGGCAGGGCCGGGCGATGACGACGGTCAGTTCCGCCTCGTGCTCGATCCGCTGCGAGAGCGTGGGCAGTTCAATCGCCGCGCCGGGGCCAATGACGCTGCTCGGCGGCTTGAGGAAGAGCAGCGGCGCTTCCGGCACGGGGTTGTTGTGCTCTGCCGCGTGCGCCGCGTAGTTGCGTCCCACGCAGACGATTTTGGTGGGTTCGGTGGGCGGGAGCAACGTCAGCGCCTCCAATGCGCCCAGCATCGCGCCACGCCGCCATTCCCCATAGGGGGAACCCTCCAGGTGATAGACAATATTCCCTTCCACCATTCCCCAAACCGGCCGCCTGACATCCAACACACGCACAAATTTAGTTGACATTGCTGTACTCTCCTTTAGAAAAGTCTGATAGTCCTTAGAATCTATCCGAAAATTCGTTTTGGCCTGCGATTTGCGCCTAAAGGCGCGGTTTGAAGGGTATTTTTTCGTCGGCGGGCTGCGCCCGCCG